>DATKZH010000220.1:0-28026 GCA_035528065.1 Thermoguttaceae bacterium | reverse complement strand
GACTCATACGTACCTCTCCTGGCAACGCTCCGGGAAACAGCGACCACCGCATCACGATATCCAAGCTAGCGTCATTCCCCCGGCATGCCCAGTGGGCCTCCGAAAAAAATCACAGCCTCGGCGTGTGCCTGCTACGGAAGTTGGCGGGCACCGAGTCCCCCCCAACCCCAACGGGGTTGCACCCCGCGCAACCCTCGAGCGGGCGCTGTGCAACCCCTTCGGGGTTGATGGGCGACGTCCGAACCGGGGACCCAGGGTAGCTGCGCAACCCTGGGCTGTGTTGTTGAACGCCTTCGGCGTACGGTGATGGAACACAAACGGGACACAATGTGGCGAGTGATTGACGGCCGTTTTTAGCAGCCCACACGCCGTGTGCCGTAACCGGCGGACGGCACACGGCGTGTGCCTGCTACGGAAGTCGGGAAGTTATTTCTCGGTTGATCCTTACCTGGGAAAAGGAGGCTGCGACCATGGCGACGGACGCCATCGTGCGAAGAGGTGTCGTTCTGCTGCTTCTGCCGGTGATCGCGGGGATCGCGACGCCGGGGGCCTGCCAGCCGGTACGGGCACCGCGGCCCGCCCTTGATCTGCAGCAATGGACGGCGAAGATCCACGCGGGTTGGGTGGGCAAAGTCGCCGCCGGCTCCGGCGCGTTGCCGACGGAAATGTGGCCCAAGGATCGGATCCAGGAGAAGTTCGGAGTCCTCGCCGCCCCGCCGCAGAAGCCCACCTCGCGCGGGCCGCTGGACGACACGACGCTGGCGCTGCTCGGTTGGCATACGGCCCGCGAGCACGGGCCGGACTTCACCACCGCCCAGATTGCTCAGGAGTGGGTCGATCACCTCACGGAGGCCGATCTCCAAGGCGGAGGCTTCGGAAAGGAATTCCTCGACGCGTTGGTTCGGCTCCGTCGGGGCGAGCAGCCGCCCATCCGCTCCGAATCCCCGCGCGCCGAATGGATCGCGGCCCAGATGCGGGCCGAGATCTGGGGCATGTTGGCGCCCGGCGATGCGGCCCGCGCCGCCGAGTACGCCGCTCGCGACGCCGGCGTCTTCAACACCGGCAACGGCGTCTACGCGGCGCAGTTCGTCGCCGCCCTGGCCAGCCGGCTCATGACCGATCCGGACCCTGCCGGAGCCATAGCCATCGCTCGTCGGCAGGTCCCGGACGAGGTAGTCCTCGCGCGGCTGATCGACGACGTGATCCGCTGGCATCAGGAAGAGCCGAAGGACTGGGAGCGGACTTGGCGGCGCTTCGTTGACGCCTATCGCGACCGCTCGCTGGAGAAGCGATTCGAAGCCTGGAGCCCGGACTGGCTGGTCGAGACCGGCGGCTGGCCCGAGGCGGAGGTGCTCGCTGAATATCGAGGCCGGAAGAACGTCCTTCGCAGCCACCCCTTCAGCGACAGCGAACCGGCCCGTCTGACCACCGAGCTGACGGTTCCGCGGGGCGGCGCGAGCCTGAAGCTCGCCGTGACCTGCAACGAGCTTCCCGCCAGCGTCGATTGGCTGCTGCGAGTGCGGATCGGCGACGGCCAGCAGGAGCGACCGATCCGCTGGATCGATGGCCAGCCGCAGTGGCAGGAGTTCAACTTCGACTTGAAGCCGTGGGCCGCTCAGCGCGTGACGATCGTCCTGGAAAACGCGGTGCTGGGCAAGCAGGCCTGGGAGGCCGGTTTCTGGACGGCGCCGGAGCTGCGTGACAGCCAAGGAAAGCCGCTGCGCGGCCAACGACCGGCGGGACGCCCTTACCGCTATCCGCTGGAATTCACGCCGAAGATCCTGCCCGAGACGTTCAGCGTGCTGGTCGGCCTGCTGTACGGCGAAGGCGACTTTCGCAAGTCGGTCAGTCTGGCCACGATGTGCGGCTTCGACACCGACTGCAACGCCGGCACCGTCGGCTGTCTGCTGGGCCTGAGAAACGGCCTGCAACCTATTCCCGCCGAATGGAAAGACCCGCTGGGCGACGCGTATGAACTCCAGGTGACGGGCTTGCCGCGGCAGTGGAAGATCGGCGAGTTCGCCCGGGAGATCGCCCAAACCGGTGCGGCGCTGTCCGGTCGCCAGCGCCCGCCGGGCAGGAAGGCCGCATCGACGGGGGCCGCCCGCGCAACGTCCGTCCCGGCGGTCGCCCCGGAGATACCCGCCCCGCTCGATCCCCCCGAAGGCTTCGGCGCTACGAGCCAAGGGGGCGAGCAAGGGCGCGTCATCGTCGTCACGACGCTCGCCGACAGCGGCCCGGGCTCGCTCCGCGAGGCCCTCGCAGCGGAGGGGCCGCGGATCATCCTGTTCGCCGTCGAGGGCACCATCAAGCTGGAAAGTCGGCTCCGCTGCACCAGTGGCCGAGTCACCATCAACGGCGGCTCGGCCCCCGGCCAAGGCGTCGCGCTGCTGAACCACGGCATCCAGTTCCGCGGCGACTGCGATGACATTATCGTCCGCAACCTGCGGATCCGCGTTCTCACCGGCGGCGCCGAGGGCGACTGCCTGCTGTTCTGGGGAAACCAGGGCGGCACGGTCCAGCGCGTGCTGATCGATCATTGCTCGCTGATGTGGGCCACCGACGAGGTCGTCAACACCTGGGGGGAAGTCCGCGATCTGACCTGCCAGTGGACCGTTATCGCCGAGGCCCAGCTTCCGCACAGCAAAGGCTGGCTTTCGGGCGTGGGGTCCGACCGCGTCTCCATTCATCACTGCCTTTTTGCGCAGAACGCCGACCGGAACCCCAAACTCGAAGGCGGCACCTACGACCTGGTGAACAACGTCATTTACATCTGGAGCGTGAACAATGCCGCCAAGATCGAGCGGGGCGCCCACGTCAATCTCGTCAACAACTTCTTCCTCGCCGGGCGCCAAACCTCGCCAGGCAAAGGATGCGTCTTCCCGACCGGGGCGTCGCAGGACACCAGGGTCTTTGTGGCGGGCAACGTCGCACCGCTTACGCCCACCGGTACCGAGGATCCCTGGCTGAACGTCACGTCGTACGACGTGGTCGGCGGCAAGAACATCGAGCGCCACCCTGCCCCCCCATCGCTTCGCGCGATGAAAGCTTTCCCCGCCGCGCCGATTGCCAGACAGTCCGCCGAAGAAGCCTACCAGTCGGTCCTCGCCCGCGTCGGGCCCAAGGTTCGCGACGCGGATGATCTGCGCGTCATCCGGAACGTCGCACAGCGGTCGGGGAACGTGGGGCGGGAACGCCCTTGAGCACGCGTTTGATCGGGCTGACGCGACAAGCGGGCTGAAGCTTCGAGTGCCGGTCCCGGGCTTCCTCCTCTCCGTTCTCCGGCGCTGCCAGCCTCGAAGCCCGCGTAGACCGCGGCGAAGTGGCACCGCGAAACCGATCCTCGGAGCCGGAATCGCGAAGTCACTCCCCGGCCCGTGCTACGGCTCGACGCGACGGAGGTAGTACCACGTGCCGATCGAGAAACAGACGACGGCCAGCACCGGGCAGGTGACGGCGTAGCCGACTGCCACGATGAGACCGAAGCGGAGCGGATCGTAGATCCAGGCCGCTGCCTGGAGGCCGATGACGAGGAGCCATGGAGAGATCAGACCGCTGCACACGGCAAACGCCGGACTCGACTGGAGCGACGACACGAGCCAGGCCACGGAGAACATGACCAGGCCGGTCACCACAAAGAGGCCGGCCGGGCCGAGAACATCATCGGGTCGCACAGACGGC
Source organism: Thermoguttaceae bacterium (assembly GCA_035528065.1). GTDB lineage: Bacteria > Planctomycetota > Planctomycetia > Pirellulales > Thermoguttaceae > DATKZH01. The sequence continues at coordinate 24,345 of DATKZH010000220.1, read as the reverse complement.
ACCTCGGAGGGCGTGACCAGGAGGACAAAATAGAGGACAAGAAGAACCAGTATGTTGAATCCCCAGATCGACACCGCCGTGCCGAGCGCCAAGGCCAGCTTGGCAGCCAGGCGCCGCAGCCGCGACAAGGGCAGATAGGCAAGATACTCGGCCGAGCGATCGGCCCGCTCCCCGGCAAAGGCGTTGCCGCCGAGAAACGTCAACGTCAGAAGCGAGAGGAAGATGCTGTAGAACGCCGCGCCTCCGAATGCGACGATCGCAGGGGGCGGACTGGGGACCCCGATGGACGGGGGTTCCGACGCCCACGAAAGAGCGACCAGTCCGATCAGGACGAAGACATAGGGCAGAACCAGCAGCACCGCCCCCACGATCCGGATCAGACGATTCAAGCGATATTCTCGCCACAGAAGCCATTTCATGACACGGCCCTTTGTCCCCGGATGAAGTCCTTGAACAGCTCCTCCAGCCCCAGGTCGATCACCTCGACGTGCTCCACGCCCTCCTCGGCGCGAAGCTGCCGCACCGTCTCCTCGGTGAACTCGCCGACCGTCACCAGCCACTCGCGCCCCTCGACGCGCTGCCAGATCATGCTCGGGGGCAATCGGTCGGGAAGGCGGCCGTCCGTGAGCGTGGCACGAATCCGCTTGGTCGTCGCCAGCAGCTCTTCGATGTTGCGATGCACCAGCAGGCGGCCGCCGTAGAGGATGCCCACCGTATCGGCCAGACGCTGAACGTCGTCGAGCGAGTGGGTCGAAAAGAGCACCGTCTGCCCCCGCTCGCAGATCGTGCGCAGCACGCCGTCCAAAAACTCCTCCCGGGCCAGCGGGTCCAGCCCGGCCATGGGTTCGTCGAGCACCAGCACTTCCGGCTCGTGCGACACGGCCAACACGAGCGAGAGCTTGACCAGCATCCCCTTGGACAAGTGCCTGACCTTCTTGCGCTCGTCGAGCTCGAACAGGTCGAGCATCTCGCGGCACGTTTGATCGTTCCACGACCCGTACAACGATCGGCAGAAGCCCACGACCTCGGCGACGCGCATCCAGCGATCGACGTGGTGTGACTCGGGAACGTACCCGACCCGTTGCCTGAGCCGCAGGGGCTCGGCCAGGGCGTCGATGCCCAGCGCGCGGGCTTGCCCGGCGGTCGGCGTCAGCACGCCCATGAGCATCTTGATCGTGGTCGTCTTGCCGGCCCCGTTCGGGCCGATCAGTCCGAACGTGCTCCCGGGCGTCACGCTCAGCGAGAGACGGTCGACGGCCGTCGCGCGGCCAAACCGTTTCGTCAGGCCGACGAGTTCGATGGCCGGTCCGGTTTCCGTGGTGGTGGTCATGCGTCATTTCCCCGCTTGAGCCGTGTCGCCCATGCTCGCCTCGAAGAGGTCGCGTACCTCGTCGGCGTGCATACCGGCCGCGCGACCGGTGCGAACGCCCTGGTCGAACGCGCGGCGGACCGTTTGCTGGGCCCGCGTCTGGGCCGAGGCCGTCCCCTGGTCGGCGACGAACAGCCCCTTGCCGCGGCGTGCGTAGATCAGCCCTTCGCGCGCCAGCTCGTCGTACGCCCGCTGCACGGTGTTGGGGTTGACCTGGGCGTCGATGGCCAGGGCGCGGAGCGAAGGCAGCGATTCGCCGGGCAGATAGACCCCGGCCGCCACCGCCTCGCGAATCCCCTCGGCGATCTGGAGATAAATAGGAACGTGACTTCTCGTATCGATCTTCACGGCAGCCTCCTGAGTGCCCTAGTCAACTAAGGCAGTGGTGAAGTATACCAGGTTGCCGGGGGGAGGCAAGACTTTTTTTCAGTTTTCTGGGCCGAGGCCGCCGCAGCGTGAGAAGTCGACATCCGCGCACCGACGTATGGCCGGTATCATACCACCCGTAGTGGCGACCGAGGGGGCTGTGTGGGTACTGGGACCGGCTGGGGGGCTGTCCCCAAGCCCCCTTCCTCGCGGTCAGGTCAACGCGACCCTGGCCGGAAGGTCGGCCCGTCGCTTCGGGTCCGCGCCGAGTCCGAAACGCAGCCCGCAATTTCGCGTACGAACGGCCACCTCATCCCTCAGCCGATCCTGGCCCCGGGGGCCGGCGGGGTCTTATTCAGCACTTCCCTGCCTGGACAACACCCTGGAGGCCGACTCCTCCAGCCTGTCTAAACCGTTGGCCCCCCCGCGACTCATGGGCTACAATCACCGCTGTCGGACAGGAACGCTATTGGGCAGCAATGCGCCCCATTCGCCGTCTCGTCTTGCTCAGCAAGCACTACTCAGGTGGCTTGGCGTCCGCTCTCTTCCCGGAGGAACTTGCTGGTGATTGTCGAATGCCCCCACTGCTACACGCGCGTGTGGCCCACGCCCGAGGGCGAATGCCCTGCGTGCCGCAAGAGCCTTCACGATACGACCGATACGGATCCGGCGAAGACGTCCGTTTCGATCGCCCATCGGTCCCTGTTGCCCCCCTATTGCTGCGACTGTGGGCGGCCTACCGATCGATACGTGAAGATTGTGCGCCGCGTTTCGCGCGGGGTCGACGTGGCCGACTCGCCCGCCGGCTTGCTTTCGGTCCTCGGGCTGCTGGTCAGTTGGTGGTTCCTGCCGTTCGCCGTGCTATGCGGCCTGCGAGACCGCACCGGCGACGTCGTCATCGTGGAAATTCCCCAATGCGAGGTCTGCGGCGATAACGGCAAGCCTGCTCCCATTCGCGTCAATTCGGAAGAATTGAGAATGACGTTTGTCGTGCACAAGGATTTCAGCAAGCAGATTGTTGAGCAGTCCAGCTCACCAAATGACGCTGCGACGAATGCCTCCTAGCCAGAAGAGAAGCTTGCCGGGTGCCACTGCTGGCTTGTCCAGCAGTGCCGTCGGGTGAAGGTGTTTCTTGGCTATTGCGGAAGTCGGTCGGCCGAATGCAATAGGGGGTATTAGTGCTCGCCACGGAACGCACTGCTGGGCAAGCCAGCAGTGGCACGCCGCGCGCCGCCGTGGAACCGGAGCCCCTTGCGAGCACGGATGGCCACGAATCGCCAGCCCGAGGGAGGCTTCTCGGATCGAGTCTCGGCCGGTAGAATGGGCAGGGTAGGCGCAATGTCATCCCGCGGCCGCCGGTTCGCGGTTCGCCCCCGGCTCCTCACCAACGCCCGCCATGAGCGAAACGTCGGAAAATCAAGTACGCGACGTGATCCTCGACTCGATCGCCGACGGCGTCTTCACCGTCGACGGCGAGTGGCGGATTACGTCGTTCAACCGGGCGGCCGAGGAGATTACGGGCATCTCCCGGAAGGACGCCGTGGGGCAGCGGTGCTGCGACGTCTTCCGCGCCAGCGTTTGCGAGAGCGAGTGCACGCTGCGCCAGACGATGACGACGGGCCGCCCGATCATCGGCAAGCCGATCTACATCGTCAGCGTCGACGGGCGCCGAATCCCGATCGGCATTTCCACGGCGATCCTGAAGGACCGCGCCGGGCGAGTCATCGGCGGCGTGGAGACGTTCCGGGATTTGAGCGTCGTCGAGGAGCTTCGCAAGGAGTTGCAGGGGAAGTATACCTTCGCCGATATCATCGGCCGGAGCTCGGCCATGCGCCGCCTTCTCGACGTGCTCCCCCAATTCGCCGCCAGCAATAGCACCGTTCTGATCGAGGGCCCCAGCGGCACGGGCAAGGAGCTGTTCGCCCGGGCGATCCATGACTTGTCTCCGCGGAAGGACAAGAAGTTCGTCGCGGTCAACTGCGGCGCTTTGCCCGATTCGCTGCTCGAGTCGGAGCTGTTCGGCTACAAGGCCGGGGCGTTCACCGACGCGCGGCAGGACAAGCCGGGCCGCTTTGCCCTGGCCGACGGGGGATCGATCTTCCTGGACGAGATCGGCGACGTGTCGACGGCCATGCAGTCGAAGCTGCTCCGGGTGTTACAGGAGCGGGTGTTCGAGCCGTTGGGGGCCGTCGAGCCGGTCCACGTCGACGTGCGCGTGATTGCGGCCACCAACCGGAACCTGGGCCAGTTGGTCCGCAAGGGCGCGTTCCGGGAAGACCTCTACTATCGCGTCAACGTGGTGCGGCTCGAGCTGCCGCCGCTTCGCAGCCGGCGCGAAGACGTCCCGCTTCTGGTCGAGCACTTCATCGCTAAGTTCAATCGCCTCCAGGACCGGCACGTCGCCGGCGCGTCGGAGGAAGTGACGGCGATCCTCCTGGACCACGACTACCCGGGCAACGTGCGCGAGCTGGAGAACATCATCGAGCACGCGTTCGTGCTCTGCCGCGGCCCGCTGATCGAGCGGCAGCACTTGCCGCCGGAGCTGCGGGAAGGGGTCGGCCCGGAGCCGCAGCCCGGTTTGGGGGGCCTTACGCTAAGAGCCCTGGAGAAGATGCACATCACCGAGGCCGTGCGCCGCCACGGCGGCAACCGGACCGCCGCGGCCCGGGAGCTGGGCATCAATCCCAGCACGCTGTTCCGCAAGGTCAAAGCGCTGGGGATCGAGCTGCCCGAGACGGACGGCCGCAGCGGGCAGTCTTAGGATTGTTCGAGAAATAGGTGTCGCAAGAATGGTAGTCGTCACGCTCCGCCGTGACGTCATGTCATCACGGCGGAGCGTGATGACTACATTGAACATGCGACAAGGGGCTCTTGGGCTTGCATTATGCGGGCATTCTTCCCGGCGAGCCGTTGCATTCTGCAACAATCCTTCGTCGAGTCGTTCCCTGCGGGAGGAACAGAACTCCTTTCTGAGAAGAGAGTTACGGATTGATGCCCGCCGCCGATCCGTTTGGGCATGCTTGTTGCATTGATCGGAGCCATGACCGGCGTGAGCCTGGCCCGCTCGAGCAGGGCGGACAGCAAGCATAAGGGACCCATTCGCATGAAGGTCGCCGTGACGTCGCAAGGTTCGGTTCTCTCGAGCGAGCTCGACCCGCGTTTTGGCCGGGCCAAGTACTTCGTGGTCGTGGACACCGAGTCCGGCGAGTTTGCCGCCCATGACAATGGGACCAACCTCGAGGCGGCCCACGGCGCCGGGGTCCAGGCGGCGCAAGACGTCGTCCGCCTGGGTGCCGAGGCGGTGATCACCGGCAACTTGGGGCCGAAGGCGGCCGATGCTTTGCGGGCCGGCGGCGTCAAGGTCTACCGACAGACCTGGGGAACGGTCAGGGACGCGATCGAGCAGTTCAAGCAGGGGCGATTGCAGGAAATCTCCGACGCCGACGCGCCCGGAGGTTAGACCGACTGACGCGAACCGTGGGGAAGCACCACGGAATACGAATACTGACCACTCGAAACAAGCAGAAAAGAGGTGATCGAAATGCCAAGCGGCGATGGAACAGGACCAAGAGGAGAAGGGCCCGGAACCGGGCGAGGCATGGGATCCTGCGGCGGCAAGAAAGGGAAAGGCCGCGGCGGTCGATCCGGAGCTTCGGCGCAAGGGGGCGGTCAAGGCCGCGGTCAGGGCCGCGGCCAAGGAAGCGGCCGGGGACAGGGAAGAGGCGGGCGGCAACAGCAGCCACCAGAAGAATAGGGCCGTCTTGCCAAGAGAGCCGCGAGGTGGGGGCCGCGTGTTCCTGCCCAACCGCGGCAGTAGCAGTCGGCTCAACGGATCGTCGAGGCCACGTCCGACATGGGATTGAGAAACGCGAGAGAGACCGCGGAGGGCTCAAATGGTGGGGCCGGGCCGGTGCGCCCTGGTGCGGGATCGCCCCTCGGCTCGACGGGGAGCGCGGTTGCGACGATCGGGCGAGAGCTCAGGCTGCACGCACCGTTTACTACCCTCGGTGCGTTGAGCGGCGTGGCAATCATGGTGGTCCTAACCCTCGCCGACGTCCCTCGCTCTTTCTCGACCACGCTCTTCTGGAGCTTCCATCCCCTTCACGTGCTCCTCAGTGCGATGGTTACCGCCGGGATGTACCGGCTTCACGGCGGGCGCAAGCTGTGGGCGACCGTTCTCGTGGGATACGTCGGGTCCGTGGGGATTGCGACCTTGAGTGATTGCATCATTCCCTATCTGGGCGAGAGCTTGCTGGCGCTGCCCAATAGGGGGATGCACTTCGGATTCATCGAGAAATGGTGGTTGGTCAATCCCCTGGCCGTCGTGGGAATCGCGATCGCGCAAGTCTGGCCCAGAACGAAGTTCCCCCACGCCGGACACGTGCTCCTGAGCACGTGGGCGTCGCTGTTCCACATGACCATGGCCCTGGGAAACCAGCTCTCCCTGCTCACCACGGCCGTGATCCTCGTCTTTCTGTTCCTCGCGGTGTGGATCCCCTGCTGCACGAGCGATATCGTGTTTCCCTTGCTCTTCTCGCGCGGGCCGGAAGAGCGCCGCAGCTCCTCCTAGCCGCAACACACGACCGGCCTCATCCATGGACCGCCTTACCCCGGACAACCGCCACCGGATGATCGCCATCCCCTTGACACGAGGGGTGCCGACGCGTCTTCTGGGCGAGTGCGACAAGCTGGCGATCTTCCAGGTCGATGAGCGAGACAAGCGGGTTCTCTACGAGTCGATCCATCAGGTGCCGTCCCTAGCGCCCGGGCTCCTCCCGCTTCGCCTGGATCGGTTGGGCGTCGACGTCGTTCTTGCACGGGCGGCGGGCGAGGCGGCCCGGGAGCTGCTCGGGCACTATGGGATTGCCGTGGTGCTCGACGTGCCGTCCAAAGCCCCTTCGGAGATCATTTGGGACTACCTGAACGGACAACTCCTCTCCGCCCTCCCCAAGGAACCATGACGTCGGAGTCCCATGCACGGCGGGCGCAGCCCGGGATTTCCGCCGTGGCGGGTCGATCCTCGAACCTCGTTTTCCGACCACCAAGCACTGGGAAGAAAGGATACCCATGGTCGACAAGCTACGGATCACCGTGCTCAGTGAGAACACCGCACGCGGGGCGGGCCTTCTCGGCGAACATGGTATGGCGTTCTGGATCGAAGCCGACGGACGCCGCATCCTGTTCGATACCGGCCAGGGCAAAGTGCTCCGCCAAAACGCCCGAAAGCTGGACGTCCCGCTCCAGGCCGCCGAGATGGTCGTGCTCAGCCACGGTCACTTCGACCATACGGGCGGTTTGACGGACGTGCTGGATTCGGGGGCGCGGCCGGATCTCTACCTGCATCCGGCCAGCCTGGAAAAGAAGTATCACCGCGAGGAGAAGCCCCCGCATCGCAGCATCGGAATGCCCGAGCTCGACGAAGAGGGCTTGCGCCGGCGAGTCGGCACGTTGACGTGGACGCGGGAGCCGACCGAACTGACGGCAGGGGTCCACGTGACGGGCGAGATTCCCCGGCGCACGAGCTTCGAGGATACCGGGGGCGATTTCTACCTCGACGAAGCGTGTACGGAGGCCGACCCGCTGGTCGACGATCAGGCGTTGTACGTCGAGACACCCGCCGGGCTGGTGGTCGTCCTCGGCTGTGCCCATGCCGGCGTCGTCAATACGCTCGAGCATATTGCAGGGCTGACCGGGAAGCGACGTGTCTTTGCCGTGCTGGGCGGCATGCACCTGGTGCGTGCCACCGAAGAGCGGCTGGGAGCGACCGTCGCCGCCTTCGAGCGGTTCGGGGTGCAGAAAGTCGGCGCGGCCCACTGCACGGGCATGCGGGCGATGGCGTTCCTCTGGTCGCGGCTATCGGAGAAGTGCTTCGAGTGCTGCGTGGGGACGACGTTCACCGTGGGAAACGCCGCCGGCAAGGCGGGCTGAGCCGCGCACCCTTCTCCGGGCCCCGCCCTGCGGATACACTGAAATGCGGCGGCTCCGACCGGCTCGGCGATGTGACCCCGATTCGCCGGCAAGTCGGAGCACCGCCGACGGAGAGTGTGACCGCTATTGATCCCTGCACTGATAGTGGGACGTCAATCGCGCCCCAACCCCAGGGGCTGCAACCCCTGGGCTTCGAGCGCGTTCCATGCGGGGCTTCCAGGGCGTTCCATGCTCAGCACGGGACTGAATAGGTCCCCGGCGGCAGAACGGGAAGCCATCGCGTGATACGCGAGAAGTCATCTTGTCAGGAAGAAAGGGACCCCCGCCATGAGACCGAGTCACGCGATCGTGCTGCTGCTCGTGCATGCTCTATGGTTCGGCCCGGTTGGCGGTTTGCTGGCTGGGGAGCCGTTCTCGCCGAATCGCTGCGAGCTCGTGCCTCTGCCGGGGCACCAGGTGTCGTTTCAAATCGACGGCGAGGAGAAGACCCGCTGGCATTTCGGAGCCGAGTATCCGCGTCCGTTCTTCTATCCGTTCAACGGCCCCTCCGGCACGTCGTTGACGCGGATGGGGCATCCGGGCGCGGAGAATCACGACCACCACCGTTCCGTCTGGTTTGCCCACCACGACGTCGTCGGCGTCGATTTCTGGAGCGACGGCACCGGCGGCCGGGTACGCCAGAAGTCCTGGTACTGCTACCGTGACGGGGATGACGAGGCCGTCATGGCGTCGGTCTCCGGCTGGTACGACGGCCAAGGCAAGGAGCTGATGGAGCAGGACGTCGTCGCGGCGTTGATTCCCTCCGAAGACGGCGAGCACGCGATGGAGATCCAGATCACCATGCGCCCGCCGGCCGGGGCCCAATCGATCGAGCTGGGCAAGACGAATTTCGGCTTCCTCGCCGTTCGCGTGGCCAAGACGCTTTCGGTCCACTTCGGCGGCGGCGAATTGACCAACAGCGAGGGACAGCAGGGCGAAGAAGCGATCTTCGGCAAAGCGGCCCGTTGGGTCGACTACAGCGGGCCGGTCGCCGTCGGCCGCGGGCCCGATCGCAAGACCGTGACCGAAGGCATCACCTATTTCGACCACCCGACCAACCCGCGCTACCCCGCGCCCTGGCACGTGCGCGAGGACGGCTGGATGGGCGCCTCGTTCTGCATGCACGAGGGATTCACCATTGCGGCGAACGCACCGCTGACCCTCCGCTATCTGTTGCACGCGCACCGCGGCGCGTACGACGACGCCAAGGCACAATCCGTCCACGAAGCGTTCGCCAAACGCCCGGGCTTCCAGATCGCCAAGGCGACGAGGCCGCACCGTCAATACGACGTGGAGAGAAAGCCGACGGCGCCGCCGCAACCGTAGGATGGCTGCTTGCAGCCACGCGCACGCCTGAAACATCCTTCAGGCGGCAACAAGCCGCGAAACGAAGAATCTCTCGCAAAGGCGCTAAGGCGCAAAGGAGAGCGCTCTCGAAGTCCCATTCTCGGGGGCCACGAAAGCCCGGACAAACTCGGCTCGTCTTCGCCGAGGACAACGACGACCAGCTCTCTCTTCCCTTTGCGCCTTTGCGAGACATAGCCGCGGACCGCAGGTCTCCTTGACTCGCCAGACCATCGATCGGGCCGTGTGCGTCAACCAGGTTGAGGTCAGCGGCGGCGGCCGAGTTGGTCGTCGGGGAGGGCGAGGCGGCGGCGGAGCGTGGCGACGTGGGCCTCCAGACGGTCCAGGTCGTGGCGGAAGCGGTGGACGCGCCGGCAGTCGGATTCGAGTCGGGCGAAGATGCCTTCGGCCGGCTTGGGGGTCTTCCACCCTTCGGCCAGCCCGTCGATCTGGTGTTTGAGCCCGCGACGCAGCCGGGAGGTGAAGCCCCAGAGCAACAGGGCGCACCACAGGATCAGCCACAGGGCGGACAAGAGGTAGACGTCGAGGCCGTAGATCTCGACCGGCTCGGCGGCGAGCCAGGAATCGTAGAAGAAGTTTTTGCCGAGCCGGGCGACCAGGACGCCGAGCATGGCGGCCAGGAGGACTTCGTATCGCCATCGGGTGAGCCAGCCGGTGTGACGTTGCGCGAGGCGATCGATGAGCGATTCCAGCTCGCCGGCCACGCTGGCCACGAACGCGCTCTCCGCGTCGTCCGCTTCGGCGGCGATCGTGGGAAGGCCGGCGGCGTCGCGGTCCAGCTCGGCGTCGGCGGCGTAGCCGTCGAGCACCAGCTCCGCCTCGCGCAGCTCCGCCTCGCCCCAGCACCCGGTCACCGCCCGATCCGCCGTGCGGTCGGCCCGGCGTCGCTGGCGGTGCTTGCGCCAGGTACGCCCCGCCTCCAGGGCTCCCCAGAGAGCGACCTGGGCCGGCGAGCGGGCGCGGAGCAGAAGCGAGCTGGAGATCAGCCCGCCGAGTCCCTGGAAGACGCGGAGGACCAGGGCGAACGGGCTAAACCCCCAGCGGGCGGCGATCCGCGCCACGAGCCGATTTTCCCATTGCCGCCGATTGGCCAGCAGCTCGGTGCGCATCTGTTCGGCGAGCTGCGTGCCGAGTCGAGATCGCTGCTGGACGATGGCCTCTTCGAGGTCGCGGAGGGCGGGCAAGCCCTCGTCGATCCGCTGCCCGCACGCGGAGAGCGTCTCCGACACCAGGTCGAGATAGTTCGCCCGACGAATCCGCACCGCCGCGGCGCCGGCCAGTTGACGGGTCACGAGATCGACCAGCGCGGCAAACTCGCCCCGCGGCGCCAGCCCCTTCTCGGCGTCGCCTAATGCGGCCAGCGAGTCGACCAGGAAGACGTGCCCGGTGGTGTACTGCTCGTCGAGCACGTCGCGCCAGTCGTCGCGGATGTCCTGGTCGATGTCGGCGTGGGTCTGGACGAAGACGAGCCGGGCCCCGGAGGCGGCTTGGGCCAGCTCGTCGGCAACTCGGGCACTGCGGTACTTCTGCTGCGTGGTGGTGATAAGGAGCACGTCGCAATGGGGCAGCAGGCGGCGGAGCCGGGCAAGGTTCGTGCCCGGGGCCTCGGCCGACTCGGTCGTGTCGGGATCGGGCAAGTCCAAGAGGACCAGGTCGGCAAGCGTCGGCAGGTCCCGCTCGACCCGCTCGACGCTCTCCGGGTCGATCCCGAGCAGCTCGGAGGTCAGGTCCGGCCGGCAAATCAGCTTGGGGCGTCGGGTGGTAGGGCGGGACCGGCCCGTTTCGGTGGATTCTTCCCCCACCAGGGCGTTAATCAGGGCACTCTTGCCGGTGCCTGTTCCCCCTAAAGTAGCTACCACCAAGGGGGCTTCCAGCCGGACCCGCATCGAGCCCGCCCGCTCGCTCAGGCGGCGGATCAGGGCCCGGCACGTCCGCGCCGCGGGCCAGTCGGGAGCGCTCTGCGCCCAACCGTCCATGGCCTCGGCCAGGGAGTCCATCTCCGCCAACAGTTCGAGGTGGGTCAGTTCCGGGCTGGTCATACCTCAAGCATAGCAGACGGGCAGCACAGTAGGGGAGAAGGGGACGGGGGAGCGTCAGGGCTCGGACCGCGAGCCGGGCGAGAATTTCGGCCCACCGAGGCCGGCGGGGAGCTGTTCGCCGGCGGATCGATTCGGTATGCTGATCATCGGATTGCTCGTGCCGTAGATCGCGGTTTCCCTTCGAGTCTCGTCTCGGGACAAAGTGAGGAGAAAGCCATGTTCGCTGGACTGTCCATCTTGTTGGCCCAGGAGGAGTCGGTCTTCGCCGAGTGGGGGCCCTTGTGGATCATCGGGGGGGCCGCCTTGATCCTCTTTGCGGTGGTGATGCTGATCATTCTCTTCCTCTTCTTCCCGATCTGGTTCCAGGCCTACATGTCGAGTGCGAACGTGAGCATGTTGAGCCTGGTCGGGATGAGCCTTCGCCAAGTGAACTCCCGGCTGATCGTCCGAGGGAAGGTCATGGCGATGCAGGCGGGGTTGGGCCGGGAGCGAGACACGGGCATCACCACGCGTCGACTGGAGGCCCATTATCTGGCCGGCGGGAGTGTCCCCAAGGTGATCACCTCGCTGATTGCCGCCCAGCGGGCCGATATCCCCCTGACGTTCGACCAGGCGGCCGCCATCGACCTGGCCGGGCGGGACGTGCTCGAGGCGGTGCAGACGAGCGTCAACCCCAAGGTGATCGACTGTCCCGACCCCACCAAGGCCGGCCGGTCCACGCTCAGCGCGATCGCCAGGAACGGGGTGGAGTTGAAGGTTCGGGCGCGAGTGACCGTGCGGACCAACCTGGACGGGCTGATCGGCGGGGCCACCGAGGAGACGATCATCGCCCGGGTCGGGGAGGGGATCATTACCTCGATCGGTTCGGCCAACACGCATTTCGAGGTGATGGAGAACCCGGACAGCATCTCCAAGGCGGTGCTGAAGAAGGGGCTCGACGCGCAGACGGCGTTCGAGATCGTCTCTATCGACATCGCCGACATCGACGTGGGCCAGAACATCGGCGCTCGACTCCAGGCCGACCAGGCGGAGGCCGACACTCGGGTCGCCCGCGCCAAGGCCGAGGAACGCCGCGCGTTGGCCATGGCCCGCGAACAGGAGATGACGGCCGAGGTGGCCCGAAACCGCGCCCGGGTGGTGCTGGCCGAGACCGAAATCCCGCTGGCAATGGCCGCCGCGTTCCGGGAAGGGAATCTGGAAGGACCCGGCAGGAACGCCCCGCAACCGAAGTAGACGAGGGCCGGGGAAAGAAAGCGGGTGCCGAAAGCTTTCCCCCACGGGGATGAAAGCCCTCGACACCCGGTCTTCTGTGCAGGGTGATCCGCCCCGACGCGATGCTACTCCTTCGCCGGCTTCTCGCCGAAGGGATCGTCATCCGCCGGCGCGGCTTCCGCCTTCTTCTCTCCTTCCGCTTTTTCTTCCATGAACGGGTTCTCACCGACCGGCTGCTCGGGGGCCGGGACAGCCGGCTGTGCCGCTCCCGCCGCAGGCTTCTCCTCGGCGGCGGGCTTCTCGGGCGCCGGTGCCTCAGGCTTTTCCTCCGCCGCAGGCATCTCGGGTGCCGCGGCCGGGGGCGCGGCGAACGGATCGTCGGCCGGGGCGGGCTGCGCGGGGGCCGGCGCCTCAGGCTTTTCCTCCGCGGCAGGCATCTCGGGGGCCGCGGCGGCAGGCTTTTCAGGTGCCGGTGCCGCGGGCTTCGCGGGGCCTTCGGCCGGAGGCTGAGCGAATGGATCATCCGCCGCTTCCGGTTCCCCGGCGGCGGCAGGCTTTGCGGGCGCCGGGGCCGCCGCTTCGCCGGCTTTCTCGCCGCCGACGGCTTTGCTCACCGCCTTCTGCATCGCTCCGAGCACGCCACTGGCCGACGCACCCTCGGGCACTTCGGCGGGGGCGGGCTCGGCGGCGGCCGGGCCTTCAGCCGGCGGGGTCGCCGCAGGGGCTTTTTCCATTCCGGGGGCGGGTACGGCGAACGGATCCTCTTGGGCGGGCGCCGCGGGCGCTTCCGCAGGTTCCGGTGCCGGTGGTGCCGGCTCGGCGGGCTTGGCCGGAACGTCGTCCGGACCGACCGACGTGGCCGGCGTCGCCCCGAGGCCGAACGGGTCGGTGATACTTGCGGGCTGGGGTGCTGCGGGCACATCAGGCGGGGTCGCCGGGGCCGCTTCGGCTTGAGCGTCCAGGACCCGCTTTTCCTCCGCCCGGATTTTCCCGTACCGCTCCTTGCGGCGCTCTTCTTCGCGCTGCATGCCCTCCATGCGCGCCTTGACGCGATACTGCTCGACCGCCAACCGAGTGCCGCCTTGGATCCGTTCCAACGCCCGACTCACGTTGTAGAACTTGTTGATATCCTCGGCTTCCAGTTGGGCGGCTTGGTCGAAGTCCAGCTTGGCCTCTTCCTCTCGCCCGAGCTGGAGGAAGGTCAGCCCGCGAAAATAGTAGCACCGCGGATCGGCCGTCCCGCCGTCGACCGCGGCGGTCAGACGCTCGTACGCCTGGGCGAAATCTCCCGAGAAAAAGGCGTGGACGCCGCTACCATACATCTGGCTCAACACCGCGTCTTGGGCCGCCAGCGGCACGGTGCCCAAGAGGATCAATCCTCCGGCCAATACAGCGAGTCTGGGGTACATGAGAGATGACTCCTCCAGGAAAAACGGTGAGTCGAACACGGCGGGCCCTGCGCACTCCCACGTGGTCCGGGTCCGCCTGCATCGCCTGGACACCCGTCCGGCGCAATCAATCGTCGATCCCCTGCGCAATCCCTTACGGCAACCGGCAGCATGAAGCAGGACAAACCTCATCCTAATACGGGCTTGCGGGCATTTCAAGCAACCGATCCATGGCGAGGCCCCAGGGGCGCGAGGCGGGGAGCGCGGACGTGGCCCGGGGATTCGTGCGAGCCGCCTTCCCCCGGTGAGCCGGGCCGACCGGCTGGCGGTGCCAAGTCCTTGTGCGGAAACGCTTTGCAGAGACCGGTCGGGGGAGGGCGAAGTTCCCCCACGGGATGATGGGGCCGCGGTCGGTCGGTGTGAAGATCCGGGGTCCGGTCGTAGGGCCTCGGGTCATCGAGGGTCCGGCCGGCGCGGATGTGCCGCAGCGAAGCGGGAATTGGGGGGCTGTGGCAGAGGACCGACCGGTTGGCCAGGTGGGACGCCGGAGCACCGCAGCCGGCAGCGCGGCGAGGGGACTACCCAGCGCCATGCTGCCCGCCGTCGGTTCAGAACGGTGCTCTTTCGGCGTCGGAATGATCCGCGGCTGAGCGACCCACCCCCGAGTGGTTGCCCAGAAACCGCCGGGAGAAGCGATCCCGGTTTCGAGAGCAGGGCACGCAGCCGCGAAGCTCATTCCGCCCCACGTTTCGGCACTCACGCTCGATGGGCACATTCACCCCATTTGTTGCACCCGCCGAGCTTGCACTCACGGTCAGGAGTCTCTCTATCTCCCGCCCGCTGTCTAGTCATCGTAAAACGGTCCCAACGATGTTAACGCAAACGCCAACTGGACCGAAAGCTCTTGCCAATACGCCGCAGGTTATCGGGAGTGTGCCGGTTGTAGCGGGCAGACCGTGCAAACGGGGGTAAACGAGAAGGAGAGCGAAGAGAGAGGAATGGAAACGGGAGCAGAAGGGCCAACGAATACGAAAGGAGTGACGCCGTCCGGCCCGCCCAGGATCGGCCGAAGAATAACTTCCGCATTTGCGGAGTAGTAGGCACGCCGTGTGGGCTGCTAAGAACGTACGGAAAGCACGGCCATGAATCCGCGGGAAGCGTGTGCCATTTCTGTTCCCCTAACCGCGAAGCGGTTTCACCCCGCACAACCCTCGAGCGGGCGCTGTGCAACCCCTTCGGGGTTGATGGGCGACGTCGGAACCGGGACCCAGGGTAGCTTCGCAACCCTGGGCTGTGTTGTTGAACGCCCTCGGCGTACGGGGATGGAACACAAACGGGACACAATGTGGCGAGTGATTGACCGCCGTTTTGAGCAGCCCACAGGGCGTGTGCCGTAACCGGCGGACGGGACACGGCGTGTGCCTGCTACGAAAGTCGGGAAGTTGTTTTTCGGCCGATCCTCAATTCCCGCCGGGGATGCGCGGGAACTTGGCCGCCGTGCATTTGCCGCAGAGGTATTCGCCGGCACACACGGAGTATCCACCCTCGCTCAACACGATCGCCGTGCCGCATTTGGCGCACCGGGTGGGCTCGTAGTCCGGAACGTCCTCGAGCTTCTCGAAGTTGTACTCATTCGTGCCGTAGTGGACGTACATCTCGGGCGTGATGTGTTCCTTGCACTGGGGGCAGTCCTTCCAATGCCCCGGATGTTCCTCGGCATAATGATATCCGCAGAGCGTGTAGCGACGGTGGTTCCGGTAGCAACTGTTCCGCGCGTAGGAGAAGAGGACGTACTGGTCCTCGTCGTCACAGATCCACTGACCGCAGCATTCGGTCTTCGTCAGGTTCGTCGTGCTCCCGCACAGGCCGCAACGCGGGCGATCCTGACTCCTCTTGCGCTTGCCGGCGGGCTTCTTCCGCTTGGATTTCCTTTTCTTTGCCATCTTCTCGTCCTCTTTTTGAACCAAGAAGATCTTGTCTGCGCAACCCACCCAACGTGAACCGCTCCCATGAGTAGACCGGCCCGGGGCGGCGACGTCAACGCCCGTCGCCCGGCAGGGGACGGGGGTGTCGCTTTTCGGGGAGGAGACCGGCGGGCGGTCTTCGGGCGGTCTCAGTTCGAGGCTTCCTTGACGGCGTAGAGCTGCTGCAAGGTGGCGACGTAGAGCACGCCGTTGGCGGCGACCGGCGTGCTGCACGTGGGGCTGTCGAGCTCGATGGTAGCGATCACCCTTTTCTCCCTGGCGGCGGCGAGGACGAGGAACTGCCGGCTCCGCGTGCCCACGTAGACCTTGCCGTCGGCCACCAGCGTCGACCCCCAGATTTCCCCGTTGGCCTCGTGGGTCCAGTACGGCTTGCCGGTCCGGGCGTCGACGCAGTGGATCGTGCGCCCGCAATCCGCCACGAAGATCAGGCCGTCGGAGATCGCCGGCGTGGAGCAGCAGTGTCGCTCGAGCGGGTAGGACCACAAGAGGGCGGTCTCGGTGACCTCACCCGTCTTCGTGGCGTCGAGGCACTTCAGCCACGCCTCGTGCTTCCCCCACCAGATGTCGCCGCCGCCGGTCACGTAGAGGCGGCCCTGGTGGAACACGGGCATGCTTTTGACGTTGCTCGGGCTTTCGCGGCGGTTGCGCATGTAGCGATGCACGTCCTCCTTGGGGGCCGTCGGATCGCAGTCGAAGCGCCAGACGCGCTCCAACGTCGTCGCCGGGCCGGGGGGCGCCCCGGGCTCGATCGCCCGGAAGGCATAGCAGACGCCGTCGCCGCCGGCGAAGAAGACGAGCGGCCTGCCGTCGACCGTTCCCAGGGCGGGCGACGACCAGGTGCAGTGGAAGATCCGCGGCCCGATCCGCTCGCCGTCCTGCGCCACCAGCCGGCCCGTCGCCTTGTCGAGCACGATCAGGCTGGGGGCGTCGGGCTCGGGGATCCCGCTGTGCGTGCTGTTCACGCCGTTGCCGGTGTTGAGATAGAGATACGGGCCGTGGATGAGGATCGAGCTGTGGGCCGAGTCGTGGGGGTGCATGCCGATCCGGGCCGGCATGTCGAACAGCCAGAGGATATCGGCGTCGAGCGGGCCGACTTCCATGGGGTCTTCGCCGGGCAGGACCAGGTGGCGACCTTCCTCCCGATACGGCCCGTCATTGCCGTCGGCCTGGCCGTCGAGATCCAGACACACGACCTCGGCCCGATTGGTGACGACGTAGACGCGGTCGCCTTCGATCGTTGCCGGCGAGCAGATCCCGGCCCGGGGCCAGTCCAGGTAGACGTCGCCCTGGAACTTGGGCACCACGAGCTGCCAGCAGATCTCGCCGGTGGCCTCGTCCAGACAGAGGAGCACGCCGCGGTCGCCCTGGTGGCGCGGGTCGCGCGGCCGGCCGTTGTTGGCCCCGATGACGACCCGGCCGCTACCGATCACCGGGGACGAATACGACTCGGTCCCCAACGGGGCCGACCACTTGACGTTCTTGCCGGTCGCCGGGTCGAAGCTTTCGGGCAGCCCTCGCTCGTCGGAGACCATGTTGCGTGTGAACTGCTCTCCCCACTGCGGCCGATCGGCTGCCTGGGCCACGACGTCCATCGAAGCGGCCAATAGCGACGGGACGAGCAGGACCAGATAGGCACGCGGCTTGATTATCATCGAAGATCCTTGGTGGACGGCTCCGGGGAAGACCTTTGGTCGCGGTGTCGGCCGGGTGAGCGACCCGCGCCGAGCACGAAGCAGCGCGGTTTGCCTGGGACGCGCAAGTCGTTTGGGGCGGGCAGCGATCATCGTCCGTATTCTCTCGGCAGGCGCTGGCAGTGTCAAACGGGCTCCGAAGAGGGCGACGAGTCTTCCGGGCGGCCTGGTGGCGCAGGGTCTCGGCCCTTTGCGCGACGGGGCCCCCGATCCTGCGATCGAAGGGACGGTGGAATTCGGCATCCGGCTCAAGTAGTATGGTTGCCGGGCTTGGTGTGAGACCGCGGACACGCCGGCATCCGAGATGCTTTGGGATCGGCCGAACAACAACTTCCGCATTTGCGGAGTAGTAGGCACACGCCGTGTGCCGTAACCGGCGGACGGCACACGGCGTGTGCCTGCTACTGAAGTCGGGAAGTTATTTTTCGGCCGATCCTTCACTCGACCCGGCACTCGGGAGGTGCTCATGAAAACGCGCTGCTTCGTGTTGTTGCCTGTGGCGGCTGTCTTGTTGCTTGCCCCGGCGCCCGTCGGCGCTGCGCCCGGGGAGGTGGTCAAGCAGTTCGCCGCGCCCGGCCGCTGTCCGACCGGCTTGACGTTCGACGGCAAGTCGCTCTGGCTGGCGGACCGGAGATCCGATCTGCTCTACCGGATGGATCCCCGGGACGGCCGCGTGCTCGATTCCCTTACGGCGCCCGGCTTCCAGATCGAAGGGTTGACCTCAGAAGGCGGCTTCCTCTGGGTCCTGGACGCGGAATCGAAGACGGCCTTCAAGCTCGATCCCAAGACGGGAATCGCCGAAAGGACGATCCCCATTCGGTTCAGCAATCCGCAAGGGCTGGCCTTCGACGGCGAGCACCTCTGGGTGGCCGACTTCAAGCGTGACCGGCTGTACCAGATTTCCGTCGAGGACGGCACCACGATCTCCGAGATCCCGTCGCCCTCCGAAGAGCCGTACGGCTTGACCTACGACGGGAAGTACCTTTGGGTCTCGGAGCGATCGGACGACATGCTCTACATGGTCTGCCCGAAGAGCGGCAACGTCATCGTCGCCGTGCCGTCGCCCTCCAAGTTTCCGCGCGGGCTGGCCTTCGACGGCGAGTTCCTGTGGAACGTGGATTACCAGACCGACACCGTCTATCAGCTCAAGCGGCAGGATGCGGTCCCCTACGTGCAAACGGAGGGCAAGCGGGAGACGCTCGAGCTGGTGCACGAGGTCCGCAACTACGGGCCGGGCGAGCTGGTCTCGCTCGACGTCTACCTGGCCGTCCCCCACGACCTCCCCGCCCAGAAGATCCTCGCCCCCTTGAAATTCACGCCCGAGCCGGACGAGATCGTCACCGACAAGTGGGGCCAGAAGCTGGCCCATTATCACTACGAAAACGTCGCCGCCGGCCGGTTCGTCACGGTCGCCTGGGAGGCCAAGGTCGAGCTGGTCAAGGTCAGGCATTTCCTCTTCCCCGAGAAGGTCGGCTCGCTTGCCGAGATCCCCAAGGAGATCAAGGATCGCTACCTGGGCGACGGCTCGAAGTTCCGGATCAACGACCCGTACATCCGGAAGACGGTCCGTGACGTGGTGGGCGACCAGACCAACTGCTACGGGATCGCCCGAAAGCTCTTCGAGCACGTTACCAAGAAAATGCACTACGAGCTGAGCGGGGGCTGGAACGTGGCGCCGACCGTGCTCCAACGGGGGAGCGGGTCCTGCTCGGAGTACAGCTTCGTGTACATCTCGCTGTGCCGCGCCGCCGGGCTGCCCGCGCGGTACGTGGGGTCGGTCGTCGTCCGCGGCGACGACGCCTCGACCGACAACGGCCTCTACCACCGCTGGCCGGAAGTGTATCTACCCAACTACGGCTGGGTGCCGCTCGACCCGTCCAGCGGCCGAGGGATCTTCGAGTATCCGGCGCAGAAGGCGGGCGTGATCGGCTACCGCGACAACCGTTACCTGATCACCACCATCGGCGGCGGAGGGTCCGAGTACCTCGAATGGGACTACAACTCCAACGCCATTTGGCGGTCGAAGGGACCCTGCAAAGTCGAGACGGAACGCTTCGGGGAATGGTCGCCGCTGGCCGAGGACTGACGGGAAGGTAGGATTCAGGTTCAGCAGTCTCTTCCGTTGCCGGGGGAGCGGCGATCGGCCGGAATCGGGGCACGCCGCACCGACCTCACCACGCGACGGCGCGCTAGCAAGCGCAGAATACTCCCGATCCCTTTCTGTTCCCTCCGTGCCTATAATGACCATCAATTGACAACCCGTCGCGATTCGACCGATTGACAACCTATCGCGATTCGACCGCACGACGGCTTGTCTGACAGGAGGAGACCCTATGCAATCTCGTTCTCATGCAAAAGGGCCTTTTTTCACGGCGGCCACCGCCGTGGCTCTCTGGTGCGCCTGCTTGCATGCCGCCGAGACATGCCGGGCAGACCCAGGCTGGAAGGCCGGCGTCGCTTCGGTGGTCGTCACACCCCCGTCTCCGATGCCGATGGCCGGAGGCGCGTCGCCGGCGCCGTCGACGGGAACGATCCACGACCTGTACGCCAAGGCACTTGCCCTGGAAGACGCACAGGGCACGCGCCTGGTGAGCGTCACCATGGACATTTGCATGATCCCCATGGAATTGCGCCAGGCCATGGAGGAGGAGGTCGCCCGTCGATTCCAGCTCCCGCCCGAGAGCCTCCTGCTCAATGCGTCGCATACCCACAGCGGCCCGGAAACCAGGCCCAAGCGGGTGGTGCTCTACGGATTTTCACCCGAGGGCATACGCCAAGTTGAGCGGTATCTGGTTTGGCTTCAAGGGAAATTGATCGACGTGATCGGTCAGGCGCTCGAGGACCTTGGCCCGGCAAACCTGAGCTTCTCCCGGGACCAGGCCACGTTTGCCTGCAACCGGCGGCTGAAGACCGAAAAGGGCTACCGGATGGCCCACGACCCCGAAGGCCCGGTCGATCACGACGTGCCCGTGTTGCAGGTCAAGGGTCCGGACGGCAAGCTGCGGGCGGTGTTGTTCGGATACGCGTGCCACGCGGTGGCGTTCACCAACCGGAATATCTGCGGCGACTATCCCGGGTTTGCCCAGCGTGCCATCGAGCAGGCTCAGCCGGGAGCCGTCGCCCTCTTCCTCGCCGGCTGCGGCGGCGATCAGCGACCGTACCCCAGCGGCTCGCTGGAGCTGGCGGAGCGGTACGGGCAGCAGTTGGCCGAGGCGGTGGGGCGGGCGAGTGCGTCGGAGGCGCACCCTGTGCGCGGACCGTTGCGGTTGGCATTGGAGCAGGTCGCGTTGGAGTTCGACACGCCACCGAGTCGTGAGGAGCTGGTCCGGCAGACCAAAGCCATGCAAGGCATCCCCCGCCGCCGTGCCGAAACCTTGCTCAAACAACTGGACGAAACCGGCACGCTCTGCAAAACCTACCCGTACTACGTCCACGTGGTCCGCTTCGGCGACGACCTGATCCTGGTCGCCCTCGCCTGGGAAGTCGTCGTCGACTACTCCCTGCGACTGAAGAAGGAGCTGGACGGACCGAACGTTTGGGTGGCGGGCTACTCGAACGAGGCGTTCAACTACCTGCCCTCGTTGCGGGTTCTGCAAGAGGGCGGCTACGAAGCCGGGGGCTCGCTGTTGGGATACACCCGCGCTCCCTCGCGGCTCGCCCCCTCGGTCGAGAGGCTTGTCGTCGAAAAGGTGAAAGAGCTGGTCGAGAAAACGCGGCCCTCAAGCTGCGACCGGCGCGACCCGAAGGCCACCGGACCGGCAGAACGTTGATCGCCGGCGGCTCGTCCGGCCGCGGGCACAACGCGGGCTCATGGGCACGCACGAAGTCTGGCGTGAGAGTCAAATCACGTGGGGTGGGTCGAGGCACGAGACCCACGCGCAGATCTTGGCGACCTGACGCAGATTCGGAGACGTCCAATGAAAAATGCCTCGGCACTTCTTCTCGGCCTCTGTTCTTTCGTCGCCCTGTCGCCCTGCCTGGCAGGCGATTACCCGATCGACGAGTGGAAGACGTGGCGCGAGCACGCGTCCGACCGCTATCCGCAAGCGACCTGGCTCCAGTACGCGTCGCCCGAAGAGGCCGGATGGTCCTCCGAGAAGCTCCAGAAGGCCCGGGAACACTTCGACGCGATCAACTCCGCCGCGGTGATGGTCGTCTACGACGGCGCGGTGCTGGCCGCCTGGGGGAACGTCGAGACGCGGTACATGTGCCACTCGATCCGCAAGAGCCTGCTCAGCGCCCTGTACGGAATCCACGTGGCGGAAGGCAACGTCGACTTGAACAAGACGCTGGCCGAATTGAAGATCGACGACCAGCCCCCGCTGACGGACGCGGAGAAGCAAGCGCGGGTGATCGATCTTCTCAAGTCCCGATCCGGGGTCTACCATCCGGCCGCCTACGAAACGGCCGCCATGAAGGAGCAGCGACCCGAGCGCGGGAGCCACCCGCCCGGCGATCTCTTCTGGTACAACAACTGGGACTTCAACGCCCTGTGCACGATCTTCGAGCGCGAGACGGGGACCGAGGTTTTTGAGGAGTTCGAGAAGCGGTTTGCCGCTCCGCTGGGGATGGAAGACTTCCGATTGCAGGACACGTACTACCATTTGGAGGCCAAACACTCGATCCACCCGGCCTACCCGTTTCGCATGTCGGCCCGCGACATGGCACGGCTGGGCCTTCTGTTTCTTCGCGAGGGAAGGTGGCGAGACCGGCAGATTCTCACCGAGCAGTGGGTCCGGGAAAGCACCGCCTCGCACTTCCAGGAGGGAGACACGACCCCCAACCCCCAATACGGATACGGCTACCTGTGGTGGCGGATCGTCGACGGGCCCTTCAAGGAGCTGGGGATGTACTCGGCACGCGGCTACGGCGGTCACGCCATCGACGTGGTGCCGGCCGCCGATCTGGTGCTCGTCCATCGCGTCGACACGTTTTGGGACCTGAGCCTTCCGTTCGGGCGGGAAAGGAAACGCGTCAAGGATTCCGAGCGGTTCAAGCTCGTCGACCTGGTCCTCCGCGCGCGGGCTGGCGGGCCGAAGCCCACGCCGAAGCTGATACCTTTGCCCTGCTCGTCCCGGCACGGCGACGTGGTCGAGCTTGCCCCGAGCGTTCTCGCCAAATACGCCAAGCAGTACGCCTTCGAGGGCTTCAAGCTCCGCGTCAAGACGGCCGGCGACCATCTGTTGATCGGCGGACCGGGGATGGGTTATTTCAGTCTCCTGCCGCGATCGGAGACCGAGTTCGTCGTCGAGGATCTCGATGCGCCGGTCGCCTTCGAGCTGGACGCGGAGGGGAATCCGCTGCGGATGACCGGCGAGTTCGCCCCGGGCAAGACGGTGGTGGGACGGCCGGTTCAGGAGGCCGAATAGCCCGATTGCGGAGTAGCAGGCACACGCCGTGTGCCGTAGCCGGCGGACGGCACACGGCGTGTGCCTGCTACTCGACGAGGTAGCACAGCCACGCGGCGGCAAAAGCACCATAGTTGCCGATCGCGTAGCCGATCAGCGCCATGAGGATGCTCACCGGCACGAGCTTCTGGTTGTGATAGGCGGCGACGATCGGGGCGCTGGCGATGCCGCCGATGTTGGCCGCGCTGGCGATGGCCGTCGAGTGAATATCCACTCGAAGCACGCGCGCCCCCGCAACGCAAAAGAGGCCGTGCACCAGGATCCAAATGTACCCGCCGAGCAGGAACCACAGGGCCTGCCGGGCCAGTCCGGCGATCTCCGCCCGGGCCCCCATCTGCGCGACGAAAAGGTAGACCAGCGCCACCGCCAGTTCCCCGCTGCCCGGGATCTTCTTCGCGGGCGTCATCGAGAGCAGGATCGCGAAGGTGGTGATCAGCAGGATCTCCCACGAGCCGGCCGTCAGCACCGGCTTCGCCTCCGGCAGATAGACGACCAGCACCCGCGCCACGCAGGGGACGAACAGCCCGAGAAACAGCAGGTAGAGGATGTGCCTCATCTCGGGCCTGCCCTTGTCGTGCGCGAGGCCGCCCGACCGGCGCTCGAGCATCTCGATCCTTTTCGGGTCGACCCGGGCGAAGCGGTTGAACCATCGTGCGCAGCTCTTCGAGCCCAGCAGGATGGGGAGCCACACCAGGTAGACCATGGCGTCGGTCAGGACCGCGAGGCCGAAGGCGGAGGGTGGTGTGTCCAACCCTTTGGCGACGGCCCCCATGTTGCCCGTGCCGCCGATCCAGCTCCCCGCCAGGGCCCCGAATCCCTTCCAGGCGTCGGGGTCGAGCCCGTGCTTCACCAGCGAGTAGGCCACCGGCGCCCCGAGAACGATCCCCGCCGTTCCGCAGAGCAGAACGAGGATGCCCTTGCCCATGATCCGCACGGCGGCCAGCACGTCGACGTCGAGGAGCATGAGCACCAGGAACATCGGCAGCACCGTCTCCCCCATCCAATCGTAGAGCGGCGACTCGTTGGAGATCACGCCCGTGTTCGACAGCACCAGCGGGACGGCGTAGATGAACAAAAGCGGCGGAAACAGGTTGAAAACCCTCCACCCGGTCCGCTTCTCCAGGAGGAAGAAAAACGACGCCACGCCCGTCAATGTCGCCAGGATGCCCAAAGGGCTGGTGATCAAGGCGTCGTCCATACGATTACGGGCCCGGGATCGTGCGGCGCAGGGTGCGAGCTTCCCAGCGTAATGGCCCACGCGACCCGTTGTCAAGCCGGCTCCCCGGGCACTTGCCTGCGCGGACCGCGGATTGTACCATGCGGGCCGGAGACTCTCGGAGAAGATCGCGTAGGGTGGGTCGAGGCACGAGACCCACGCACAGATGCCTTGGTTTCATGCGAGACGCGTGGGTCTGTGCCTCGACCCATCTATGGGAACGCTTTTGTCAACCAGGTAGTTTGTTGTTATTTGCTTGTTGCGAACTGGTGAGCGTGCGGGGCTGTCCACGAGGCCTCAAGGGCGAGGGCTCAACCATCTATTCGGGATCGCCGCTAC
>DATKZH010000219.1:0-8444 GCA_035528065.1 Thermoguttaceae bacterium | reverse complement strand
ACTGTCAATCGGCGCTTCAAAACCCGCCACGTATCGGCGCTTCACAACCAGCCAGGGGTCATGGTGTTATCTTCCTCGGAACCGTTGCGATTATCAAGCCTGTGCCGGGTTGGCACCGCTCTTGGTGCGCTTTGAACGCCTGGTGCCGGGTTTGCGGTTGGCCGGTTCACCTTCCGCTGTCGAGGCAATCGGCGGTTCGGCCGGTTTGGGGTTCGTGTCGATCGGCGCATTGGCGGGTTTTGTCGCCTCCGGCGCATCGTTGGCCTGATGCCGCAGCCGGTAGCTCTTGCCGGTGATGGCGATCACCTCGGCATGGCGCAGGAACCGGTCGAGGATGGCCGTGGCGGCCGGGACGTCGCCGATCAGTTTGCCCCAGTCTTCCAGCGGCCGGTTGCTGGTCATCATCGTGGAACGGATCTCGTAGCGGCGCAGGATGATTTCGAACAGATATTCGCCGCTTTTCTTGGGGAGTTGCTTGATGCCCATGTCGTCGACGATCAGCAGGTCGGGCTTGAGGTATTTCGAGAGCACCTTGTCTTCGCCGGCGAAGGCTTCTTCGTGGAGGAAGTCGCGGACCAGGTCGAAGATGGAGCGGTAGAGCACCGTGAAGCCCGACTTGATCGCCTGGTAGCCCAGGATTTGGGCCAAGAACGACTTGCCCACGCCGGGCGGCCCCAGAAACAGCACGTCTCGCACTTCGCGGATGAACCGGCAGGTAGCCAGGTCGTAGATCGGCTTCTTGGGGATCTTCGGATTGAACGACCAGTCGAACTCGTCGAGCGGCTTCAGCTCGCGAAAGGACGCGGCCTTCACGCGTCGGGCGATCAGCCGCTCCTGTCGTACGAGCTGTTCGTCCTGGAGGATCAGTTCCAAGAACTCGGCGTGGCTGAGTTGATGGCTGGTGGCCTCCTCAAGCCGCACGTCCAACGATTGGGCCAGCCCGGAGAGGCGTAGTTGCTTCAGGGCCGTCTGCAAACGGTCATTCATGGCAGAATCTTCTTGAAGAAAGGTTTCAGGGGAATTACCTTAGGAGTGTCCGGAGAAACGGAGTCGGGCTCTGCTGAGGAGCAACCCGACGAGGGATATCCGGATCGAGGGCGCGTCGAGGACGCACCGGAGCCCTGGTGGCATCGACCATCAGGGCTCTTCGCATCCCCCCCTCGAACGCCCAAGCCATGCCTCAGAAGACCCCGCCGACCACTGCTTCGCAGCGGTGCCCGACCCGCGTTCTTCTTGATGGCTGAGGCGACGAACGCCGTGTAATCGGCCGGCGGCCGGATGATCGGATGCTCGTCGACGAAGTCGAACTGCTTCTGCTTGTCGGCTTGCCGCTTGAGCAGTTGCCGAAGGATTCGCAGGCGGAAGGCCCGATGGGAGAACGCCGTCAGGCAGGCTTCTTCCAGGGCGTCACTGGGGTGGCGGTTGGCGAGGCTCACCAGCCCTTGCAGAACGCGGACCCCTTCAATCCCGCGGTTTTCGAGCATCGCTTCTCCATGCACTGCTGCTGACGGCAAAGAACCACGACATCATCCACGTCGATGAATGTCACGAAATGGGCAAGCCGTTCCAAACGGCTTTGTACCTCGCCCTCGACAAGCGAAAGATCGTTCTTACTGGCGGCAAAGGGAACTCTCCACAGAGTGTGCCGCTGGCCGACTTCACCGTATTGATCAGCACGACGGATGAGTACAACCTCCTGCAACCGATGCGGGACCGGATGCGGCTGACGCTACGCTTTAGCGGACACCGGCCATGGGGACCCTGATCTGACTTCGGCCCCAATGGGCCGAAGTTGCCGGGTTCCCATTCTATTGGTGTTTGCACGGCGAATGATCGTGCGACGTGGAGTGCACCCTGGGAACCCGGGCTTCCGATGGAAGCCCTCGGTTCATTGGCCATGCAAGGCTCAATAGGAGAAGAGCCAATGTCCAAACCGAAATTCCACCTCGGCCAACTTGTCGCGACGCCCGGAGCCCTTGAAGCCCTGCAAGACAGCGGCCAGAGGCCCGATGACTTCCTCTCCCGCCACGTGCAGGGCGACTGGGGCGAGGTGTGCGACGAAGACAGGACGCTCAACGATGAAGCCCTGATCGACGGCAGCCGCATCCTGTCGGCATACCGAACGCTTAAAGGGGTGAAGCTTTGGGTGATCACGGAGGCCGCCGATGATCGTGGTCACCGTGCCGCCACGACCATCCTGTTGCCAGAGGAGTATTGAGTTGGCGGACACCAGCCATGTGCGTGAACCAACCACAACATCTTTCAACAGGAGCACGCAATGGGTTGGCTATTTCGGGCCGGTAGCATTCGACGGGAGTTGATCGATGAGCGGATAAGAAGCTGGGAGGCAGCGGGGCCGGGCGGCATGGCCGTCGCCACGACGTGCCTTGCCCACTGTTACAGAGGCAACCCGTACTCGGGCGTCTTGTGGGCAGTTTGGGAACGCACCTTTGCTCGTATGGGTGAGCAGGCCCGACCGACCGAGCGTTGGACTACCTGCGACTTATTGAGACACCAGCGAGACTACGGTTGTGTGCCTCGGACTTCACGCAGATGACGAGCCTGAACGTGACGATCGAGGGTCAGCGGTTCGAGCACCTGGTGTATCACTTCGTGCTGACCTACTCGAACTGGGAGACGGTGACGGTCTGCTTTTCGGAGAGCTTCGAGGCGTTGAGCGAGGGTTTGCAGAACGCCTTGTGGGAGTTGGGCGGCGTGCCCGCGCGTCATCGCAGCGACCGGATGAGCTCGGCGGTGAACAACTTCTCGGCGGCGAAGGATTTTGCGCAGCGTTACGAGGGGTTGCTGAAGCACTACGGCATGCAAGGGGAGAAGATTCAGGCGGGCAAGGCGAACGAGAACGGCGACGCGGAGTCGTCGCATCGCTGGTTCAAAGAGGCGGTGGACCAGGCGTTGCTGCTTCGCGGGAGTCGAGACTTCGAGAACCGTCAGGCGTATGAGGAGTTCTTGCGTGAGGTGTTGGCCGACCGGAACGCGGGGCGCCGGCGTCGGCTGGCCGAGGAGTTGGCGGATTTGCGGCCGCTGCCCGATGGGCGTCAGGAGAGTTGCCGACGCGTGAAGGTACGTGTGGGCACGGGGGCCGTGATCCACGTGTACCACAACGTTTACTCGGTCGACAGCCGTTTGATCGACGAGCAGGTGGAGGTGCGCGTCTACGCCGAGCATCTGGAGGTCTGGTACGCCCAGAAGCTGGTGGAGCGGCTGCCGCGGCTGCGAGGTCGTGGCAAACACCGGATCGACTACCGCCACGTGATCGACACGCTGGTCCGCAAGCCGGGGGCCTTTGAGAACTACCGCTAAGCGAAAAGGCGATGTTGTGGGGACGGTAGAAAGGCAAGTCGGGGCGGATCGTGGCTACTACCACTCTCTGACCGTCCGTCTCGCTGCCGTCCGTGATGCGAGCACTGGACACGCTCAATAGTTCGACCTGGTGGATCTTGATGTCGTCGGCCATGGCTTATTCTCCTGAGAAGGGAATTGAAAACCATGGTCATGGCTGGTGTCCGCTACTGGACGGCGGGGCGTCTATAGGCCAAGCGGCGATCAGGAGGCTGAAACAGACCCTCCTACAGCGCCTTGAAGCTAGGTCATCTGGGTAGTCGTCAGGGCAACTCTCTGTGGACGCCCCCCTCGTTGCGTGGAGTCGCTGGGTTTGCTGTGTAACATGCCCGGTGTAACACTCTCGGCCAGAGTGGGCCGCACGTAGTTCCAGAAGCCGTTTGGACGGGGCTCCCAGCGTCCTTGCCTCGGCAATTGACTTCTGCGTGGGTTGCGAGCCAGCGGTGACAGCGCATATGTTGCCCCAGTTCCCCAGGAAGGTGAATCAGGACGGCAACTTGCGGCAACGCTGCTACACAGCCATTGCTCTGCCGTTGTGTTGCACCATTGTTACACGGAGACGCAATGCCAACAAAAAAGGACTCACGCCGATTTGACGTAAGTCCTTGCTATGTAAGGTGCGGGAAACAGGACTTGAACCTGCACGGGATATTATCCCACTAGGCCCTCAACCTAGCGCGTCTGCCAATTCCGCCATTCCCGCAAGAGGGGGCCGCGCGTGTGTCTAATTTACCGGCCCCGGGTTGGGCGTCAAGGGTTGGTCCGCTTGATAACCAGCACCGTGCGGTTATCGCGTTCGGGGGCGATGGCGTGGGCTTCGAGGCGATCGCGGGCGACGGCCACCAAGTCTCTGGCGGGTAGGTGGAGTTGAGAGGCGAGCGGCTCGGCCAGGCCGGCTTCGCCGAGGGATTTGCCGTTTTTGTCCAAGGCGTCGCGGAAGCCGTCGGTGAAGATGACCAGGGCCTCGCCCGGCTTGAGGCTGCACCGGTGTTCCCGGTAAGCCGCCTCTGGACTCTCCCCCAACGGTGGGGATGGCGTACTAAGCGACTCCCAGCCGCCGGGGCGGACGATGACGATCGCAGGTTGCCCGGCAAGGCTGTAGCGGACTTGGCCGGTGGCGGTTTCCAGCAGGCCGCAGAAGAGGCTGGCCGACTGATCGCCGGCGGAGCCTGTCCAGAGGGTCAGGTTGACTTGGCTGAGCAATCCGGCGGTGTCGCGCTGGTACTGACCGTGGGACCTGAGAGCGGCCTTCACGGCACTGGCGGAGATCGCGGCCTCGACCCCCCGGCCCATGACGTCTCCGGCGGCCACGGCCACGAGCGAGTCGGGCAAGGCGAACCAGTCGTAGAAATCGCCCCCCACCGAGCGGGCCTGCCCGGTCCAGCCGGCCATGTCCCAACCGTCCAGCAAGGGGGCAATCGTCGGCAGTTGATTCCGCTGCAATCGCTCGGCGGCGGCGATTTGGCGTTTGAGCTCCGCCCCGTCGACCCCCTCGCGCAGGAGCACCTCGCGCTCCAGGTCGGCCGCCAATCGGCCCGCAACGACCTCGATGATGTTGGTTTGGCAGTCCGTGAAGTCTCGCTTCTGGGTGGAGAAAACCCAGAGGGTGCCCAGAATGGTCGTGGAGGTGGCCACGGGGACACAGACGGCTGAGGCCAAGTTCTCAGGAGCGTTCCAGTTGGTCAGCCGCTGGACGTCGTCCAGAACGACGGCGTGTCCCAGCATGGCTTCCAGGTCGGCCAGTGCCCCTTCCAGTGGTCGCGGCGGGTTGGCAAGGCGTCTGCGGGGTAGTCCCCAGCTCGAGCGGAGTTTGAGGCGGGTGGTGGCCTCGTCGAGCAGATAGAGCGCGGCGGCCTGGCATCCGACCGCCTGAGCACCCCCTTTGAGCACGGCCTCCAGACGCGCAGCCAGGTGTTTCCGCTCTTCGGGGTGCGGGACCACCGGGACCCCGGCCGCCAACTCCGCCTCGCGCTGCCACAGAGCGTGCTGGGTCTTGAGCAGTTCGGCCACCATGGCCGCAAGGGCAGAAGCCAGTTGCCTGGCGGCCTCGGGAGCCGGTTGCCGAGCGGAGTTGAGCCGAGCGGAGTTGACCCGAGTCGGGTCCACCGGATCGAGCCTGAGGTGTCCGGGAGTTGCTCCGACGCCCGGGTTGACCGGGGCGGACCACGTCAGGTCGGTCGGGTGGCTCGGCTCGGGGGTGGAGGCGTATCTGATCGACCAGCCGGTGAGCTGCTCAAAGGCATTGAACACATCGGACAGGCTGCCCAGATCTTCGACCTCCGGCCGTTGCGGCTGGGGCGATTCTTCCTGGTATAGCTTGAGGTAGTTCGCGTTCGATTTGACCACGGACGTCACGCTGGCAGTTGGAGGCAAGGGATCTCGACCGCGTCCGTGGCCTGCTTGCCCTGGTGGCTCCCGGCGGAATCGTCATAACCGGAACCGACTGCCGTTCCGCCCGAAAGCGCCCATCCTGTGCAAACAATTCACCGTCCGTAGCTGACGTACTTTGACATCGGCGCGTCCAACCTACCCATGTGAAGCTTTTGTGAAACGGCGAGATGAGAGGGAAGGGCCGAATGGTGCGATGGGAGAAGAGGCAATTTCGGGCGATTGAAGTCAGAATTGCTAAAGTGGCGTCATGCACCGCTGCCCCAACGGCTCGACCCTATCGGCCTCTGCACGGTTGATCAGCGTTTCCGGGCGGCGTGTCCCGGCTCGGGGCCTCGGAAGGGGGCCGGGTTGCGATCGGCCCCGTGTCGTCGCAGGAAAGCCACCGGGTCGGCCCAATCCTCGGTGCTCAGCCCGTAGCCGACGATCTCGAACCCCGGGCGGGATTTGACGGCGCACAGTAGCCGGGCGGGGAGGAAGCACACGTCGCCACGGCGCGTCAACGGGTAGGCACGGCCGTCCCAGGTGACGGAGGTCCCCGAGACCTCCGCCGGCAGCTCGACTTCCATCTCGTCTTTCTCCACGGCGACGAGCTTCAGGGAGTGCGTCCGACCGTCGACTCGCAAGATCATCAGCGTGCATCCCGGCTCGGCGAGTCGGCCTTGGCGAACCGCGAAGTGGACGTGGGGGTCGAAACCCCCGTTGATACGAGGGTGCTTCCGGCCGATCGTCCCAATCGGTTGCCCCGCTTCGACCACGTCGCCCGCCTCCACCAGTCGATCGCTGCCGAGGTGTCCGTAAACGGTGGTGAAGTACTCTCCGCCGGGCAGTCGGTGTTCGATGGTAACGATGTTGCCCCATTGCATCTTCGGCGGGCCGCTCGACCCTCGGCGGCCGGCCCGGTCGCCGGTGTCGGATGCCTGCTCGTCCGCATTCAAGCTGGGACCGTCGGAGGCCCGCACCACGCCGGCAGCCACCGCGTACACCGGATCCCCGACGCGGTACCAGCCCACGTCGGCACCCAGGTGCAGCAGGTGCTTGCCGTCCACCTTCTGTTTCACGGGCAGACCGTATCCTCCGTTGGGTTGATGAGTCACTCGGTGCCCGCGTATGACCTCGAACGTGCGGACCACTTCGAAGAAGAACGACGGGACGGGCGGGCAGAACCGTTCCGCCGGCGGGTAGTCGAGGAGGTACCTCGCCGGGACGCCCGGCTCCAGGCGCACGTCGGGCGGCCCACGGCTGCCGTCCTCAGCCGCTACTGTCGGACCCGAAAGCGCCACGGTAATAACCGCAACGGCGGCGATAGGTCTTTTCACCCCTATTCCTCCGAAGCACCCGCCACCATCGCGCGATTCAGAACTCCGCCCTTCGTAGAGCTCAGCGGAACGCGATCACGTTGCGGACGCCGGCCTTGCCGCTGATCACGAGGCCAAGGGCACACGAGCGAAGTCACGCGCTATTTTCCAATGGGCTGGATCAATCTGCGCGAATCTCGATTTCGCGAAACCCGTGCCGCCTACTCGTCCGGGTCGTACACCCGGATTCTGCCCGGCTCGACGATCCAAAGCCTGCCGTCCAGTTGCCTAGTCTGAAGATCGGGAAGCGCCGCCGCAAGCGTTGCTCGAATCTGGGGCAACACGGGGCGCGGTGGGCGGACCACGATAATTCCCGGCGTCGCCGCTGGCGGGAATCGAATCGGGTTGGCAAAGTCCAAATCGAGGCTGATAAGAATCCGGCGGTCCCGAACGCAAGCCTCGTAGACGACCTCGTCGCTGCTGCCCGACAGTCCCTCGCCGTGCACGCTATCCACGTCATGCCCGCCCTCTTCGATCAGCGAAACGAGCCGCAGATCGAGGTTCTCGTCGAGCTTGAACCTCACGGGTTGGCCGCCTCCATCGGCACGGGAATGATGCGCTCTCGCGTCATTTCGGCTGCGTACGCCAACGCCGCGCGGATGTCTTCCGGACGCAACGATGGGTAGGCGGCAAGGATCTCTTCTTCGCGGACCCCTTCCGACAAGTTCTCGAGGATCAGCGAGACCCAAACCCTTGTGCCGCGGATGCACGGCTTTCCGAAGCACACGTTGGGATCGACCGAGATCCGATTCAGAAGCTCTTTGCGATTCATGAGAAGACCGCCTCGCACTCTTGGTCGTGTCGCAGGCCCTCTAGGAGAATTGTCAACTGCGACGACGTCGATGTCAATTCCCTTGCGGCCGCCCTCGGACCGCACCTGCCCCAGGCTCAGAACTCCGCGCTCCCCGGGGTCCGCGGGAACGGGATCACGTCGCGGATGTTGGCCATGCCGGTGATGAACTGCACACACCGCTCCAGGCCGAGGCCGAAGCCGGCGTGGGGCACCGTGCCGTAGCGGCGCAGATCGAGGTACCACCAGTAGTCGTCGGCGTGGAGGCCCTGTTCGGCCATCCGCTGCTGGAGGACGTCGAGACGTTCCTCGCGCTGGCTCCCGCCGATGATCTCGCCCACCTTGGGCACCAGGACGTCCATCGCCCGAACCGTTCGGCCGTCGTCCCCCACGCGCATGTAGAACGGCTTGATCTCGCGGGGGTAGTCGAACAGGATTACCGGGCACTGGAAGTGCTTCTCGGTCAGGAAGCGTTCGTGCTCGGCCTGGAGGTCCTTACCCCAATCGACGGGGAACTCGAACGTCTCGCCCGATTTGCCGAGGATCTC
>DATKZH010000218.1:0-5213 GCA_035528065.1 Thermoguttaceae bacterium | reverse complement strand
GGCTGGATCCAGGCGGACTACGGCCCCGACAAGCTCACCGCCGAGCCCGAGTCGATCCTCACCGCGGAGCTGGGGGCCGACGCGGTCCGCTTCCCGCTCAAGAACGAGAAGCGCGACTTCATCGACTGCGTCAAGACGCGCGCGCAAACCATGGAGGACGTGGAGGTCGGCCACCGGGCCACGTCGCTCTGCCAGCTCGGCTACATCGCGTGTCAAACGGGCGAGCGGCTCAAGTGGGACCCGGCCCAAGAACGCTTCCTCAACAGCGACGCCGCCAACAAGCCCCTCACCCGCCCCCCGGGCCGCGAGCCGTGGAGCGTCTGAACACGGGCTGACATGACCCGAAGCCACGAAGGCCCACTTTGCGCACCCCCCTTTTGGAGGGCGGAGAGGAAAGATTCACCCCTCTTCGGAGCTATTTTCTGATTTTATTTTTTGCGCGTCAGGCACAGCGGGCGAGGGGCGGAGTAATTGTGGAGGGGCACGATGCTTAGGCCGTGATCCGCGCAGTCGGGGGACAAGAAGATGAAACGATGCGCCGTCGCACTAGCCCGGATTATTCATTTGGGTTCGGGAAATCCGTAGTCAGGGGCGTGATGCTTGCCGAGGAGCGGCTGTGGAGGGCAGGAGGCGGGGAGGAGGCCGCAAGGCCCCCTTTCCCCCACGTCGGGCGACAGGTGGGCGCGAGAATTCGGGTTGTCGGGGGGCTTAAGGATCGCAGAAACAATAAGTGGGGCACGATTCCATCGTGCCAGGCACGCTGCAAACGTGCCCCACGGCCATATCGCGACAGTTGTTTCTTGCGCGATCCTTAGCTGGTGTCGATGGCCGCAGAAGCAATGGCGGCGTGGATGGCGGAGGAGACGGCCCGGTAGTGGTGCAGGAAAGGCCAGGTGCCCGAGAGGCGGGCCACGATCCGGCACGGTACCAGAAGGCGTCGAAGAGCCGTCGGGACTGGCCCGTCTGCTCGAAGCGAGCCACGGCCTCGGCCAGCAGGGCGTCGCTCCGTCGCCGGAGCACGGCGTTCATTTTCAGGCCGATCGTGTAATCAAGCCGTGTCACCCGCTCGCACGCCTCGTAAAACCGCGGCACGGCGAAGCCCGAGTCGGCGCGGATCGTGATCCGCACCCCCGGCCAAACCGCTCGCAGACGAGCGACCAGATACTCCAAGTCCTCCGCGGCGCCGAGCGTCGGCGGGGCCATGCCAAACAACAGCGAAACCATCACCACCTGATCGTTCTCGGCGCAGGTGAGGACACGGGTAAATACTGGCATTGGTCGTAGTAGCCGTGAAAGAACGTCAGTTGCTGCTCGCCGTGCGCGGGGTCGTCGAACGTGTCGAGGTCACACGTCAGATGCGTGGGCGGCTGGTCGAACGAGGCGATGAACTGATCGATCAGCACGTCGCGCAAGGCGGACAGCGACTTCGGCCCGATCGCGTTCTCGAACCGGGAAAGGGTCGGCTGGCTGGCCAGGTCGCCGTCCTCGGGCGAACGCCCGGGCGATCAGCTTGAACACCGCGTCGCTGCGCAACGCGTCGTGGTCGTTCTGATCCTCGTAGCCGGCCAAGATGCCGTAGACGCGCATCCGCGTCATTTCCAGAAACGAGTGCGTCAGCGCAGGCCCGGTTCGCTCGTCGATCAACGCGGCGGCGAACTGCTCGGTCAGCCCGAGGGCCTCGTCGAGCTGCCGAATCGGCAACAGTCCGGCGTCGGTCGTCAAATGGGCTTCGACCGGCTGGACAACGATCGGCTTTTCTGGGAAAAAATCAAACGTCTCACGCCAAACACCCTGCGAACCCATCTTGGAACTCCTTATGGCATCGTAAGTGACCCGGTTTCAATCACTTAGATACCCTTGGGGGTCCAAGAATTCCCCGACAAATGAATAATTCGGGCTATTGGTGCTCGGCTTGCAGGAACCGGCCTGGACGTGGAGAATGGCTTCCCACACTGAGACGGCACGCCCCGGACACGGAACCGCCCGCCCTCGACATGCGGCACAGCGAATCGTCCGCCTTTCAATCCACCCGCAATCCCCTTTCGCCGGACAATCTCGCCCGGGACTTCGGCGCACGGGCAGACGTCACGCGCGACGGCGTCCACACGTTCTACGAACTGCTGATCGGCGACGCTCCGCCCGCGGCACGGGCAGCCCTGGACGGCTGGAAACGGCTCGCTTCGGGCGCGTACGGCCACGACCTCGAGCGGCCCTCGCCCATGGCGGACGCACTGGCGGAGCACTACGGCCTCGCGGAGCGCCATGGCGCCGGGCCCGACCGACTCCGGCCTGCCGAGTTGCTGTTCGCCGTTCAAACGTATTACGCGCTGGTGATCAAGCTGCTGGTCTGGCAGAGGGTGGGCTCCCGGCACGGGACATCCACGGCGTCCGACCGGTTGAGCCGCGCCCGGACGAGCGGGCAGCTCCAGCGCGAGGTCGAGCGTTTGGAGGCGGGCGGCTTCTTGGAGGGCGTGAACGTGATCGCGCCGTGGGAGGACGACCCGTTCTCGTGGTACACGGCCGCCTGGGATGGGCCGATCGAGCAAATCGTTCGGCGACTGGCGGACCGTCTGCGCGCGTACGACGCCGGCGCGATCCCGGATGACCCAGCCGGGAACCGGGATCTCGTCAAGGGGCTCTACACGGACTTGTTTCCCAAGCCGGTCCGGCACGCGCTGGGCGAATACTACACGCCCGACTGGCTCGCCCGGCACGTGCTCGAAGACGTCGCCTACCAGGGAGAGCCCGAGTCGCGGCTCCTCGACCCGGCCTGCGGCTCCGGCACGTTTCTGGTGGCGGCCATCAACCGGATGCGGGCTTGGTGCGAGGCGGAAGGGCGAGATGGGGGCGTCGAGCCGGGGCGGCTGTGCCGAGCGATCCTGGCGGGCGTGGTCGGGTTCGATCTCAATCCGCTGGCCGTCCTTTCGTCGCGGGCGAACTACCTGATCGCGATCTGCGATCTCTTGGGGCATACCGACTGCGTGCGGATCCCGGTCTTCCTGCGCGACTCGATCCTCGACCCGGGCGAAGGCCGGGAGTGTGGCGGGCGGTTCGACTTCGTGGTGGGCAATCCGCCCTGGATCGCCTGGGACGACCTGCCCGACGACTACCGCGAGCGGACCAAGCCGCTTTGGCACCACTACGGCCTGTTCAGCCTCTCGGCGTCCGATGC
The DNA here is from genome assembly GCA_035528065.1 of Thermoguttaceae bacterium. Classification (GTDB taxonomy): domain Bacteria; phylum Planctomycetota; class Planctomycetia; order Pirellulales; family Thermoguttaceae; genus DATKZH01. The sequence continues at coordinate 2,041 of DATKZH010000218.1, read as the reverse complement.
CCGACACGGGGGCGGCAAGAAGGACGTCTCGATGCTGATGCTCTACGCGGCGGCCGACCGCTACCTGAAGGAGAAGGGGCGCCTGGGCATGGTCATCACCCAAACGCTCTTCCAGACGAAGGGGGCCGGCGACGGGTTCCGCCGGTTCCGCCTGGGAAGCGGTGGGGAGTGGCTTCGCGTGCTTCGCGTGAACGACCTGGTTCCGTGCCGGCCGTTTCCCGGGGCCGCCAACTGGACCGCGACGATCACGCTGGAGAAAGGCCGCCCGACGACGTATCCCGTTCCGTACGTCAAGTGGTCGCCGACGGCCCAGCCGAAGGAGAGCCAAAGCGACGGCGAGCCTTGCATGGAGCGGCGCAGCTACGAGGCCGAGCCGATCGACGCGGATCGGCCCACCTCGCCCTGGCTGCTGCGACCCGAGGGGCTGAAGACCGCGTGGGCTCGGCTGGTCGGGCCCTCCGATTACGAGGCCCATCTGGGGGCCAATAGCGGCGGTGCCAACGCCGTGTACTGGGTCACCGTGTTGGGCGCTTGCGACGGCGGCGTGCTCGTACGGAACGTCATCGCGCGGGCCAAGCGAGGCGTCGACTCGGTCGAGCAAGTGATCGAACCCGACTTGCTCTACCCGCTCGCGCGCTGGGGCGACGTCAACCGATATCACGCCGCCCCCTCGTGCCACCTGCTGCTCGCCCAGGACGTGGCCGCCCGGCGGGGCATCGACGAGGCGACGATGCAGGGCCGCTACCCGAAAACGTATGCCTACCTGAAACGGTTCGCCGACGTGCTCTCCAGCCGTGCCGCCTATCGGCGCTATCAGCAGGGTGCGGCGTTCTATTCGATGTACAACGTGGGCCCGTACACGGTCGCGCCGATCAAGGTCGTGTGGCGCCGCATGGACAAGCGGATGAGTGCGGCCGTGGTCGAGCCGGTCGGGCACCCGCTCCTTCGCCCCCGGCCCGTGATCCCGCAGGAGACCTGCGTGCTGGTGGCCGTCGACTCGGCCGACGAGGCCCATTATCTCTGCGCCCTGCTCAACAGCTCGGTCGTCAACTTCCTGGTGGCTTCGCACAGCGTCCGCGGCGGCAAAGGCTTCGGCACGCCGAGCATCCTCGACTACATCCGCCTGCGGCGATTCGCGCCGGGCGATCCATTGCACCTCGACCTTGCCGCCTCCAGCCGCCGAGCCCACGAGGCAACCCGACGCGGCGAGCCCAAGACCCAAATCCAGCACGAGATCGACCGGCTCGCCGGCCGGCTGTGGGGGCTGGACCAGAGCGAGCTGGAGGTGATGCGTGGCGAGTTGGATGGGGAGGCCCGTTGAGTCAGAAGCTTCCGGCCCTCAGGGTCTCTGGGGGCCTGCTCGGGCATTCTCGCACGGGCGTTTCTCGCGGATCCTCGCACGGGCGTTTCTCGCGCATTCTCGCACGGGCGTTTACCCCCGTTGTCCGCGAAGCGGTATTAGGCCCGTGCTTGAGCACGGGTCGGGGGCCGCACACCGATTCGCATCCGCGTTCCCCCAGCCACCCCCGACCGTGGCACCACCGCCGCTTGCCGGTTTGTGGGACGGTCTCAGAAGACCGGGCCACAACAGTGCGGCGTACGGAAGCCCAGGGCAACGCGCCGCGCATGGGGGCAGCAATCACATGGAAACTGGGCCAGCCGGCCGGGTAGAATTCGGGAGGCGGCGTTGCAGGCCACGCGAGGTGGGTGATCCTTCGCGCGGGTCCTGCGCGTCCGGCCAGGCCCCCAAGTGGGTCGCACGCCATGTCTTGGGCGGCACGCCGCTGAGCGAAGCGAACGCCGTCGTCTTTGGCCACCACGTTCTGGGCATGCGACCCGGCAGTGACCCGTGTTCCAGAAGGCAGCACGAGCTATTTAGGGGGAAAGGGAGGTATAGCTCGTGTCCGTCGGAAAACGCGTTTCGGTCCTGGTTTTTCGGGGAGTTCTTGAAAAACGCTCCTCGAAGATGGGAACGTTTGCCTGCGAAATCCGTCCAAGAGACGGGGCAGTAGTGCAAACACATACCATTCTTCGAGGAGCG
>DATKZH010000217.1:0-22291 GCA_035528065.1 Thermoguttaceae bacterium | reverse complement strand
GCATGCTCGTGAGGTCCGTCATAAGTACTATCGGGAAGGGTAGGGACACGCATCGAAGTCAGTCAGCTTTCACCAGGTAGCGCTCGGCCACCGGCACGAAGTCGTTCAGAAACGCGCGACAGGGGTCGCCGGTTTCCGGGTCCGCGCCCCGCGGCAACGAGCCGGCCAACTGGATCTTGTACAAAAAGGGGCTGCCGGCATACGTGAAGCGGGGTTCCTCCGGTGCCGACCAGCCCTCGCCGGTGCTCCACCCGTAGTAGACGCGGAGCATGTCTGCATCAAGGTTGTTCGCTCGGAAAGTCAGAGCCCAGAACTCTCCTCCGGCATTCTCAATCGCCACCCGACGTCTTTCTTCAAACACAGTGTAATCCCGGCTCGAAAAGCAGATCTCCGGCGTGTGTACCGACATCGCTCCGGAAGGACCGAGGAGCACCCCCACGCGGACGGTCTCGCCGGTCTCTTGGTTCACGTAGGTGCGGAAGGTGTATCCTATGCACTCCAACATGGTCAGGACGGACTCGGCGAGTTCATCGGACGATTGAAGCTCCCAATTGCCAAACCGATCCGGGATATCCTGGAGCTTCTCTGCGGCGGCCAGCGCGTTTCGTGGCGGCCCCCACCGGTCGCTCATCCAGCCATGGATGGCGCCGGAGAGGAGCGTCGACGCTGCCACGAGCCCGATCCCGAGAACGAGGGCAGATCGTTTCACGTCGAATCCAATTGCAGGTTGCACGGGCAGTCCCCTGGTTTCTACTAACCGAATTTCCGTTCGAGCTCCGCCAGCCACTCTCGATCCGTCTCGGTGAGGATTTGGCCCATCAGGTCTCCGTCGCGGGCCCTTTGGAGTGAATCACGAGCCTTCCCCGATTCACCGACCCGGTCATAGGCGACGGCAAGATGGAAATGAAACCGCGGGTCAGACGCGCCGCCGGACACCGCCTCCTCCAGCCAGCGCACGGCTTCCTGGGCCCGGCCGCTTAGAATAAGGATCGTCCCCTTCGTGTCCAGCAGCGCCGGCTGCGGCCCCCCAGAGTCGATGGCCTGATCGATGCAGCGAAGCGCCTCGTCCCGCCGTTCGGGCGATTCCGAGAGCAACGTCGCCAGGTTATTTAGGACGATGACGTTTTTCGGCCTCAGCTCCAGGACATCTTCGTAGAGTGCGATGGCGTCGTCGATTCGATCCTGTTGAATCCGCACGTTTGCCACGGCGAACAGCAACTCGGGATTATCCTTGTACTCTTCGACGGCTTGGGACAGCGTCGGCTCCGCAAGCTCGAAATCCTCCGGGCTTGGCTTGCCTTCGATCAGCACCATAGTGAGGGCCTGGGCGGCCCGGGGTGAACTGTCCCGCTTGGCCGCCTCGTTGCAGATCCGGATCGCCTCGGTGGTCTGGCCTTGCTTTGCGAGGTCCACGACCACGGCGCCGTACCTATCCGGCGCCAACTCAACGCCGCGACGATACCATCGTTCCGCCGGCTCACTCTGCGACGCGGCGGAATAGACCGCGCCAATCTGAAAACACACTTGCGCGCGTTTTTCTTCGTCCTCGCCGGCTTCCTCAAGGAGCCTGGCCGCGAAGGGTTCGACCAGGCGTTCGATTTTCGCAGTCTCTCCTTTAGCCGCCAACCAGCGGGCCCGCAATGCGATCGTACCCAGACTGTCGGGGGCAAGTGCCTCGAGTTTGTCCAGCGAGGCGGAAGCTTCGTCGTTCATGCCATGTTGGAGTAGAAGGGCCACATAGGCCCCTCGAAGCTCGGCACTGTCGGTCGCCAACTGATCGAGCCTTTTCAGTGCCGCTTGGGCCTCGTCTTTCAAACCCTGTCCAAGCAGAAGGTCGACGTACCTCTGCAAGAGTTCGGGGGTGTCGGCCGCAATCTCCTCGAACTTCCTCCGCCACTGTACAGAGTCGCCCTTGAGGTCGTTCTGAAGCAGGAAATCGATGAACAAGAGCACGTGGGACGCATTCGGCTTGTCTCGAGCAACGAGTGCGGTGAATTGCCCACGGGCGGCCTGCAACGCCAACTGAGCCTCCTCGGCGTTGCCTTCGGCCCGGTGGAGCTTCGCCTCCCGTTTGTAGATTTCTGCCAGCGCCAGGTGATCGATGTCCGTCACCTCCTGTGGATTCGCGACCAGTTGCTCGAAAATCTGCCTTGCCTCCGCGAGGTTTTCCTTGCCCCCTCGCTGAGACAAGAACATGGCTCGAAGGCGTCGATTCACGCTGGAATCGCCGGTTTCCGCGTCGGTGGGGGGGAGCAACTCCATCGCCTCGCCGAACCGATCCTCGCTCTCCCTGTCGTACTTGCCGACCGAACCCAGCACGAGAACAGCGGCCAGATCCCGTTGGGCCGATCTTGACCCGGGCACGAGCTCACGGATCTGTCGGTATATCTTGGTTGCTTTCTCCAGAGCCTCCGGATCGCCGCTTTGCGCGACAAGTTCTGCCAGCCGCTTTTTGACCGCGACGCGGGACGCCACGACCTCTGCGCTCGGCTTGCCCTTCTCCGACTGTCGCGCGAGTGCTTCATCCGCCGTCCGGTAGTTCTTTTCCGCTTCCTCCAACTTGCCCAACCGTCGGTACATTTCAGCGACCGAGAAGGCCCGCGCTGCCGGGGCTAGCTCGGCGAGCTGTTCAACGTCCCCGATCGTCGTTTCGGCATCCTCAAGCCGATTGGTCCGGACGTAGTAGTCGAATAGAGCATGGTACGTTCGCACTTCCTTCGGAGCCTTCTCCTTTGCCTTCAGGAACGCCGCCTCCGCATCCGCCCTTTGCTGCTCTGCGACCTCTGCTGTTGCCTTCTGACTCGAGTTCAACAGGAGGCTGCCGAGCCAGATATATGTCCAGGGATCGTCAGGCTGACTTTCGATACGTTGCCGCGCTATCTCAATCGCGCGATCCAATTGCCCGCGCACTGCTGCAATTCGCATCTCCCAGAGGTCCATCGCGGGCGAGGAAACCCCCCGCTCCTGCAACTGAGAGTGGTATTCGCCCGCTTCGTCGTAGCGTTGTGTCAGGTAGACGAGTCGGATGAGCCGCTCATAGACGGAGATGTCCCGTTCGCCCAGGCGAACGGCCTCTTTGTAGGCATCGATGGCTTCTTCGTACCTGCGTTGCCGCTCCAGAATCAAGCCACTCAGGAAGTGGCCGGCGGGCCATTCGGGACGCGCCCTCTGAATCTGTTTCTGCAAGGCATCGGCTTCGTCGGTGGCTGCGTCAATCTGGGCGGGCGTTTGCGCTTCCGCCAAGAGCCGTCGCGCACGATAGTACCGCCAGTTGGTCCCGCCGCCCCCTTCCAGTTCACGGAGGTCCGATTCGCACTGCTTCAGGACGCTGATCTCGTTCTTCTGCAGTGCAACGTCGGCGAGTTGGCACACCAAGCCGGTGAGCAGCGCGCTCTTGCCACGGCGTGCAGCCAGCGCTTTCAGCTCTTTCTGGGCCCGTGGGAGCTGCCCCTCGTCGAGACTGACCCGGACCAGTTGGGCCTCGATCGCCGGACGGGCTTGCGCCGAGAGTTGCTCCATTCCGTCCTGCAACACCTTTCGAGCCTCTTCGTACTGTCGCCGGCGCGTTAAGAGCATCGACCGCAGCAGGCAAGCCGCGCCCGGTTTCTCGAGATGTTTCTCGTATTCCGCAAGGGCGCGGTCGGCGTCCTTCGGGTAGCCGATCAGCTCATAGAATGACACGAGTGACTGTAGAAGCGCCGTCGAGTCCGAGAAGTCCTTCTGGGCTTGGTCGAGGAGTTGCTTGGCCTGCTGAAGCTTCGGATCCGAGGTGGCCAGGGCCTCATCGTCCGCTCGATCTTCCTTGGATGTCGCGACCAGGTACTGGGCTTCGAGGATGGCGAGCCGCCAAGCCTCGGGGAGGCGGGCAGCGCGTTCGGGCTTCTTCAGTTCCTCCAGGGCCGTCTCGAACGAGCCCCAAGCCCTCTGCGCCTCGGGCAAGCGAGCCTGCCCAAGGAATCTCGCCCGAGCGAGTCTAAATCGGATTTCCGTATCGTCAACCTTCGTATCGCGGGCGACAGTAAGCGCCCTCTCGTAATGGACAATGGCTAGATCCGGCCGGCCGGCGTTCGACCAGGCGTCGGCAGCGTCCAGCCGCGCCTGGATCATCCCCGGTTGCAGGTTGGCTGCCTCTTCGAAAGCACTGGCGGCTCGGTCTCGCTCAGCGAAGACCGTGTGAATGCCGCCCAACATCCTCCAAGCTTGGAATGCTTGTGCCGCTTCAGCCTTCGCGCCTGCATCGGCGGTGGTGACCCGGCGCAACAAGGGAACGGCTTGAAGATACTCGCCCTTCGCCGCGTGCCACTGTGCACGCAGGAAGTCGACGAAGCGCTGGCGAGCGACTCGCTGCAATCGACTCGAACGCGGGGCAAGCTCTTCGGCGACGCCGGCGAGCACATCCAGGTGGCCCTTTGCTTCGTCGAGTTGCCCGTGGCGGGTCAGGACGTCCGCCAACCGTGCATTCAGCAGAATGCTCCTTTCGTCGGAATGGTCCAAACCCCGCTTCCATGTCTGGACCGCAAGGGCTGCCTCGCCCTGGGCCACGTAGACTTCCCCGAGACCCAGGTAGGCTTGTTCTCTTGAGGGATCGACTTCCATTGCACGTTCGTAGAAGCCGCGGGCCTTGTCGTACATCGGGCGGACTTCGTCGGCCGCGGCCCCATTCTCTTGGAGCGTCCGGGCCTGCGCAGATGCGGACTCGGCTGCCGTCATCAACACGGTCCAATCCTGCGGCCCGTGCTCCAGGGCTTCGGTCAGATCTTCCTCAGCCCCGGGCAGGTTGTACGTGCTTCGGTAGCGATAGCGAGCGAGAAACGCCTCGGCTACCTCCGGGCTCTCCTGGGGTTCCGAGTTTTTTGCCACCAAGTCATTCATGACCTTGTCGGCCAATTCCGCCCGCTCCGCTTCGCCTAAGGCTTGTTTCTCGTCAGTCAGCAGTTGCACTTCGTTCCGATAGATATGAGCCAACCTCGTGGAAAGCTCGACGCTGCCCGGATTCGCCTCCAGGGCCCGCTCAAGAGCTTCGCCGACACAGAGACTAGGATTTGGGTTGGCGACGGAGGCGCCCGATTGAACCTGTCCGTAGAGTGCCAAGGCCAGCAACCGAAGGCCTTCCGGGTCGTCCTCGTTGGTCGCGAGAAGTCTGTCAGCTTCTTTCTCCGCCGACGCGAATCGTTCTAGATCCAGCAGAAGCTCTGCTAGTCGGCGACGGAGGGCGGGCTGCTCGTCGGCCGTGGCGATGCCGATCGCCTGGTAGTACAGGTCAACCGCCCGTGCCTTCCGCCGCCACGCTTCCACCGTGGACTCCGATTCTACCGCCGACTTGTCGTAGACTTTGGCCAGACGGATTTGTACTTCCGTCGCGTCTTCCGCGTCGGGGCGCAGCCGCAAGTAGCGGTGAAGATAGCCCGCCGCCTCTTCCCAATCCTCTTGTCCTTCGAGAACGTCGGCCCGGTCGAGAAATGCGGTCGCGGTGCGTTTCACCTGGTAGGACCGCCAAGCGTAGGCCGCCGGACCGAGCACGGCCACGGCGATCAGGGTGCCGGCCAACAAGGGAACGTTGAGAACCTTGCTGATCTTTCTCCCGTCGTTGGTGTCGATGTCCTCGTGCGTCATGCTTTCGGGGCTGGACGGAGGCACCTTGCGGTCTACTTGCCGGCGGACTGCCGTTCGCAAGGCTTCTCTCGCATCGGATCGTTCTGCCACGGACTACTCCTCAGTCGCCAGGGAAACGCCGAGCGTCAAACCGCACTCTCGGGGCTGAAACGGCGAGCCGTTCCGCGAGACACCCGAGAACCGTGTCGTTGCCGCTTTCCTGCTCTCAAGCGCGATGATAGTCATAGGTACCGTAACGGTACGCGTACTGCTTGGTGGGGACGCCGTTGAGGACAACGCCGACGGGGTTTCCGCCTGCTCCCTTAAGCCGGTCATGGGCCGTATTGATTTGATCCATCCGACTGACGTCCCGCATCGCGCAGATCAGGGACGCATCCGCTGCCCTCGCAAAGACGAGTGCTTCCCCGGCAGCCAGAATGGGGGGCGTGTCGATCACCACGTGGCGGTAGGACGACCGGACCGTCTCCAAGAGTGACTTCAGGGCTCCGTTGCCCAGCAGCTTATGGGGACTCCCCCGCAGCTTGCCGGCGGGGAGTATGTGGACGCGACTGCTCCAGTCCGTGATAATCGCCTCTTCCAGGGTGCACTCGCCGTTCAGTACCTCAGCCAAACCGGGACCGAGCCGGGTTTCCAGAACCTTGTGGACGTCGGGAGACCGCATGTCCCCGTCGATCAGCAGGGCCATCTCTCCGGAGGCCCGAGCGCTACTGACCGCCAACTGGACGGCCACACTCGTCTTCCCCTCGTTGTTGGCGGCGCTGGTGACCGCCAACACCTTCACGTCCCGCAAAGGCTCCGACAATGCCAGACACGTCCTCAGACTATCCACGCTCTCCTCAAACACACGGAGATCCTGGCCCATGCGCTGCGACGACGAGCGCGGGAAAACGCTCGTTCGGACGGGCAAGCGGGCAATCTCCCCGACTACCGGAAGCTGCGATTGTTGCCCGAGTTGCCGAGCGTCGCTCACGCGCCGCACGACCCGCTCCCAGAGCACCGCCAAGCCAAACGGCAAGCACAATCCCGCCAACGATCCAAGCAGGATCTGCTTGTAGGGAACGACCTCGACGGGTTTTTTCGGGGTCTCTGCCTGTTGCCGCAACGTGACCCGCGCGGGGGCGCGCTGCTCGGTGCGAAGCTTCGTCACGCGCAACGCGATCAACTCGAAGACTTGTTCTTCCAACGAAAGGTCCGTTTGCTTGGACTTCAGCTCAAATGTCTCGCCGGTGAACCTCTGCACGCTCTCAAGTTCCTCCTTGTACTTCTCCTTGTAGAATTCCTCCAGCAATGTGTAGCTTCTGAGCTGATCCTGCATGCGAGCCAACTCCTCTTTGCGCTGGCCATCGAGGGCGCCTCTGATATCCTCCGCGACTTCCGGACGCAGTTTGTTTCGTATCTCTTCGAGCCTCTTTTCGTCCTCGTCGATTCGCGTCGACAAGGACTGATAGATCGGGTCCTTCTCGCCGTCAGCGAGTTTTGTCTCGTATCCGCGAAGTCTCGCCCGGTTGCCAGACAGGGCCAACTTCAATCCTTGAACCTCTGGGTGTTCCGAAATCTCTTTCTCGACCATCGCGTCGGCCACTTCAATTTGCTGATCCCCGACAACTTTCTCAGAATCCTTGATCTTGGCTTCGAGGAGTCCCCGCTCGGCCTCGGCCGTCGTAAGCTGCCTCCTCAACTCTTGGAGCGGATGTTCCACCGCAGAGATGGTCTGCTCGGGTCTTTGACCAAAGGGGTCCCGTCCGGTCGCTTGAAGGCTCAACTCGCGGACGATGCCCCGTGATTGATCAACTTTGGCGAATTGTCGCTCCCTTTCGTCTTCGAGCAGCTCGATCACCCTTTGGGTCCGCTCCGCGTCTTCCTGAGCCTGAAGGTTGAGATAGGAATTCACCACCTCCTCGACGATCTCCTTTGAATCTGCTGCGTTGGTTCCCTCAAAAGAGATGGTGTACAGCTCCGATCCACCGAGGGCCTGCACCTTCACTTTCTTTCGCAGCCACTCGATCGGCCACTCCTCCCTCTTGACTTCCTCCATCTCGGCAATCTCCGGCTTACTCACAACGGGCCCCAAAACCAGCGGGCTCTTGATCGTCTGCACTTGCGTCTCGACAAAAACCCTGGAATCGCCTTCTGCCGGAAACACAAGCTGTTGGGGGCCCAGGATCTGCAGCCACGCCTCGGCCTGGTACACGGGCTCAAACAGCCAGTAGATCGAGCCTCCCGCCGCCGCGCCCAGGAGCAATCCGATGGGCACGGCCAGTTTCCACCATTGGCGCAAGGCGTTGAGCACAAACGAGAGGGTGAATCCCTGGCCGGACTGGCCGCCGAAGCCCGAGCCGTTTGCGCCCTGGGCCGCGTACGAGCGAGAGTCCAACACGGTGATCGAGCCGTTCGAGGCTGCCTGGAAGGGAGTGCCGTTCGATGAGGTAGCGTTCTTCTCTGACATAGGGTTCTCGTCCTACAAAAGGGTCAGCCCTCTGGAGTACGCAATGGGACGCCTGCAACGACGCCGTCTAGGGCTCAACGGCCTCGCGACGCGCGATTTCTCCGATGTCGACGAGCTCGACCTCTCGCATCACGTTGCCCAAGTACCACAATACGAGTGCGAAGAGTCCCGCCGCAAATGGAATCATGACGTAGCCCGAAACGTCGTGCGTGAACTTGTGGGCGGCCTCTCCGGATACCCACTGGTTGAGGAGGCCGGTAGCGATGATTCGTGTTGAATTCGCAATAAGCGCGATGGGAATGACGCTAAGAAGCAGCAGCGCCCTCTCCCACCACGCGCGCTTGACCAGAATGATGTAGGCAAATGCCAGGGCAACGATGCCTACAAAGATCCTCAGGCCGGAACAGGCCTGCTCGACCTCGAGGTGAAAGTCGCCGATGAGAATCGTGTTGCCCTCCGATATTGCCGGCTGCCCGAAGCATTGCAGCCCCGCACAGCTTATCTTGGTCGCAATGCGCTGGAGCGGCAGGCTCAACCAGCGCTCGACGCGAAACGGCAACGGAATCATGAACCAAAGGAACGCGATCGACGGTGCACTCCACCACAGGACCCGCCAGCCCCCGAGGAGCCAGACCACGCCTGCGACCCAAACCAGGATTGACCAGCCGTCGATTGCGTCGACGTAGTAGCGGGCGCCGAACGTGCGAATCGCGATACTCAGCGCGATGAGAGCAAGGCCCGGCCACGCCAATCCCGATTTCACTCCCGGGAACGCGTCGCGTCTGGCATACAGAAAGAACAAGGCTAACGGCACCACGAAGTAGCCGTGCGAGTAATCCGGTTCTCGATCCCAGGCGCTGACCAGATTCACCAACGTGGGCCAGTACGCCCAGACGAAAGTCGCCAGGACGACAAGGCCGGCGACACTCAGTTTCGGCCAATCCACGTCCGTCGCCAGTTGGCCGGGCGATTCGCCGGTTCCGGTCGTGGTCTGCTGATTGGGAGACGCCGTCTTGCCGCGTTTGGCTTGCGGCCGGCGTCGTCTCGTTCTGTTGCGGTCTGGATTGCTCATGGCGATTCGTGGAGGCGGTTCCTCTTCCGTGTTGTACTCCCGTGACGATGACTCAATCGCGCCTCGGCAGTGAGGCAGCCGGGAATGGCTCGATGTCCCCTACGCAAAAAAGAAGAGAACAGGTTTCGGGAGTCGGCAACGAACAGACGGCGTAGGTAAAGCAATCAAGCCCGTATTTGTGCACTCTGCCTGAGTAGGCGGCCGGTTGCTTGCTTGGGGCAGACTCCGTCCCTCTGGGTTGTCATCCCTACCTGACAGCCCTGAAAGGTCGTTCTCTCTCGCACCCACGTCGAATCCATGGTCGAGCCTTGATGGGCCGACCCCCTACACGAACCCTTTCCCAGTTTGGCCAAACCTACCCGAAGTCAGGAAAGACCAGCGGACGTATCCCGTTCCTTGCGACTTACACGCTGGAGGAAGTCCGGCTAGGAGAAGAGAGGGTTGCAAAGGGGGGTTGGATGCTTGTTAGGTTCCAGCGTAATTCCAGCAGGCCGGAAGTCAAGACACATCTGGTGAGTTCCGACGGCCGTAGACCATCCTGGAATGCAACTGCTGTGATCTCTTCGTGAAAAGCCTTCGCCTTTCGCCCGCACGCCCCGCAGAATCGTCATAACCGGCCTGGAGTGCTGGTCGTTCGGCAATGGAAGTCGAACGTGCCGTGCAGTGCCGGGGCCACTTCGACGACTATCGTGTGGACGTTGACACCCTCGCCGTTTTCTGAACCGCTTCCGAGTGTCCGTTGCATGCCATCAAGGCAAAATGCACCAGTCCTGCGGTTGAATCCAGCCCCAGCTTCTTCATGATGTGCTTTCGACGCGCCTCGATCGTCCGTAGGGAGACGCCTGCTTCGGCGGCAACGACTTGCTTCGATTTCCCTTCGGCGATCATCTCCAGCATCTGATGTTGCTTGGGCGTCAGTTTTGCGAGCTGGTCGTCGAGTTCCCGACGCTTCGCCAACGCTCGACGTCGTGTCGCATCCAGGAGGATTGCCTCGCGGATCGTGTCCCAGAGCTCGTGCTCGCGGAATGGCTTCTCCAGGAAGTGCGTCGCCCCGGCGCGCATCGCACGCACCGCGATGGAAACACTGGCATGGGCCGACAGGAATACGATAGGAATGACGGCGCCCTGTGTCGTCAAACGTTCGAGGACGTCCAAGCCGCTGACGTCCGCGATTCGGACTTCCAGGACGACACAGCCCGGACGCGACGTGTCATAAGCATCCAGGAATTCCTGCCCCGAGATATACGCCTCACACGGCACGTTCATCGTATAGGCCAGGTCACGCACGGCGTCGCGTGTGGCCCCGTCAGAATCCACCACATAGACCGTCGGTTCGTTGTTCATGGTTCTTCCATTCTCGGTTCTCTGGGCTCCCGAGAGATGACGTCCAATTCCTCCCCGTTTCTGTGCCCCTGAATAGTTGGCATTGACTGGCTCTGAGTCTTTTCTCGTTCGGCGCGAGCGCAGCGTGTCAGGCTCTGCATATCCGGCACACCGAGAAAGAGCGGCCACGCGGCACAGAGTGTCCGGCGCGGGCTGGTCACAGCTTCGGATCAGACTACCCGAAGGTCATGGAAACCGCTTGGCAGTCAATTCGGGACTTGTCCGAGCGTGAAGCCGTCGCCTGGCCCACCGAAAACTCTACTCGTGTGGGCAAGAAGGAGGGAAAAGGGGGGAGTAGTCAGCGCAGACTCCGTCCTCTTGGGATGTCAACCCCCAAGCGGAACGCATCGATCCATACTGTCCGCTGGTCGTCCATGAATCCGGCAGTCCGTGCGTCGTATGTGTCGTTGCTGCGATTCCTAGGCTTCCGTCCTGAGAAACCTCTTATCGCCGATGGCAACCAGCCCCCATGGCGACGGTACGCAATCCCGTGGCAAATGGGAGACCCTTGCCCTTTTTCGTAGGCTATGAGGAGCCCCCCCTTCGCCTACGAGTAAGACTCGAAACTACCAAGGAGCGTTGAATTGTCAAGTCCCGGCCGGAGGATTTCGGAGTATTCCCCACAAATCCCCAACATTCAGCGGTCAAAGTCGGGGCGGACAGTTCGCAAAGCGCAATAGTATTTCGCAAAGTCGCAATCGACTTCGCAAATGCGCAAGCGCCCGCCCGGCCTCCGTATGGCATCTGTCGGCCGCAGTGGAACGTCCGTGATTGGCGGTGCGGCTCTGGCGGGCTTTTGCCGCTTCCGGTCGCGCGTGGGAGCGGACGTCAAGACGCGCGAACGACAGCGGGAAGGAGACACATTAGAGATGCTCTAGGGCACTTGGCTTCGGACATTTGCTGCAAATGAGTCAAGTTTGTGGCGTTCAGGGTTCGGGGTTCGGGGTTCAGGACTTGGAGTTCCACGTATACACGTAAATCCTGAACCCTGAACCCTGACCACTGACCTCTCGCCTCGGTCTGAGGCCCCGGCTCGCTAGGCTTCAAGGACACCCAGGAAGAAGCCCATTGCCCCGAAGGGGGAACGTAGGAAAAACTCGTTAATGAGGTGCGAGGTAAGATTACACCTAAGGGAGCCCTTCCCGTAAGGGGCGCCTGCTACCCCAAAACTGAAGGCGGCCTCAACCCCACCGCCGCCCCGATCGGGTTCTCCCGGATCGATTCCCGATCGACACAATAGTCGAGCCCTCTCTTGATGGCCTGAATAGCTTCTCGACCGTTCTTTCAATCCTGGTGGGCGTCAGTCCCGTTCTCGATGTCCAGTTTGGTGAGCTTGCTTACGGGTTTCAGTACGCAACCCGGGTGGATTCTCTCGCGGGGGTCCGGTCCGCCCGTGTATCCGCGGAACCGTGGAGGGTACCCGGTGCATAGGTCAAACAGAAACCTCGATCGCATTTCGCAGGTCGACTTGCAGCCATGTTTCTCAGCGTGGTCAAGGGACGTTTCGCAGGCTTCGACAACCGTGATTTGGCCGATTGTTTGCACTTGTCTCCCCGGATTCTCTCGTCCCCCCTGCTTCTCCACTTCCCATCGCATGTAGGCGAGCTTTGCGTCTTCCTCCGCACGGGGATCTTTGCTATGATTCCTCTCGGGGTCGCAAAGCTTGATCCCCTTTGTGAGGGACCATCCCCCGCGTGAGTCGAACCAGTAGCCGTTGTTGCGTCCGCCCTTTCGCCGACCAGACTTCGCCATGATCGGCTCCCCTGGTGTCACAATTGGTAGGTTCATCGGGAGGTGGGCGGGTAGACTGCCACCATTCAGCCATAATACGTAAGTCTTTCATTGCCAAGCAGATAGAACGATACGGCGCCGTAGCCAAGTGGATCAAGGCAGCGGACTGCAAATCCGCCACCGTGGGTTCGAATCCCACCGGCGCCTCTTCCCCTGTTTGCCTTTCGGCCAGGTGCGCCACCCGGTCAACACCGCGGAGCGTGGAACCGGGTGACCCTCGGCTTAGCAATTCGCGTACCAGGACGTGTAGTCCCCGGGTTTCCGGGCCATTCACGGATGGACGGGCTGTCTTCCCGCTTCGACCTCACGACCGCGCCTCGGACGGTCAAGCTGCCGCTTGAGAAGCCGGCGCTCGTCACCCGTCGAGCGGAGTGAATCGGCCGATCCCGCGTTCGGGTGGTCCGGGCGACCTTGCCGAGACGAGAGACAAGACATCGGAGAAATCAGGGAGGATTTCTCGGTGAAGCTCGCGGAAGCCTTGGCGCTGGTCAACGGGCAGACTCCTCGAGAGTCGCCCACATGGCGTGTGGCACTGGTCTGCGGCTTCTCGCCGCTTCATCTGCAAACGTTTCTTGCGGCCTATCTGATTCGGCGTATCCGCGGGCGCTTTGTGGCGGTGGAGACCGGCATCTACGGTGACCTACCCGGCAATCTGGAGCGATTCGCGGGGAAACGTGTGGACGCGGCGGTCGCGGTGATCGAATGGGCAGACCTCGACCCCCGATTGGGTTACCGATCGGCGCACGGCTGGCGCGAAGGCCGAGAGGACGATGTCCTGAAAACGGCGCTTGCCCGCCTGGATCAGATCCGATCGGGCATCCTGAGGCTTTCCCAGGAAGTGAGCGTGTCGGTTGCCCTGCCCACGCTGGCGCTGCCGCCGGTGTTCGATCCACCATCGCACTGGGCAAGCACGACCGCGCTGGCACTGCGGCGGGCCGTGGCCGAGTTGGGCGAGAGCCTGTCCGGCGAGCCTGCGGTCCGCGTTCTCGATCCCCAGCAGATCGACAGGTCCTCGCCGCCGGAACGTCGTCTCTCGCTCGCGAGCGAGTTCCGCGCGGGGTTCCCCTATTCCCTGCACCATGCGTCGGCGATGGCCTGTGAATTGTCGAAGCTGGCGTTGCCCGGCACCCCGAAGAAAGGGATCATCACCGACCTGGACAACACGCTATGGCGAGGGATCCTCGGCGAGGACGGCGTGGACGGGATCTCGTGGGACCTCGACCACGACAGCCAGGGCCACGCCCTCTACCAGGCGATGCTCGCCTCCTTGTCCCGGCTCGGCGTGCTTCTGGGGGTCGCCAGCAAGAACGATGCCGCGGCGGTCGAGCGGGCGCTCGAACGGGAAAATCTGATCGTTCCGCCGGACCTGCTTTTTCCCATCGAAGCCAATTGGGGGCCGAAATCGAGATCGGTTCAGCACATCCTCAACCGCTGGAACGTCCACGCGGACGCCGTCGTGTTCGTCGACGACAGCGAGTTCGAACTGGCCGAAGTCCGGGACGCGTTTCCCGAAATCGAGACGCTCCTGTTCCCCTCGCAGACCGACGCCATCGACGGCTTCCTGCGGAGACTGCGCCAGCGGTTCGGCAAGGCTTCGATCACCGAGGAGGATCGCCTCCGAGGAGGCAGCCTCCGGGCCGCGGGCGAGCGCGAAAGGCATGCCGCCAAGACGAATCCGGACGAGTTGCTGGCCCGGGCGGAAGCGAAAATCAAGCTGCACTTCGACGCGCCGGACCAGCGGAGCTACGAGCTGGTGAACAAGACGAACCAATTCAACCTCAACGGCCGGCGCGTGGATGAAGCCACGTGGAGATCTCGCGTCCAGGATCCGGCCCGGTTTCTGATCGCCGCCTCCTACGCCGACAAGTACGGGCCGTTGGGCAAGATTACCGTGGTCTCCGGCCGGCGGGGGCAAAACGAGCTCCGCGTCGACACGTGGGTGATGAGCTGCCGCGCCTTCTCCCGACGGATCGAATACGAGATGCTCAAAGCGATGTTCGACCGTTACCGGGTCGACAGAATTCTTCTCGATTACGTGCCCACCGACCGCAACGGACCGCTCGGCGAGTTCCTCGGCGTCGTGGCGACCGAGGACGTGGGTGGCATGGCCGTCGTGGCACGCAACGCGTTTGCGGCCGGGTGTCCCTTTCTGTTCTCGGAGGTATCGGAGTCATGAACGACATCCGCTCTCGGCTGGAGAGCTGCTTTAACATCGTCTTCCCGGAAACCCCGGCGGCCGACCTTCCGAAGGCGTCGCCGGAGACCGTCGAGGCCTGGGATTCCGTGGCGACCGTCACGCTGTTCGCCGTGGTTGACGAGGAGTTCAACGTCTCGCTTCTCGACGAGAACGTCGAGGAGCTGGTTTCCTTCCAGGCAATCCTGGACCACTTACATTCGAAGCTCGATCGGGCGGCGGCGTAGGGGCTGACGACCGGCACGGTCGGCCGGAGATCGATCCCCCGTCGACTTCCTGCCAAACGCTCGGACGGTTCCAGGCGTGGAGAGGTCGCATGCGACGACATCATATCGGAGTGGCGGTCAGCTCGCTGGAAAAGGCGATCGCGTTCTACGAGGAATCCCTCTCGTATCGCCTGGTCTCCGGACCATTCGAAGACCCGATCCAGCGCGTTTGCGTCTGCTTTCTCCAACAAGAGGGCTCGGATGGATTGCTGCTCGAGCTGATCAGCCCTCTCGGCGAGAAGTCGCCCGCGCACAGCCTTATCAAGAGGCAGGTCGGTGCCTACCACGTCTGCTACGAGGTGGACGACGTCGAAGAGGCCCTCCTGCGCCTGCGCGAGCACAAATGCCAGGTAGTAGGCCGGCCCGCACCTGCCGTGGCCTTCTCGGGCCGGCGGATCGCGTGGTGTTACACGCCGACGCACCAATTGATCGAGCTGCTGGAGCGGAGGGCGGCGTGATCCGCCGGGGAGGGCGGGCGGACTCAGCAGGGGATCGCGAAGCAGGGGAGACCGAATGGCCCCGATCAGCATCGTCGACCACGCCGCGCAGGTGGCCGAGGAGGTCGAGCGGCTCAACGGGCGTCTGCGCGCGAAGGGAGTGCGGGCGTTTGGGGCTTTCAGAAGTCCGGTTGTTTGAGATGCAATCACAAGGTAATGCAGGAGGATGAGGAATGACCGTTACGCAGTTTCTCGACGTGGTTTGCGAGGCCCTGGGACGCGAGCCGGGCTCGCTCTTGCTCGACGATACTCCGCAGAGCGTCGAACAGTGGGATTCGATCGGCCACCTTTCCATCATTTCCACGGTCGACGAAGCACTGGGCGTGGAAGTGGACGACGAGGAGATGCGCACGTTCACGTCGATCCGCGAGCTGACGGATCGACTGATAGCGAAGAACGCTTTTGAGGACTAGCCGTGCGCGCCGCAATCCTTGGAATCGCCTGGCATTTGCCGGAGCGAATCGAGACGAACGAGGACCTTCGCCAGGAGAACCCCGACTGGCGAATGGATGACTTGTACGAGAAGTCGGGCATCCGTGCCAGGCACGTTGCCGCAAACGACGAGACGGCGAGCGATTTGGGGTGCCGCGCGGCACGGAAGCTCCTCCTGCGCGAGATTGTGCCGAACGAGCAGATCGACTACCTCATCTTCTGCACTCAATGCCCGGACCACTTCCTCCCGTCCGGCGCCTGCGTGCTTCAGGACTCGCTGGGCCTCGGCAGGCACGTCGGGGCGTTCGACGTCAACCTCGGATGCTCCGGATTCGTGTATGGCCTCCAGATCGCCAAGTCGTTCGTGGATTCGGGCGTCGCTCGCAACGTCCTGCTCGTCACCGCCGACACCTACAGCAAGTATATTCACCCTCGCGACCGAACAGTCCGGACGCTGTTCGGCGACGGGGCCGCCGCTACGCTCATCGGGGCTTCGGAGTGGGGGGGCGCGATCGGCGATTTCGTGATCGGCACGGACGGCGCCGGCGCCGAGAATCTGATCGTCCGAAGTGGCGGGTTGCGCAAGCCGCGCTCGTCGGACACGGCGAAACAAATCACGGACGACTCCGGCTGCACCCGATCGGAGGATAACCTGTTCATGGATGGACCGGCCATCTTCAGCTTTGCCATCACGACCGTGCCCCGGACGGTGAAGCGGCTGCTGGAGAAGTCGGCACTCTCGCCGGACGAGGTCGACTGGTACGTCTACCATCAGGCGAACAAATACATGCTCGAGCACCTGGCCAAGCGGAGCCGTATCCCGAAGGAAAAAATGATCGTCGACGTGGAAACGGTGGGAAACACGGTCTCCGCCAGCATCCCCCTTGCAATCCAGCGGGCGGTAGAAGGCGGCAGGATACGGGCAGGAGAACGGCTGGTGCTGGTGGGATTCGGCGTCGGCTACTCGTGGGCCGCCTGCACACTGATTTGGAGACCGGAGCCGGAGCGATGAGCGACGCACGAGTCCTCGGGATCAGCTATCACCTGCCGCCGACGGTGGAGACGTTGGAGGATCTGAAGCGCCAGTATCCGGAGTGGCCGTTGGAGAAAACGTTCGAGGAATCGGGCATCCGGTCCAGGCACATTGCCCCGCCCGGCGTCACCGCCACGGACCTGGGGTTCGAGGCGGCCCTGAAGCTGCTCCGGCGCGAACTGGTGTCCGCCGAGGAAATCGACTTCCTGATCTTCTGCACGCAGATGCCCGACCACTTCCTTCCTTCCGGCGCTTGCCTCGTTCAACATCGGCTCGGGCTGCGAAAGCAGGTCGGCGCCGTGGGCATGGACCTGGGATGCTCGGGGTTTGTCTACGGGCTTGCGCTGAGCAAGGCGCTGATTGTCTCCGGGATGGCTGAAAACGTCCTCTTGGTGGTCGCGGATACCGTCACCCAGGCTGTCCACCCGCGCGACCGGACCACGAGGGTGCTCTTCGGGGACGGAGCCGCGGCGGCGCTGGTCGGCGCGACGGACTCCGGCCCCGGCCGGATTGGCCAGTTCGTCGTGGGGACGGACGGAAAGGGGGCGGCCAGCCTGACGATCCCTGCCGGCGCGTTTCGCACGCCCCGTTCGCAAGAGACCGCCAAAGAGCAGACGGACGACGCGGGCTGCACGCGATCGGCCAACCACCTCTTTATGGACGGCACCGCCGTGTTCACGTTCGCCATCACCGTGGTGCCGCGCGTGATTCGGGAGCTGTTGCAGTCCGCGAACCTCCGCGCCGAGGATATCGACTACTACGTCTATCACCAGGCCAACAAGTTCATGTTGGAGCAACTGGCGCACCGGAGCAAGGTGCCGCCCAACAAGCTCGCGCTGGCGATGGAGGACGTGGGAAACACCTCCTCTGCAAGTATCCCCATTACGATCCAGAAGTACGTGGAACAACGGAAGATCGTCGCCGGCAGCCGGCTGGTTCTCGTCGGCTTCGGGGTCGGGTTTTCTTGGGCAGCCTGCGAAATGACATGGGGGTGAGGTCATGAACCTCCGATGGGACAACAAGGCAGCCGTCGTCACCGGGGCCTCCAGCGGGTTGGGACGAGCCACGGCGATCCTGCTGGCGGAAGAGGGGGCCCGGGTGTTCCTGGTGGCCCGAAGGGCGGACATGCTGCAAGAGGTGGCGGACCAGATCGACGCCGGCGGAGGGCAGGCCGTGGCGCTGCCATGCGACGTGACCGACGACGACGCCGTCAAGCGGCTGGCCGCCGCGGTCCGGGAGACGTCTCCCCGCGTCGACCTGCTGGTGAACAGCGCCGGTCGAGAACAACTATCGCCGCTGTTGGCGACCTCCATGCGGCGCGTGCGCGACGTCGTCGAGTTGAACCTCGTCTCGGTGGTCTCCCTGCTCAAGGCCTTCTTGCCCATGCTCACTCAAGGCTCGGCCATCGTCAACGTCTCCTCGTGCGTGGCGCTGCGAGGTGCACCCGGTTCCGTCGTCTATGCCGCGACCAAGGGAGCCCTGATTTCTCTGACCCGGTCCCTCGCCCGGGAGGTAGCGCCTCGCGGGATTCGGGTGAACGCGATAGCTCCCGGGCAGTTCCACACGGAGATGTTGCACAGGGTTCTCAACTCACTGAAGCCGGAGCAGGTCGCTGCGCTGGAGGACTGTCATCCGTTGGGCTTTGGACAGCCCGACCAGGTGGCCGCCGCGATCGCCTTCCTGGGAAGCGAAAGGGCAAGCTGGATTACCGGACAGACGCTGGTCGTCGATGGCGGCATGACGGCGTGATTGGAGAAAGAAGTGGGAGACAGCCACCTCGCCCTTCCCTGCCCGAGGGGGGCGGGAGCATTTCACGGGCGAAGCGAGATCGGCCTGCTCACTACGGCGCCCGGGGAGACGAAACGCATGCGTGTCGAAATCACGGAATACGGTCAAGCGCACGTTGAGGAAGTCGCGGAATTCAACCGGCGTCTGAGAGCGGGGGGAGTGCCGTCCGCGTTCCCGACTCGGCCCACCTCCGAGTGGCTGCCCCCGGTGCCCGGCAGAAGGCTGTTTCAGGAGCAGTTCGTGGCCCTGGACGAAGAGGGAATCGTTCGCGGAGGCTACATTCTCAAGCACCAGGACTTCAAGCTCGGCGAGGAGGTGGTCGACGTCGGCGACTTCCGACTGCCGATCTCCGAAGGCACGGTGAATCGAAATTACGCCCTCGTGACCGCCCAACTGATCGCTCACGCCTTTGCCAAAAACCCGCTGTTGTACGGATTGGGTATCGGCGGCTGGAACGTCCCGGCGGCCCGAATGGCGAAGGCGTCCGGCTGGCTCCTCCTGGAGATCCCGTTCTTCTTTCGAGTCAACCATCCGGCACGCTTCCTGCACGGCATTCCGTATCTTCGCAAGAGATGGTATCGGCGTGTTCTGCTCGATCTTGCCGCCTTCACCGGGGCGGGCTGGGTCGGCCTCAAAGCGATTCAGACGCTCCGCAAAAAGTACCGACCGACCGAGCGCCTTAGCGCGGATCAAGTCGACGAGTTCGACGCCTGGGCCGACGAGCTGTGGTCACAGTGTCGCGAGCAGTACCCAATGATTGCCGTGCGCGACAGCAAGACCCTCCGCATCCTCTACCCCAAAGACGACCCCCGCTTCATTCGGCTTCGGGTGCGGGAAGAGGGAAAGGTCGTCGGGTGGTGCGTGCTTCTGGCCACCCAGTTCCGCGACCACAAGCAATTCGGCGCCTTGAAGGTCGGCTCGTTCATCGACGGGCTCGCCTCGGTCGGCGACGCCACGAAGGTCGTCGCCGCGGCGACCGCCGAGCTCGACCGGCGCGCCGTCGATCTGATCGTCTCGAACCACTCCCACCGCGACTGGTGCGCCGCGTTCGACGCGTCCGGCTACTTGCGAGGACCCTCCAATTTCCTCTTCGCCGCCTCCCGAAAGCTGGCCCAACGGCTGGAGGCCTCGGAAATCGCCCGCGACGCGATCTACCTGAATCGCGGCGACGGCGACGGCCCGATCCATCTATAGCCCCGGCCCGGGGTGCCTCGCATCGCTCGATTCTCGGCGGGTGGCACGGGCATCTTGCCCGTGCTTTCGTCGACGCACTGGCGAGACGCCAGTGACACCCAGCGAGCCCCCAGAAAGCACGGACCCGTGGGGTCGCTTCGCTCGACCCCGCAGCCAACCGTCGGACGCACGAGTTTTCCGCCAATTCCGCGCCGCAGATCGGGTCCTCAGGGCACTATACTGATAGAACGATGAACGGGCGCTCGAAGCGGACAGGCGAAGAGTCCTGCGACGGTCCCCTTTCGGACCGCCAGTTGCTCAAGCGGTTCGCAGACCACGGTGACGAGGATGCCTTCGCGGAGCTGGTGTCCCGCTACGGCGGTCTGGTGCTCGGGGTCTGTCGTCGCACCCTGCGGGACGAACATAGCGCGGAGGACGCCTTTCAGGCGACGTTCCTCGTGCTGGCACGGCGGGCATCGAGAATCCGCAATCGCTCGTCGCTGGCCGGTTGGCTCTACGCGGTCGCCTATCGCACGGCCGTCCGAGCCAACGCCAGGCGGCACCGGCGGCGCGAAGAGGCCCTTCCGCACGACATGACGGCCACCGACGACACCCTGGCTCAGGTCACCAGCAGATACGAGCAGCAACTGCTCGACGAAGAGATCCATCGACTGCCGCCGAAGTACCGGGACCCACTCGTATTCCGCTACTTGATGGGCAAATCGAACAACGAGATCGCCCGCGAGCTGGGCGTCCGCCTGGGCGTCGTCGAAGGCCGGCTCAAGCGCGCCAAAGACCGCCTGCGCCTCCGCTTGGTCCGGCGAGGGATCAGCATCACGGCCACCTTGGCCGCCGCGGCCGGGGCCGCGCGGGTGCTGGAAGCCGCGACCCCCGACTCGCTCGTGGCCGCCACCGTGCAAACGGCCGCCGCGTTCCGCACCGGCAGCCCGTCCCCCGGCAGCCATTCACAGAACGCGATTCGACTCGCACAAAAGGAGCTTGCCATGAGCGCACCCGCAGTAGCGACCACCACGTCCGTCGCAGCCATCGCCCTGGTCATCGCCGGGCTCACCCTGGCCTGGGCCGGCGACGGAGGGCAGCCGCCGCCCACGACTCCCGGCCCGGACGTCGCGGCAACCATCCAGACGCACTGGCCGGCCACGCTTTCGATCGCGGGCGGTCCGGCCCCCGTCCGGCTGGCGATGGCCGAGGACCAACCGACGCCAGCGGCGCCTGCCGAAAAGCCCTCAACTGTGGCGGAGCCGGAGGAGGCGGCCCTCGATGTTATGCCGCGTTCTGGAAGTGGAGCAAGGGAGGCTCTGTGGTCTACGCTGACCGAGCGGCGCCGGGGGACCCTGCGAGAAATGTACGACAAGGTCGACTTCCGCTCGATGTCGCCGGGGGAGCTTCGGATACGGGCGGCCCTGGACGCGCCAACCGAGTGGGAATTCATCGAGACGCCGTTGTCGGACGTCCTCCACACCGTGGAGGAGTTTCACGCCATAACGATCCAGCCCGACGTCAAGGCATTCTACGAGGTCGGCATCCCCGCCGACTGCCCGATCACGCGGGCGGTCAAGGGCGTGCGTCTGCGAACCGCGTTGACGCTGGTCTTGCGAGACCTCGATCTGGCGTTCGTCGTCCTCGATGACGTCCTCCTGATCACCACGCCCAAGGAAGCCGACGCCATGCTCCAGACGCACGTCTACAGCCTGCACCGGCTGCCCGGCTTCGATTCCGAGACGGTGGCCAAGATCCTCCAAGCGACCGTTTGCCCCGATACCTGGCGAACCGGTGCCCCGCCGGACAAGGCGGCGTCGCAAAACGCGCCGTCGGCCGCCACGGATGCGCCCAAGACGCCCCCGCGAGGGATCGTCAAGACGTTGCCGGGCGGCTTGGTGATCACGCAGAGCCAGCGCGTGCACGACGAGATCCTCCCGCTGCTCAGCGAATTGGAGCGATTCCGGAAGAGCGCCGAAGTGTTGCCCAAGATATCCGAAGATCGCGCGGCCCCGTGAGATGAGTGCCCCTGCGAAAACCCTCACCCTATCCTTCCCCCACTGGGAGAGGGGCCGGATCGCACGCGCCTTCCGGATGGCCACTCGTCATCCCATTTTTTGGCTTGGTGAGTCTCTCCCGGGGTACCCGCCGCCGACCGGCCGCGCCGCTGCTGACGTCCGCGTCCCAAACGTGGGGTGGCCGCAGGCGACCGCCCGGCGATCGAACCTCCCGATTCGGCCCCCGGACCGAGAAAAGTTGGAAGCACCCGGGGGCGCCCAAAAAACGTCTTGCGGCTCGGCGCTAACATGGTAAGCTCGAAGGTGTTAGGCCGCACACCGAGTGCCCGAAAGCCCCGGAAACAGCCCGTCCAAGTGTCCAACAATGCCGCCCACAACAAGCCCTAAGCCTATGCCCCGAAACGTGTTGCGTCGAAAACAATTGTTGGAGGGTTTTTCTTGGTCCGGCCAAAACCTCCAAGTGCTTTCGTGCCCGGGTGTTGCGCGAGTGACCTCGTCCAAAAAGGGCGTTTTTCCCAGTACATGGCGTGCGCGCAGGTGGCCTATGACCCCGTAGCACGTGCGCTGGAACCCCAGCGCATTCAC
>DATKZH010000216.1:0-5311 GCA_035528065.1 Thermoguttaceae bacterium | reverse complement strand
TCCGTCCATTTCTTCCGCCACGCTCCAGCGGTTGTTCAGTACTGGTGTTGTGTTGCCAACCGTTCCGGGACAACCCAACAAAGTCGCACTGATGGCAAACTGCACCCGCGCGACCTTGTTGCTGACAATGTGCATCAGGCGAACGTGCTGCGGTTTGGGGCCGTTGTCTACATCAAACATATCGGGACGCGTTTGGTGGATGTTAGGCCCCGGCGGATTGACAGCGAGCACGCTCTTCCCGTTGAAATACACCTGTAATATCCGGCGCGGTTGGGAAAGCAACTCGTGGACCCTGGAAATCGAGCTATGAAAACCGCCGTCCGCTGCTGTGCCGCCTGTTTTCCCCACCCACTGCGACGAAGTGCTGAAGCTCTGAAGGTGCAGGATTGCCTCAAACGCCAGCATGAACCGGATAGCAATCGGGTCAGTCCCACTCTCGTCATAGACGACCTGTTGGTCCCACTGTCGAGTGGTGACGTTGTGCAGTTCGATGCCGTTGTAGATGACATCTGTGCCCTTGCTGAAAGCCATTAGTCGTTCCTCCTGTCTAGGGGAACGCCCTGATTGTGAGGCTTGGCACCCGGATTCATAACCCTAAGAAACTCTTGAACTGGAATCATCTCGCTCTGTTTCGTTGCGCCAAAGGTTGGCGCGTTGCCACCACTGAGGATATTTGCCACGTACCAACCCGAAGCGAGCTTGGCCATTATTTCATGCGACTTCGCCAACCAGTCGACATAGCCAGCACCGAGTCCTAAACCGACATTTTTCGCGACTCCCCACGCTTCGCTGTACGGTTGCATTGTCTCGCGAAGGTTCCGGGTCTGTCGTCCAAGAAACTCCGTACTCGCCGCTGTAGCCCGAGCCTGTCTCATGCCGAGGTGAATGTCCTGCACTTGCATTAAGGCCATCGTACGTGCTATGCGGCCACTATACCGGGACAAGGTGTCCTGCTCCTGAAGCCGCCCCATGGCCATAGAGCTAATTATTGATGGCATTTTGGCGACTGCCACACCGAGACCAATTGCTGCACCAGCGAGCTTGAATGGACCCGGCAGCATTGCCGCTAGCTTTCCGAGCACACCCAGCGTCATTTTTTCAACCGGTCGCGATCTCTCTCTCACCGGTGGCGCACCGCCCCGGGAAATCGTTTGCAAGAACGCCGGATCGGTCATATCCCGGGCCATTTTCACATGGCCAGCCGCCGCGTGCTTGAAATCGATCTGTTCTCGCCGTTCCTGCGCCGCCGCTTTCTGGATGATTACCGACTTCGGAAATAGCTTGATCGCTTGGGTTGCCCAATGACCACCGCCGCCACCGGCAGAACTCTCCGCCCGACGCTGGGGCAGGTCAGCCGGAGGCCGAGCCGTTGCCCGAATTGCTCCACTGAGCATCGCGGTAATCTGTTGGGCTGTCTTTCCTTCCTGGGCGCCCTCCAAAACAGTGCCGCCATAATGCGACCTGGCTGTTTTCGTGCTGTAATCAGCGATCGTTTTGGCAAGATCGGATAGGAAGCTCATAGCATCGGCCCTCCATTTCCCGATCTGGCCCGGGCGTAGAAATCCGCCCGCGATTTCTCCAAGGCGTGTGCAGCGACGGCCTCTTCCTCCGTCTCCGACAATGCCCGTAGATATTCCAGCGGTACGACGTCCGCCCATGCGTCACGAGCGGCACATAGATAGCGATGGGCTTGCCGGCCTTCTACGCGATCGGCATTCAGCCAGAGGCCAAGCCAGAGTCCACGGGTTCGCTCGGGGGCTCCGGCGAAGTCGAGGATTCCGAGTCCGTAGGTGGCGACGAGATCGGCTGTGGGTTGTGTTTTTTTTTGAGTGTGTCCAGGTAATCCAACAGCATCGCGTAGAGGTCGAGAATTTCCCAGTCGCTCAGCCCGCGTTCCCCGTCGAATCGAGCTACCCCAAACGCCTCCGCCACCGCTTCCACAAGTTGCGTGCATTCCGGTTCGTCGCCACGGTCGGCCGCCTGCCAAAGCTCTGTGTCGATTGTGAGCGTCTCGTGATGCTTCAGACGTCGCCACAACAGGAACGGGTCGCCGTATCGGAATGCGGCTCCGTCCCAATATCGCAGCAATTCGCGACGGTTCATCCGTCGTCGTCTGATCCACCCGAAAATATCCCACACTGAGAAACCTCCCTTTAAGCCGTCTCTGTATACATGGTGCTTTGGCCTGGCTTTTTATGAGCCTCGAATTCAATCACGAGCGTCGAAAACTTCGTTCCGGCGTTCAACTCGACCGGCATCCTGGGGATGCAATACGGATAGTTTCGGACGTGGTTGACGCCGGCGGGATTCGTGCCGCTGCAAACCACCCGCATGTACTTGGCTTGAGCAAAGTACAGCGTGCCCGGATCGGCGGGCGTACCGGCCGCCGCGCCCGCCACCTTGGCCGCTACCTGCTTCGCTACAGTGGCGTCGTACTTTGTCAGTTCGCAGCGGATTCGATGAACTTCGCCAAAATACTGTACATCGATCGGCGGCCCTTCGTCGCCGCCGTATTCGTCGCCCGGCACGTCGCCATAAAATCCCTCTTCCGTGTACTGCACGCCGTTGCGAGTGAAGCCCAATTCTTCGGCCGCGGAATCTCCCATCCCCACTTTAACGGTGACCTTGCCAGCTACTTGAACGATGGTAGCCATTGTTATCCTCTCCCAAGTGGCAGCCGCGACGCTCGGCTGGGGTAGTAGTGATGGGTACGATCCGGCAGCAAATTCAAGTTGGAATAATCAACTGCCGTCGGGCCGTCTACACTGGGCAGTCCGGCATCCTTGGCCTCCTCCGATCCGCCGAAGAGCCGCTCGCCCTTGCGAAGCCGGTCGAGATACTCTTCCGACTTCTGCTCGACGCGGGCGATCGCCTCGTCAAGGAACTTTTCCTGTCGGCGACCAATCAAAAAGGCCATCGCCAGTTCGCAAGTAATCCGCTTCAGCAAAGCCAGGCTATTGCCCGTCAATGCCGCCAGGTCGGTCGTGCTGTAAATTCGGGCTACCGTCAGGGCGGAGTCTATCCGCCCGCTGGCATCGGCCAGAGCGGCGACCACCTTGGAATTCGTTGCCAGCGCACCCTCCGTGATTTGCGTACCGTCATCGCTGGCGAGATCAGAAATGATCCGCACATCGAATCGAGCACTCAAATCACTGGAGGATGCGTAAGCCATAGCGTTATGCGGCTCCCGTGAACAGGAAGCCGGAAGCTGGAGCAACCAGTTTGGGGACAAACGTGTCCACAACTCGGCCCTTGGTACGCCGGTTATCGGCGTCGCGGACCGTCTCGACGGTCATGGCTTCCTGCTCGAAGATCACGCAAGTCGAGAAGTTGGGGGCATCGGCCACGCCAATCAGACCGCCAGGCCGAGCCGCCATGAACGGCGTGCCCTTGGCCAAAATCTGACTGACCGACTTCGTCGCGCCCTTGCGGGTCGTGATCTTGCGGGTCTTCTCGACGATGATCGGGAACCCGTACAGCTTGTTGGGCAGGCCGTACATGGCGTTTTCGCCGGGCAGTTCGCCGCGAATCTGGGCCAGCGAATCGGGCGTCCCCTTGATGTAATCGACGATTTCCTGCGTCTGGGCCAAGTCGGCGGCGAGAGCAGAATCGATTACGACCACGAGGTCGTCCAGTTCGACGGCGGCCAGCGTGTCGTCCAGGATGATTTCGGCGGCGTAGTTCAGCGACCGCTTGATGTCCTGTCGAGCCGTGGTGGACTGTGCCCAGTTGCCGGTGTTGCCGGTAATTGAACTGACGGCGGACACGTGGGTGGCGTTGTAGTTGCCCGCGGTGGTCAATGCCGTAATCGCCTTCTGCGTCCGGGCGGTCATGGCTTGTCTGGCCTTGATCGAGGCGTGTTGCGCGACCACGTTCCAACTCGCCTGGCTGATCGTCAGGTCACCCAGCCGGAAGGCGTAGGTGTACCGCTCGCAGCGAAACGGATCGAACTCGAAGGATTCGAGCCCGTCTTCGCCGGTGGGGGCGTCGTTTCCATCCGGCCAAACGAAATTATCCAGATCGGTGTTGACGATCCGGCCGGCTTCCTCGATCGTCATTTTCAGGTAGTAGCCGATGACCTTTTCGACGGGCACGATCTGGCAGTACCGGTTGACGGCGAACTTTTTGATATTCCGGGCAAAGTCAATGACCATCTGGTTGGAGGCATTGTGGTCCGGAATGAACGTGTTGTGTGAGGCGGGAAAAACAGCAGCCATGATGGCACTCCTGTGAAGTGAGTTGTGGCACTCGCGCTATAGGCCGGGGATGACCTACGCAAGAGCCGGATATTCATGTCCGATAAGGACTTGGCAGCGAATCATCTGACCGGCAGCCCCAGCCGCTTCCAAGCCGATGGCGCCGTAGTGCTGTTGCGTCGCACCAGTGGTAGCAACATTCACGGCACGGCCGACCGAATCGGCCTTTAACAATCCGAATCGGGTCGTAGCGGCTCCGGCCTCAATCAGGCAGAAGTCGCCCTGACCGTAGACTTTGAGCGGCTCGCCTTCGACGGCCGCATAGCTCGTGGTGACCAGATCGCTCAACGGCACCTTGTTTGTGCCGGTCTGCGAAACACCAACGACCTGTTCGGCATTGGCGGTAGCCACCAGTACCCGGTTGTCGTTGTCGGTATCACCGATGACGAATCGTGACGGGGGGATCGTCCCACCAGCTACGAAGTTGTTCGAGTTGCCAGACATTTATATGTCTCCTGTAAACGTGAGGAATTCGTTGCGAACTGGGTTATTCTTTCAGGGTGCCGGCGGCCACCTGTTCGAGGATTTCAGGATAGGAAACGTCTTCGCCGCTCAATTGCCGGTCGACGCAAATCTCGAATGCTTTGTCCGAGATGGCCTTTGAGTACGTCTCCCTGGCCCTGGCATTTCCCGGACGGTCGGGAATGTGGGCCGCGGCCTTCGTGCCGTCAGGATGATGCGTCGGCAAGTAGTGAGCGATCGGACGACGCTGGTAACGAAGTTTGATCCGCTCCAGGTGTTCGGCGAATTGTCGATCGTTCATGTGGTCGTGATCGCATGTCGCAATCTCTTCCGCGGGGTCGAGCGTGTAAAGCTCTGCGGCAGACGACAGTGCCGAATATCGCTCGGCGTCAATTCGCTTGCCGCGTTCAACGGATACTTCCTTGCGGAGTTTCAGAATCTCGGTAGACTCACGGCGAAACTTGACGACTTCCTTGCCGTCTGATTCCTGGTACTCGCCTGTGCTTTCGCCGGAGCCGGAGCCGTCCACTGAACCAGAACCTGACGGCCCGGGGCTGTCTGGTTCGACCGAAGCCTTGCCCGGCTGCTGTGAG
>DATKZH010000215.1:0-8656 GCA_035528065.1 Thermoguttaceae bacterium | reverse complement strand
TCGCCAGGCTCGGCGGCTGGCTCGGCCGAAAACACGACGGCGAACCGGGCTGGATCACCCTCTGGCGCGGCTTGGACAAATTCATTCTGATCATGCGCGGTGCCGATGCAAATAAGTTGAAATGTGGGTAATACTGAGGGCAGAGCCTGGGAACGAGAAGACGACGCAACCAGCGTTTCGATTCTCCGAACGCCACCCCATGAAGGGAGCTTGCGTGCGATGAAGACGATCCCCGTCAAGACGCTCTATCTCCAGATGCACGGCCCGCCCGAGGCGACGATCCCGCCCCCGACGGAGGGGATCGAAGTCGCCCGGGTCGAGCGACCGGAGATCGCATTCTACCGGGCTCTGTACGACGTGGTGGGACGGGATTGGAACTGGATCAACCGGAGGCTGATGTCGGACGACGAGCTGCGGGCGATCATCCACGACGACCGGGTCGAGTTCCACGTACTCTACGTACAGGGGACGCCCGCGGGGTTCTGCGAGATGGACCGCAGGGCCGACGGCGAGGTGGAGCTCGTCTATTTCGGCCTCGCGCCGGAGTTCATCGGCCAGGGGCTCGGCAAGTACTTCCTCAACCGGATGCTTCTTGAAGCGTGGTCCTACGCTCCCAAGCGGGTGTGGCTGCACACCTGCGAGCTCGACCACGAGGCGGCGCTCTCGACGTACCAAAAGGCCGGCCTCGCCGTCTACCACGAGCGGGTGATTATGCAGAAGGTGCTCTGATCGCGATGGTGTCGGGATACGGGACGCGGCAGGGCTGCGACACCGCGCTCGGCGCAGGTCGACGCGCTCGGCGCAGGTCTCCTGACCTCGCCGAAGGGCGCGCTCGGCGCAGGTCTCCTGACCTCGCCGAAGCCGAGGACCGCAGGCTTCTTGATTCTGGAGACCTTCGGTCGAGCCGTGTGCGGGGTCGGGAGACCCGCGCACAGCGCGCGCCAAAGCCCGCGGAGTGCGTTCCGTGGTACCGTCGCGGGAGTGCTTCTGGGGAGACGATGCCCGCACTGCTAGCGTGGTCGAGGGCTTCGACGCGGAATCGGGGTTTGTGTTTCGGGGCGGACCGGGTAGATTTTGCAGACCTTACAACCGCCTCGGCAGCGTTTGGTTGACCTCGGGCGTGTTGTGGTCGACGCGCAACACGACACGCGGCAAGAGGTTGCGACGCCGGGTGGGCAAGGCGGCCGCAGTTTCTGCCCGGTTGGCCTGGATTTTGCGGACCCCGCGTCGCGTCACGTCGGGCCGCACGGAAGTGGCCAACGAGCGTAATCCATCCAACGGAGACGTCGAGGAGCATGGAAGCTCGCATCTTGAAGGCCGCACTCGCGGCGGCCGTGCTGCTGGTCTCGATGGGGGCCAGCTACCGTACCCCCAACTTCGTCGTCGAGACGCAAAGCCCCCAGCTCGCCGAACAGTTCGCCAAGGCGGCGGAGCAGTACCGGCGGGACCTGGCGATCGCCTGGCTGGGCGAAACGATGCCCGACTGGTCCCAGCCGTGCGTGATGACGGCCCAGGTGGGCACGAATCTGGGGGCGGGCGGGGCCACGACGTTCGTGTTCGACCGGGGCCAGGTTTTCGGGTGGCGGATGACGATCCAGGGCTCGCACGAGCGGATCCTCGACTCGGTCCTGCCGCACGAGATCACCCACATGATCTTCGCCTGCCGGTTCCGCCAGCCGG
The DNA here is from genome assembly GCA_035528065.1 of Thermoguttaceae bacterium. Taxonomy (GTDB): domain Bacteria; phylum Planctomycetota; class Planctomycetia; order Pirellulales; family Thermoguttaceae; genus DATKZH01. Next base: position 6,976 of record DATKZH010000215.1, on the reverse strand, counting down.
TGCCCCGCTGGGCCGACGAGGGCGGGGCCACGAGCGTCGAGCACCCGAGCGAACGGGCCAAGCACTACCGGATGCTGATCCAGTTCCTCCAGTCGAATCGCGGCATCGCGTTCAATCGGATGTTCGCCATGGAGGAATACCCACGCGACATCATGCCGCTTTACGCCCAGGGATACACGCTCTGCGACTACCTGATCCAGAAGAGCGGCCGCCGCCAGTTCGTCGAGTTCCTGGGCGAAGCGCTGGAAAGCGATCAGTGGTCGGCGACGATCCAACGCCATTACGGCATGGGGAGCGTGGGCGGCCTGCAAGACGCGTGGCTGGCGTGGGTCCGACAGGGATTCCCTCGGATTCAGGCGCCGACCACCGCACCGGGCGAGACGCCCGGGCCCGAGCTGCTGGTCGCCGGCCAAAAGCGGCCGCGCCCGGAGCCGAACCTGATCTACCGGATCGGCAAGCCGGCGGGGTCGGGCCCTGCCCCGGGCAGACTGGCTTCCGTCCCGGGGAGCGATCGTCGTCCCTCGGATCGCAGGTCGCTTGCCGGCATCGCGCCCGATTCCGGCGCGCTGGCCTCGTCGCGTGTGGAAGCGGCCGGCGGGGTCGTCGCGCCGGCGAAGGTGGTGCCGGCTTCCGGGTGGCATGCCGTGGGAGAGAGCCCGGGACGTGCCTCGGCCGCGGTGGCGCAGGGGCCGGGGACGGTTGCGGGGGAGCCGGCGGCGGAGTCGGTCAGCACGCAGGTCGCCCACCCGCAGCCGGTCGGAATGCCGCGACAGATCATCCTGGAGTGGAGCCGGCCGTAGCGCCTGTCAGATTCTCAGTGGCAGGTTGCCTCGCTGGTCGTGAGCGGATTCGTCGGGTCCATCGGTTGCCGGCGACCGCACGAATGCGGTTTGGAGCGGCCGAAGAACAAGTTCCGCATTTCCCCACCGGCCTTGTGCCGATGGAAGGGGGTTTAGGGTTCGGGGTTCAACACTTGGAGTTCCACCTATACACGGAAATCCTGAATCCTGAACCCTGAACCCTGAACCCTGAACCCTGAATCCTGAACCCTGAATCCTGAACCCTGGATGTGAGGCCCTGCCTCGCCTGGCTCTCTGGGGAGGCGGAATCGACGGTCCCCAGCCGCAGGTCATCCACAGGTCGGGGCGACGTCGCCGGTGAGGAGGAAGTAGGCGAGGTGGAAGAAGACGGGGGCGGCGAAGCAGATCGAGTCGATGCGATCGAGCACGCCGCCGTGGCCCTCGACCAGGGTCCCAAAATCCTTCACCCCGCGATCCCGCTTGATGGCCGACATGGTCAGCCCACCGGCGAAGCCCATTAGCGCGATCACGGCCGACGCGCACGCGGGCTGCCACCAGTGGGGGAACGGCGTGGCAAAACGCAGGGCAGCGCCCAAGAGGGTCACGCTGGCCATCCCGCCGAGGAATCCTTCCCAGGTCCGCGTCTGGCTGATGGTGGGCACAATCAGGTGTCGGCTGGGAAGCTTTGACCAGGCGAATTGCAGGGCGTCGCTGAGCTGGGTCATCAGGACGAAGAAGAAGAGCAGCCGGACCGTGCCGCCGGCCGGCGTGCCCGCTGCGATGCCTGCGCCGATGCCCGCGCCGGACTCGTCGTCGGCCGCTTCTCGGAGCACGTCGGAAGGATCTTCCTGCTTGGGCTCCTGAGCCCCCTCCGCGGTGTTCGCGGCCGGCGTTTCGCCCGGGCCGGTCGCAATCGCTTCCCCAGCCGCCGATTCGATCGCCTCCCCGTAGGGCTCCTGGTTGGCCCCCGGCGAGCTACCGACACCGCCGGGATCGTAGGGGGGGATTTCCAGCGTCAAGAGGGCGGGCGCGAAGCTGAGGCAGTAAACGCAGATCAACAGCGCCGACTGGATCTTGGCCGTCCGTTCCAGGAACCGCTTGGCGTCGCCCGACAACGCAATCCGCGCCGGGATGAGCAGGAACGCGTACACCGGGATCAGCGTGCTGTAGAGGTCGTATCGCTCGAGCCACACCAGGACGAACTGCGCCGGCGTCAACAGGGTGAAGACAAAGAACAGAGCAAAGTGATCGCCGGGCCGGGTGGGGGTCAGGGTGATGAACTCTCGCAGGGCCCAGAAGGAGATGAAGCCGAACAGGAGGATCGTAACCCCGTGACCTGCAAAGTACTGATCGGAGAGAAAAGCGGCGGCTAACCCGGCGAACAGGGTCCACCACGCCCGAACCCGCACCCGGAACGTCTCCACCAGCGCCAAATCCACTCGGGCCTCGGAGACACGGCGCTTGAGGATCCGCACCACCACCGTGGCCGCGATCAGCAGCAACAGCACGAAGCCGATCAGACCCAGGGTGAGTGTGTCCATGGTGAGTGGCGAGTGGCGAGTGGTGAGTGGTGAGTGGTGAGTGGCGAGTGGCAACCGCCAGGCACTCAGTACTCGGTGGCAGGTGGCAAGGGCAAGCACGGGAACGATCCCCACTCGCCACCCGCCACTCTTGTTACATCTCCTTGAGTTGCCGGACCGCCTCGCGCGCCCGGCGAAGGAAATCCACCTTCGCCTCGCCCGCCTCCAGCCACATCGGCGGTCCGAAGCTGATGCAGGTCAGCAGGGGGACGGGCAGGAATTCTCCGCGAGGGAGGATCCGGTTCATGTTGTCGATGTGCACGGGGATCAGCTCCAAGTCGGGCCGCCTCTTGCACAAGTAGTATAACCCGCTCTTGAACTCGCCGATCTCCGGGCCGGGACTGCGACCGCCCTCGGGGAACACGATCAGCGAGTCGCGGTTGCCGATCTCCCGGATCATTACGTCAACCGGGCTCTTGTGGACCTTGATATCCGTACGATCGATCAGAAGCGCCCGGAACACCTGGGTCGCCAGGTAGCGGCGGACCGCCCCGGCGTTCCAGTAGTCCTTGGCAGCCACCGGCCGCGTGATCGACCGAATCGACGGGGGGAGCGACGACCAGACCACCAAGGCGTCCAAATGGCTCGTGTGATTGGCGAAATAGATCCTCTGACACGGGTCGGGCTGGCTGTCGATCCAGCGGATGCTCGCACCGCTCAAGACCCTGGCAATCGCGGCCAGTATGGCTCCGGTGATCCTGGCTACCATGCTCCGCCACGCCCGACCGATAGGAAGGACTCCGCCGCCGGCCATTCCGCCAGACCCTCGCCCGATCCGATCACGCCGTCCACGGGCCCCGGATTGTCCGTCAGACCCGCTGAGCAGCACAAGCATCTCCCCGGCCTTCCCATTTCCAACCGCAAGCGGGAAGCTGAAAAAAGGGGACGGACTTCGAGCCCCGATCCGCTCAGCGCCGGGAGAAAACGCCGGCGGCGAGGTGCCTGTCCCCATTTCCGTGCTCTCTGAGTAGTGGGGGGGGCCGACCCTTTATCCTAGTCTTCGGTTCGGCCGGAGCATAGCCCCGTACTGACGCCTGCGTGGCCACCGACCGACGTTGCCGCACCCGGCCAACGAGGGCTGCGTGCGGCGAAATCGACCGGCACAACTCGGTCTGCGCAGGGGAGCACCGGCGTTTCAGTCGGCGTAACCGCTACCGGCTTCCCGGTCGCGTCCGCCCCGCGTCCCTTCCCCATCCTGCGCTGCTCCTCGGCAGCGTGCTTTGGCTCGCGCCGCGAGCGGGGTGACGCCGTCCGGTCCCTGTGAAGACCCCGATGAGTCCGGAAACCATAAGAGCTGAGCCGTCCCCGGCCGACGCCAATCGGCCGATCCGCCCGCCGAGGCACCGACTTAGGAGCGGCCGAAGAACAACTTCCGCATTTGCGGAGTAGTAGGCACACGCCGTGTGCCGTAACCGGCGGACGGCACACGGCGTGTGCCTGCTACGGAAGTCGGGAAGCCCTTAATACGCACCGCGGCGGCTGAGCACGCTGCACGGGGTCCTGGCCAGCAGTCCCAGGTCCGTCCACAAGCCCTGGTTGCTCACGTACCAGAGATCCATCCGCACCCACTGCTCGAAGCCGATCTCCGAACGCCCGCTCACTTGCCAAAGGCACGTCAGCCCCGGCTTGACCGTCAGGCGGCGGCGCTGCCAGGGCTTGTACTGGGCCACCTCCGTTCTCAGCGGAGGCCGCGGGCCCACCAACGCCATCTGCCCCAGAAGGACGTTCACCAGTTGGGGCATCTCATCGATGCTCGTGGAACGCAAGAAGCGGCCGAGCCGGGTGATGCGGGGATCGCGACGGTTCTTGAAGATCGGCCCTTCGTGCTCGTTCTTCACCGCGTGTTGCCGTCGGATCGCGTCCGGCTGCATCGTCCGGAATTTGTACATCGTGAACGGACGACCCCCCAGCCCCAGACGCTCCTGGCAGAAGATCGGGCGGCCCCGCGTGGTGAGCCAGAGGACCAGGTACGCGGTCAACATGATCGGGGAGAAGAGCAGCAAGAGCGCCGCGGCGCCCAGCACGTCCAACGCCCGTTTGGCTCCCAGGTACCAGCGCGACCGGTTGCCGTCCGGGCGGACGATCTCTCGGCCGGCGGCCAGCCGGACGTCGATTCGCGAGACGACCCGGTCCGGCGCCTTGCGGATGCGGCGCGGGCTCCGCCGCGGTGATTCGGGCGGACAAGCGACGGGCGTAGCTTTGAACGGCCCTGCCCCGGACGGCTCGGATACCGTCCCGGCCTGTCGGTCAAACGGGCACCCGGGCACGTGGCAAGGTGCGTTGTCCGCGACGCGCAAGGCCGCCGGACCGCTGAGCAAGGCGGTCGACGAGCCCGTCGTGGGACCGGGATGGGAGGCATCGGAAGAACTGGGAGCAACGCTGGGAAGCAAGGGCTCCTGGCCGGCGATCATCATCCTACCTCGCGTCGAGCCTCTGATTTCCGCCTGGACGTTGAAGACCAGGCACACCGGAATCCCCCGTAACGCAAACCGCGCGCCGGCGATCGCTACCCCGCCCACGCGCCCGCCCGGGCGACCGCAACCTCAGTTGACACCGTCACTTGCGGTCGTCGAGGCGCCCCCAAACGGCCTTGGCGAATCGCCGTGCGTTGTGTTTCCCGAAGTGGACGTTCACAAATGTCGACACCGAGATGCCCCAAGCGGGCACGTGTCGAAAGGGCAACAGCCGGGCGACGCTCCTGCCCGACGGCGACGCTCCGCTCGCCGCGCCGTCATCATCGCTGCATTCCGCATCGTCCGACCACCTCCGCGCCACCGGCACTCCGGCGCTCTTCTGTCATATACTTGCAGAGGTTCTGAAAACGGGGCTTTGCCCCGACCTTGCCGGCAGTCACGCAATCGAGGCCGCACCATGAACGCAATCGCGCCGTGCCAGACGACCACGTCCACCGAGCCGGCCGTGCCCGGCGAGCGACACACCGGGCATCTCACCGTCGCCCTGGTGCTCAACATCCCCGGCGGGGGGAGCAACATCGGCAAGCACGTGCCCATCTCCTTGCTCTATCTGGGCACGCAGTTGAAGCGCGCCGGGCATGCCGCCGTCGTCCTGGACCGCCGCAACTACGCGGACGACACGGACTTCCTCAGCGCCCTCAAGCAGGTCGGCGCCGATTTGATCGGCGTCCCGCTCTACGCCGACTGCTACGCCCTGACGTACGAGCTGATCAACAAAGTGCGACGCTTCGCCCCGTCGACGAAGATCGTGCTCGGAGGCCCCGAGGTCTCCGCCAACCTCGAAGTCGTCGCCCAGACGTTCGAGGGAAAGACCGACTACCTGCTCTCGGGCGAAGCGGACTACACGCTCGCCCAGCTTGCCGACGCCCTGGCCGCCGGCGACCCGGACGCTCTCGAGTCCGTCGAAGGGCTCACCTACTGGACGGGCGGCGAGATCCGCCACAACGGGCAGCCCGACCCCGTCAAGGACGTCGACAACGTCCCCTTCCCCGACCGCGACCTCGTGAGCGCCCGAGACTGGAAACGCCACTACTACCGCATCGGTCTGAAGCGTCCCAGCGACGTGATCCTCACCAGCCGCGGCTGCCCCTTCTCTTGCCGGTTCTGCTATCGACTGGCCCCCGGCTATCGGGCGAGGTCGCCGGAAAACGTGATCGAGGAGATGGACTATATCTACGCCCGGGGCACGCGCGGACTGAGCATCATCGACGACAACTTCCTCTCCAGCCGCAAGCGCTGCATCGCCATCCTCGAGGGGATGCTCCGCCGGGGCTGGAAGTTCACGATCAAGTGCCGCGGCCGCGTCCAAAGCGTCGACCCCGAGCTGCTCGCCCTGATGAAACGGGCCGGCGTCCGCACGGTCACCTACGGCCTCGAGTCGGGCTCCCAGAAAGTGCTCGACGCCATGGGCAAGAAAACGACCGTCGAGCAGAACTACCGGGCGATCCGCATCACCCGGGAAGCCGGCTTGCAGTGCTACGTCGACCTCTTCCTCGGCTATCCCGGCGAGACCCGCGAGACGATCCGAGAGACCTCCGACTTCCTGGCCAAGGCCCGCCCGACGGGCATCAACATGGGCGTCCTCTTCCCGCTGCACGGCACGTACATCTACGACCAGGCCAGGCAGGACGGCACGCTCGTCGGCGACTGGGGCCTGCTCGAAGACTACCCCTGGGTCAAGCTCCCCTGGATCGACGACGCCGAGGACCTCTGGGACGAGCACCGCCGCGTCAGCCGCCGCTTCTGGCTCAACCCCCGCGTCCTGGCCGGCGCGCTGGCCGCCGGCCTGCGCAGCCTCTCGCTTCGCGACTACTGGTCGGCGCTGAAAGAGGTCAAGAGCCAGGTGTTCGACTGAAACGCCGGCCCCGGCAGCCGAGGTCCCCGCAGTCGCGCGCCGCTCGCGGGGCCGACCTAGAACTTGATGATCCCCTGCGCCCGCAGCTCCAGGGCCTTCTGGCACATCTCGACCATCCCCGGCGTGTAGCGGCAGCCGATGTCCCCGCCGTCGGAGGCCTTGCCGATGCAGGGGCTGGTGGGGCGAAGGCGGTAATCGAACATCTTCCGGTTGACAAACTGCGGATCTTGCGAGAAGCAGCCCTTTCCGGGTCGCGCTTCATCGATG
>DATKZH010000214.1:0-2867 GCA_035528065.1 Thermoguttaceae bacterium | reverse complement strand
GGGTCTCCGGCGCTGAAGAAGTTCTTCATCGAGGAATTCGCGGGCACGTTGGTTACCGACTTTTGGGCGGCCTACAACGCGGTTGTCTGCGCGCTGAGGCAGATGTGCCTGGTGCATTTGCTGCGCGAGTTGGAGCATACCGAGAAATACAAGTCGCCGTCGAAACATTGGCCGGCGTTTGCCAAGAAGCTCAGACGTCTTCTGGGCGACGCGATTCGGCTGTGGCGTCGGCGCGACGAACTGTCGGAAGAGGCGTATGCCTCGCGACGCAATCGCCTGGAGGTTCGCCTCCAGCAATTGATCGACACGCCCTGGGAAGGCCCCCACGCCAAGCGTCTGGTGAAGCGTCTGCGTCGTCATCAGAACGATCTGTTCACTTTTCTGGATCAACCCGGCGTTCCTTTCGACAACAACGCGGGCGAACGGGCGATCCGCCCTGCAGTGATCATTCGCAAAAACAGCTACGGAAGCCGAAGCCAGCGCGGCGCCGACTGCCAAGCCGTGCTGATGTCGATCTTCCGCACTCTCAAACAACGGGGCCACGATCCCATCCGAACCGTCATCGACGCCCTGGCGACCTACCTCACCACGGGACAACTTCCAAAGCTCCCCGAACCCAAAAACGCTTCAGATGGCTGAAGTGTTACTGCTATTATGGTTCGGCCTCAAGAGGGAGCACGCCCTCAGGAGATTTCGACTCTGCCCGAACTCGAACGGCTCCGGCCGGTGACAGGCAAGCGGCCGAAGCGGTACCGCTATTACGTTCCGAAGGAATGCCGCGACGCGGCCAAAGAGCTTGCCAATTCGAGAGACTGGTGACCCTGTCAATGATTCCAGCCGTCATCGACAACCAGCAGCACCGGCTGGGCGACGTCTTGAACGAGCTGCTCGCCCGAACCAGAGAAAAGCCGTTCGACGTGGCCACGGCCTACTTCTCGATCTCCGGCTACCGGATCGTCGAGGAGCAGCTTAACCACGTCGGCGCGTTTCGGCTGTTGCTCGGGTCGACCCCGACGCCGACGTGATCCTGGTCGACGAAAGCCATGACTTCCGCAACCAGAAGGCGAATCGCTACCTCGGCCTGGACCAGCTCATTCAGCGAAACGGTGGCCGGGGCCGCGACGGCGAGCGGAAGAAGGTGATCCTGCTCTCGGCCACGCCGATCAACAACGACGTATACGACCTGGCCAGCCAGGTGCAGTTGTTCACCCAGAGCGAGGCCGACTATTTTCGCGAGGCGGGGATCGGCGACCTGGTGGCCTACTTCCGCCGCGCCCGGCAGGCGGCCCGCACCGAAGGCACCTCGGCCGGCGAGACCCTCTTCAACCTCTCAGAAGAGATCATGGTCCGCAATACGTGGCCCTACATCCGCAGCGCGTATCCGAATGCCACGATCGCCGGCAAGCCGGTCGCCTTCCCGCACCGCAAGCTCCACACGGTGACCTACGACCTGGGAGCAAGCGAAGGGCTGTACGACGACGTGGTGGCGGCCATCGAGCGGCTTTCCCTGGCCCCTTACAAGCTGGAGGCCTACCGCCACGCTGGTTGTCCCCCGCACGGCGCCCGGCTTCAACACGACGCTGGACGTCAACGGCGTATTTCAGCAGCACCCGGATCCTGGTGATTTCACTCCCCAAGCGTCCCGGATGAAATGCGATATGTCCCGAGAAAAGCGGGATATTGTGAAGTCTCTGTGGTTGGTCTTTTCGACCCTGCCTACGGTTTTTCCGTCGCCAGGTGGTAGCTGGTCATGGGCACCTGGTGGTAGCCCATGGCGGCGTGGGCCACATCGCTGCGGTAGAGGGGGTCTTGCATGAGGCACGGGCGGCGGTCGGTCGCCGAAATGGTGGTGGTGTAGATCCGGAGCTCGCCGGCCGTGCTGGTGATGATCTCCTCGCGCCAGTCGCCCAGCAGGTCGGCCACCGCCACCAGCGAGCCTTCCACGCGGGGAGGCATCTCCGAGCCGCCGTAGTCGGAGATCCGGCCGTTGCGGAATAGCTCGCGCTGCGGGTCGGCGTCCCAATAAACGCACCGCGGGCTGAAGCTCCCGAGGTCTTCGTCGCTGATCACCTCGCCCTGGGCGGTCCGCAGCCGGGCCCAGGCGAACTTCTTCTCCGCGTCGGTATCGGCGCTGTAGCATTCGGCGCCGGGGTAACGGGCGTCGATGTCGCTGCACAGTCCCTGCCCGTGCACGTGCCGCGTAAAGCCCTCGTGGCCCCAGAGGATCTTGCCGCTGGCGGCCTCCACCAGGCACATCCCGTTGCGCTCCTTCTGCCGGCTCTCGATGCCGTAGTAGATCTCCAGGCCCGGGCGTTCCGGGTCGATGTCGCCCAGGTAAAAGTGGTCGGGATGGCCCAGGCCGGTGGTCCAGAGCGGGGTGCCGTCGTCGTCGATGGTGGCCGAGCCCAGCAGGACCTCGTCGCGGCCGTCGGCGTCGACGTCGGCGGTGTGCATCCAGTGGGCCCCCTGGCCCCAATAGGTGCGCGGCAGTTGGGTATTGTCCCACCGCCACACCTCGCGGAGCTTGCCGTCTTGAAGCTGGTAGGCCACGAGCTTCATCACGTTGTAGGTGCCGCGCTGGGCCAACAGACAAGGGGTCTTGCCGTCGAGATAGGCCACGCCAAGCTGGTTGCGGCAGAAGTAGTTGTAGGCGTACTCCCCTTCGAATCCCTCGCGCGACGGCCAATCGACCCGGGTGATCGGCTTGCCGGTCAGCCCGTCGAGGATCGTGAGGTATTCCGGTCCGGAGCGGACGCGGCCGTCGGGTTCGCGGGGGTCGCCCTCGCCGGTCATGACGGCCACCTCGGCCAGGCCGTCGCCGTCGAGGTCGTAGACCAGGTAGGGCGAATACCAGATGCCCCGCTCGA
>DATKZH010000213.1:0-28028 GCA_035528065.1 Thermoguttaceae bacterium | reverse complement strand
CAAGATGGACGATCCCCAAAAAAGCTGCGTCTAATTAGATGCCATGTGAACACACCTATCAATAGCACCGCTAGCACAACATATTGAAACGTCTTGCCTGCTAGCTTCAGTATATTGTGCCTGAGAAGTACGGAAAGTCGGCTACAAGATCTGGGGAAGCTGCTAAAGCGAGGCAATTTGGATTGGCCCCCCTTTGGGGAGGTGGGAGGAGGTCTGCTACACAACTTACGCGTAAGAGTACGTGTCCCCTAACCTCGTAAGAGTACGTGTCCCTTGAGATCGTAGAAGGCCGACAAACGGTAAACGGCGCTGACGTACGCTGAAATGGTGTGCTTCGAGTAGTCCCGCATCCGCATCTCTTCGATCATCCGCTTCCGTAGGGGCGTCATCGGTTGGTCCTCTCTCCAGGTGGTTGCATCTTCCGGGGCGCAAGGAACAGCTCTTCCCCAAGCATGCCCTGCAATCGGCCGAAGCGCAAATCGACACAATCGATAGAACCGGACCAACCGGCCACGACCAGAGAAGAGGCCTGCCCCGCTCTTCTGCGAGTCCGCGGGTTCCACGAAGAGAAGACTCCGCCGGAGAGTCCCGGTCACACGAGATCCGCGAAGCGGTTTAGTTCAAATGCAAGCCGTGAGGTAATCGGGGAGGGAATCGCGGACGAATGGGGCGTGAAACTGATAACGGATAGGAATTCCAATCCCGCGGCACACCCCCCATGCGAGTTACGGTTTTGTTCCCGACTTTACCCTGCAAGTCAAGGATGCGTAAGACGCACCATTTTGGCGGTTGGAACGTCGAATCCACGTGTTGCGTTTCACGCCCTACTTGACTGATTGACGGTATTGCCAAGCGGGGTTAGACTTCTCGGTGATGCCGTGTGGTCGAAAGACCTTTCTTTACCCCGGTTTTGGAGGGAAGTGCTCATGAGAAAGTGGTCGCGATACCTTGTCGGCGTGGTGGCGGTCACGGGCCTTTTTGTGCTCGTGACCCACGCCGGTGCGGAAACCTGCACCCTCGAAATGAAGAGGGTGGATGCCTCGGCCCGCACGAGTCCGTCGGGCCAGTCGGGAGACTTTCTAGCAAGGTCGACCTATCCCCAGAGTTTCTTCCAGCAGTTGGGAGGGCCTCCGGGAATGATCGTTGGGCCGAGCAGTGGATCGAAGCTCAAGTTCTCCGACGTGATCAAGAAGGAGCCGGCCGAGTACGTGACGGATACTCCGTTTCGTGGCGTGGCCGCACTGGGCTCGCAGCACTACGGCTTTGTGCTCGACGTCGCCCCTCCCGAGAAGGACGAGAAAGAGGACGAGGGGAAGGACACCGAGGACGACAAGGAGGCCGGGGAGAAAGAGGAATCCGGGGGCAGCCTCCTCTCCAGGCTGAGTAAGGCCCTTGTTTCCCCCTCGCCTTCGCAGCCGAAGAGTAAGGCCGTCAGCTACACGCGGCTCTACTTCGATCGGAATCACAACGGTGATCTCACGGACGATGAAGCGATCGAAGCGACGTCGTCACGCGCCTACTCGACGTCGATGACCCGATCAGCCTTCCCCACGGTCGAGCTGACCATCGACGTCGACGGCAAGAAGCTGGACTACGCCTTCACGTTCAGCGTGTATTCGAATGTGTCCTCCAGTCTTGCCTATGCGAATGCTTCGCTCAATTCGGCCGCCTATCGCGAAGGCGAGATCACGCTCGACGGCAAGAAACGCCGTATCGTGCTGATCGACTTCAACAGCAACGGTCGATTTGACGACGCGGCCTCCGTCGACGAACGCGTTCGTACGAGCAGCGGGACCGTCTATCCGACCATGGGCGACATGCTGTACATCGATCCGCAGTCGTCTCGAACCTACCGAAACCCCTACGATGCGACGAGCGGCGGGGATCAGTATCAAGTCGGTAAGCTGATCGGCATCGGCGGCCGGTTCTTCGATCTGAAGATCGATCCCAGCGGCGATACGCTCTCGCTCGAACCCTCGTCCGTGCCGGTCGGGCACGTGACGAACCCCAACAAGGGTTTTCGCGCGACCGTTTACGGCGACCAGGGGATGCTGCAGATCGCCCCCGACGACTCGGGCAAGGCTCCCCTCCCCGTCGGAGAGTGGAAACTCCTGTCCTATACGATCGAGCGGACGGACACGTCCAAGCCGGACTCCGAAGCGGAGAAGAAGGACGAGGAGAAGTCCATCCTCGAGGTCCTCGGCAGCGTCCTGACGACGGTCACACCGCCGCCGCAGCCGCCTCGCCTGACTTTCGTCTCCGCCCGGGCAACTCGCGATTTCAAGCCGGTCAAGGTAGTCAAGGGCGAGACGGCCGAGATGCGCTTCGGCCCGCCCTACAAGCCGGAAGTCAGCGCTCCAACGATTCCAGAAGGGCAGTCGTCGATCTCGCTCAGTATGAGCTTGGTGGGTTGCGGCGGCGAGGTCTGCAATAGCCTTCGCGTCAACGGCAGCCAACCTTCGGCGCCGGAGTTCACGATCTCCACCAAGGACGGGGAGGAGGTCGCCGCCGGCAAATTCAAGTATGGATGAGGCTTCACCTGCCGGTACTCGTGGCGAGTACCATCCGACCCGGCCGACGAATACCACGTCACCGTTCGTATGGACGCAGGTCCCTTCGAAATCGACGAAGACCATCACAGCATCATCCGTACGGCCGGCTCGAAGAAGGACGATTAACGGAAACCCCATCCAGTCGGGAGGCCGACACCGAGTCGGCCTCCCGGTGCCGTGTGGCCAAAATACTCCGCCGAGGATCAAAGCCGTTGGCGACAGGGTGTTGAATGTGGCAGAGTCATGCGATTTCGGCCGAGGCGGCGGTGCGGAGCGGCCGGTAGCAGCCGGGCAGAGCCCGGTGAGCCAGCGAGTCGCTGGTGCCGGTGCGGGGATCGGCCGTCTGGCAGCGGTGGTCGAACGGCTCAGCGGTGTCCGCCGTCAAGCCGCCTTGCGGTAGTAATACCGCAGCAGGCCACCGAGACGGTCCCGGCACTCGACGTCCCCGTAGGCACGCCCCACCTCGTCACCAGGCACGAGGATCCGATCGCCCATTCCTTGGTGATTACGTTCGCTGTGATAGAACGCAACAACACAACACCCATATCACGACGAATCGGAAGATCGCCTATCCTTGGCATCCCTGGTACGGTCAAAGGGTGGTCGCTATTCGCGAGATCACCAGGTTGGGGCGCCCTTTTGTCCATTGCCGCCTGGAGAACGGCGAAGTGATTCAGGCCGTTCCCCTGTGGATGTTTGACGCAGGGCTCTGTTCGTCGTTTCAGGTGCGTAACGCTCCCCACGTTCATTGGAGGGCTCTTCGAGAATTGGAGAGACTTCTGCGAGATGCCGCGCCCCATCTGCTAGAACAAGGGCATTCCTCAACAGTTCTTGGAGGGACTGCCCATGGACCATTCGAAGCCATTGCACGACGACGTTCAGTTCAGTCTGTTTCATCCCAAGCCGACCTTTCCTCGTTGGGCTCAGCTACCGACGAAAATGCAGGAAGCAACGTGTGAGCTTCCCGCACAAATGTTGATTGAGTATCTCGCAGGCCGTGCATGGAGCTCGCAACAGAAGGAATCCGTCAATGAATGACAAGATTTGCGATCGCCATCTTGCCCGCAAGGCCGTCTTGTACATCCGACAGTCCTCGGCCCATCAGGTGACTCACAATGTGGAAAGCCGACGCATGCAGTATGCGATGAAAGAACGGCTGCAAGAGTTGGGATGGGGCGAGATCGAAGTGATCGATGAAGACCAGGGGCGTTCAGCTGCCGGAACAGCAGAGCGGTCGGGATTTGACCGTATGGTATCGGATGTTTGTCTTGGCAGCGCAGGAGCCGTCGCGGTGCGTGAGCTCTCGCGGTTTTCACGCAACAGCCGGGACTGGCAACAATTGATTGAAGTGTGCATACTCGTGCATACGCTCTAGGTTGATCAAAACACTGTTTATTGTCCACGCCGCAGCAATGCTCGTCTCCTCTTGGGTGTTAAGGGAAGCCTCAACGAATACGAATTGGATGTACTTCGCCAACGAGCTTGGGAGGCCCGACGCGAAAAGGCCATGCGAGGGGAGCTTGTGGTCGCCGTGCCTGTGGGGTTTATCAAGACCGACCTTGGCACCATCGAAATGGATCCTGATCGCCGGGTGCAGGAGGCTGCGTATCTGGTGTTTCACAAGTTTCAACAACTTGGAAGCGTTCGGCAAACACTATTCTGGTTCCTTGAAAACGAGTTGGAGCTACCGGCTCGTCATTCGGACGGCAATCGCTGGACTACGGTCTGGCAACGTCCCAGGTACGCTAACTGCTGCGTATTGCGAAAAGTCCCAACAACGACAATTCGATTCCGACCGGGAAGCCCCAGCATCTCGTTGCACACAAACTCGTCAGCCAGAACTGCCGCAGCGACCGTCCGCATCTCCTGAACGTCGTAATCGAACGGTGGGGGCTGCTCGAAGTAGTTCGGGGAACGCAGCCCTGGACCATTCGGCAGTGCCAGTCGGAGTGCAATGAGACCCTTCTCGAGCCACCAGTACCTTCGGGTCAGGCTTTCAGGCATTCCAACTCGCAGCCGGCGATCTGGCGAGTCCCACCGATCCGCAACTTCCAACCGGGCAGACGATTGGAACGCGGCCTGAGGCAGCGTGCGGCCTTCCTCGTCGGCCCTGGCATAGTGATCTTGCAGCATCTCCAGCGGTTGCGTCTCCACTTGGTACGCATCCATCTCGATCGTATCGGCGATACGCTTCTTCTCCGTGGAGAGCATCCTGCGATCGCTGGCCCGGACCCTCGGGGGAATCTCCTTGCGCTGCTGGAGCAGTCGCTGGACTCTCGCTTCGGCGTTGTGAAGTTGCTCGCGGAGCCCGGCGTGCGCGACTTGAAATACTCGACACGGTTGAGGATAGTCTTCAGTTGCATCCTGTGGCGGCTCCGCAAAGACGAGTTCTCGCAAACCCATCTTCACCGGAAATCCCACAGGATGCACCTCTTTCTCCACCACGCCCATCGGCTGTACTGACACACGCCTGGTGAAACGGAGTCGGGCGCTGGTGGGGAGCAACCCGACGAGGGGCAACCAGGTCAGGGCGGGTGAATGATCCCGCTGGCGCCCTGGGAGTGCAAATCTACGCTGCCAGGGCCATCTTTACCACATCATTCATTTGCCCTGCTATCCCTCGGAAACCCCAAACCCCAGCTCACCACAACGTCCTCACTTCACCCACAGATCCTGGCGAACAGCCCTGAATTCTTGCGAATTCAGCTACGCCCTCTTTTGCAGCGGTGGGCAAAAGGCAGGAGGGCGCAGGACCCAGCAGTCCGGCGCCCTCGTCGCCTTTCGGGATCTTCTTCCCGTTACTCCATACTTGCCAGGAGGCACGACCTCTCGCTAATCCACCAAGTACAGCCGGATGTTCCGATACTCAATCGGCGCCCCTTCCGACTGAAGCCCGATCCAGCCGGGCACTTCTTCCACCTCGGTGGCCGTGTTCTGCACCTCCCCGTTGACTTTCAGCGTCAGGTCGCCGCCCTGGAGGATGATCTCGTACTCGTTCCACTGGCCTTGGGGCTTCTCGTTGGAGGGTTTCCTCTTCGCCGTGTAGCGCCCTTTGGTCCGCTCCGGATCCCCCTTCAGTGGAAAGCTGTTGATGGTGAAGATGTCGCCTGCGTGCTCGTGGGCCAGTTGGGCCTCGACGCTCTTGGGCCAGACCTTGTCTTCCCCCACGATCCGCAATAGCACGCCGTTGTTCCCCGGCTTCGCCCCTTCGGGCCAACGCCACTCGACCTTGAGGACGTAGTTGGTGTACTTCTTTTCGGTGCGGAGGTAACCGATCGGCTGACCCTCGCAGCGCAACAGCCCGTCCTTGATGCTCCACGTCCCCTCCATCTTGGCGTTCGGCTCGCGGAGGTAGTAGGTCCATCCGGCAAAATCCTTCCCGTTGAAAAGGACGGCCTCCTTGGGGCACTTCTCCGCGGGAATCAGCTTGACGGAGCGGAACTGGATCTGGCCGCCTTCCGACTGGAGGCCGACGTGGCCGGGCACGACGTCCAAGCCGGTCGCCTCGTTCACCTTCTCGCCGTTGACGGCGAGGGTGAGGTCGCCGCCGACGAGCGTGATGTCGCACTTGTTCCACTCACCCGGCGGTTTCTCGTTGGCCTTGATCTTTCCCACGCTGGCGAAGTCGCCGAGGAGCTCGTGGTCCTTGATGACGCGCAGCCGGTCGGCGTCGCCTTGGACGCTTGCGCCGTAGAACCCCCAAACGTCGCCGGCATCGCCGCTCTTGAGTTGAGCTTCGACGCACTTGGGGAGGAACGAGACCGCGTCCCCGGCGATCCTCAGGAGCACGCCGCT
The DNA here is from genome assembly GCA_035528065.1 of Thermoguttaceae bacterium. Lineage (GTDB taxonomy): Bacteria > Planctomycetota > Planctomycetia > Pirellulales > Thermoguttaceae > DATKZH01. Next base: position 21,681 of record DATKZH010000213.1, on the reverse strand, counting down.
ATTGCCCGGCTCCGCGCCCGGGGCCCAGCGCCACTCGACGATCAACTTGTAGTTCGTATACTTCTTCTTGGTAAACAGGTACCCGAGCGGTTCCCCCTTGCAGTCGAGGAGGCCGTCCCGGACGCTCCAGACGTCCTCCATCTTGACGTTCGCGTCGGCCAGGAAGCAGTCCCAGCCGGCGAGCGACTCGCCGTCAAACAGATCGACGGCCTGGTCACACGTCTCGGCCGCGGTGGCCGCGCCGGCCAGACAGACCGCGACCGCCAGCATTGCGGTCCTACTTGCGATGCGAACCATGTTGCGTTCTCCTTGGGAAAACGGGATCGGGATGGACACGGGTACGCCCCCCGCCGCGGACTCCGTCACTTCGTGAGCGGCGAAAGTCGGACGTTGCGGAAGTGGATCTCTTCCCCCTCGGCCGTCAGGCAGATCTTGCCCGGGACGACGTCGCAGCCGGTCGCCCGGTTCACTTCCTCGCCGTTGATCCTGAGCGTTACCACGTCGCCGTCGGCGATGATCTCGTACACGTTCCACTCGCCCGGCGGCTTCTCGGCGTCCTTGATCTTCTTGACGTTGGTCAGTTTGCCGAACTGGGGGTGTTCCAGGGAGGTGGTCCGCTCTTCCGGGCCGGCAAGCCCGTAGCCGTCCAGGCCCCAGAAATCGCCCGCGGCGCCGGCATTGAGCTGCGCCTCGAGGCTCTTGGGCCAGATCTTGTCCTTGCCGGTCATCCGCACCAGCACGCCGCCCGGGCCCGGCTTCTTGCCCTTGGGCCGGCGCCACTCGAGCTTGAGAACGAAGTTGGTGAAGTCCCGCTCGGTGCGGAGATAGCCTTTCGGGCTTCCCTTGCAGATCACAACGCCGTCCCGGATGAGCCACACGTCTTCCATCTTCACGTCGGGCCCCTCGTGAAACGCTGTCCACACGACGGCCTTGGCGGCGCCGGGCGCGGGCCGAAACAGGTCGATTTCGGCGGCCGGCTCCTCGTCGGCCCAAGCGGTCGCAAGCGGGAGAAGCATCAAGGCCGAAAGCAGGACGGTGCGGAGCGTGGGTCTCATGGGGGGCCTCATCCGTATCAAGGGACAAAAGAGCCTGGGCGGCGCGTGCCGCCGAACCGGTCGCGACACGTCCCCCTAATTTAGATGGCCGCCACGGCCGATGCAACAGGCGACCGGCACGTTACAATACCGGCCATGAGAGAGCCTGGATTCGAGATCTTGCACGAATCGGACGCCTGCCTGGTCGTGGGCAAGCCCCCCGGTTTGCTGACTCAGGCACCCCCCGGGATCGACAGCCTGGAGGTCCGAGTCAAGGAGTACCTGCGAGGCAACGGCGACGAGCGGGGCCCCATCTACTTGGGCGTCCCCCACCGGATCGATCGACCCGCCTCCGGGGCGATCGTCTTCGGCAAGACCCGCCGGGCGACGCGCAAGCTCGCGCAGCAATTCGAGCGACGCATGGTGACGAAGGTCTACTGGGCGTGCGTCGCAGGGGACGTCGCGCCGGCAAGCGGCACGTGGCGGGATTACGTCCGCAAGGTGCCGAACGAGGCCCGGGCCGAGGTCCTCGAGGCCGACCATCCCGACGCGCAGGTGGCCGTGCTGGGCTATCGGACCCTGGGCGACGGGCCGTGGGGCACTTGGCTCGAGATCGAGCTGGAGACAGGGCGGACCCACCAGATCCGCGTCCAGACGTCCAGCCGCGGACACCCGGTGTTGGGCGACTTCCAGTACGGCTCGTCCGTCCCCTTCGGTCCCCAGCACGAAGACGAGCGACTGAGAGCGATCGCACTGCACTCTCGAAGCTTGAGCTTTCGACATCCCAAGACCCGCGAGGCGATCCGCGCCACCGCTTCGCTACCGGCGGAGTGGTTGGACCTGGGGATTGCGAACGACGGATGATGGACGACCGCACGCGCGTCGCTTGCGGTTTTCAGCTTGCGAACGTGTCTAGCTCGGGGGATTCCACGCGGACGTAGTCTTCGTACCGCATGCTGACCGAGATGCCGTGATCGCCCGCGTTGAAGTTGATCGTCTCGTTCTCGCCGAGCCGCTCGTCGCAGAGCGTGGGCAGGCCGAACAGGCTGCCGAAAGGGGGGATCGAGCCGGGCTCGAGACCGGTCAGCCCCAGCACTTCGTCCCGGTCGGCAAACCGGAGCTTGCGCCAGCGGCGCGCCCGACGCACCTCCCGGCTGGCCAGCTTGCGATCGGCCGGGATGACGAACATCACGAACCGGCCGTCGGCCTTGCACACCAGCGCCTTGGCCCCGCTTGCCAAAGGAGTGCCGCGGATCTCCGCCGCCTCCTCGCTGGTGTAGACCGGCTCGTGCCGCAGCACCTCGAAGGCGACGCCGCGCGCGTTCAACAACTCCTCAATCCGCTCAAAAACCGGCTCCGGCATGACCGTCCTCATTCGAGCCCTGGCGGCGCTTCCTCTGTCATCTGGGCACCCATCTGGAAGCACTGTACGGCACGGGCAGCGACACTTCAAGGCGACTCGGCACAAACCGCTTCGAGGAACGCCAAGGAGTGTACGGCCGACCTCAATTTCCAGACGACCATTACCAGCGCGGCGTCGATGTCCCGACGACGGCTTCCAAATCGGCGGCAAATCGCTAGGATTTCCTAGACGCCTCTCGCGGCGTCGATCAGGGCGTGCCTGCATCGTCTCCACGCCCTCTGACCGAAACCGGAACCCTCCAGACGGGGAGAATCGTCATATGACCGCTCGGCAACCGGAGAACGACCCCTTTAGCGCCCGAGATACTTTCGACACCGGCTCCGGGCAAGCGGGAATCTACCGCCTGGCGAAACTGGAGGAGGCTGGGCTGACAAACGTCGCGGCACTGCCGTTTTCGATCCGCGTGCTCCTGGAGTCCGTGTTGCGGAACTGCGACGGGTACGAAGTGACTGAGGACGACGTCAAGAACCTGGCCGGCTGGAACGCGACGTCGCCCCCCGCGGCCGAGATCCCCTTCAGGCCGGCCCGCGTTGTGCTTCAAGACTTCACGGGCGTGCCCGCCTTGGTCGATCTGGCGGCCATGCGGAGCGCGATGCACCGGCTCGGCGGCGATCCGAGTCGGATCAATCCCCTGATCCCGGTCGATCTGGTCGTCGACCACTCGGTGCAGGTCGATCGTTTCGGGTCGCCCGACGCGCTGGCCACCAACGTCGACTTGGAGATGCGGCGCAATCGCGAGCGCTACGAGTTTCTGCGCTGGGGCCAGAAGGCGTTTTCCAACTTCCGCGTGGTGCCGCCGGCCACGGGGATCGTCCATCAGGTGAACCTCGAGTTCCTGGCCAAAGGCGTGTTCGTTCGCGAGGACGCGGCCGGGCCGGTTGCCCTGCCCGATACCCTCGTGGGCACCGACAGCCACACCACGATGATCAACGGCCTGGGCGTGCTTGGTTGGGGCGTAGGGGGAATCGAGGCCGAAGCCGTGATGCTGGGCCAGCCGCTCTACCTCTTGATGCCCGAGGTGATCGGATTCGAGCTGACCGGCGAGCTGCCGCCCGGGGCCACCGCCACCGACCTGGTGCTGACCGTCACGCAGATCCTCCGGCGGGAGGGCGTGGTGGGAAAGTTCGTCGAGTACTTCGGGTCAGGCGTGCCCGGCATGGAGGTCGCCGATCGGGCGACGCTGGCCAACATGGCACCCGAGTACGGCGCCACAATGGGGTTTTTCCCCCTAGACGACCGGTCCCTCGCCTACCTCCGCTTCACCGGACGAACCGATGCGGAAGTCGAGTTGGTCGAGCGGTACACCAAGGAGCAGGGGTTGTTCCGCACCGCGGACTCGCCCACGCCGAGCTACACCAAGGTGCTCTCGCTCGATCTCGCGTCCGTCGAGCCGAGCCTGGCCGGACCCAAGCGCCCGGAGGACCGCGTGCCGCTGGGCGCGATGAAGGAGTCGTTCCGACAATCGCTTCGGACGCCGATCGGTGAGCGCGGTTTCGCGATGGCCGACGAAGAGATCGGGCGTACTGCCGAGGTAGCTCAGGAGGACAGCACCGCCGAGATCGGGCATGGGGCCGTGGTGATCGCGGCGATCACCAGTTGCACCAACACGAGCAATCCGAGCGTGATGCTTGCCGCCGGGCTCTTGGCCCGGAAGGCGGTCGAAAAGGGCCTCCGCGTCAAGCCGCACGTGAAGACGAGCCTGGCCCCGGGCTCCCGCGTGGTGACCGACTACCTGGAGAGACTTGGGCTGGACAAGGATCTGGACGCCCTGGGCTTCAATACGGTGGGCTACGGCTGCACGACCTGTATCGGCAACAGCGGGCCGCTGCCGGAGCCGGTAGCCAAGGCAATCGCCGAAGCCGACCTGGTCGCGGCATCCGTCTTGAGCGGCAACCGCAACTTCGAAGGCCGGATCAATCTCTTGGTCAAGGCCAGCTACCTGGCCAGTCCGCCGCTGGTTGTGGCTTACGCCCTAGCCGGCACCGTGGACACGGATCTGGCCACGGAGCCGATCGGGGCCGCGCCCGACGGCCAGCCGGTCTACTTGAAAGACATCTGGCCGAGCCGCGAAGAGGTGGAGGCGGCGGTCGCCGAGGCGGTCCGGCCGGAGATGTTCCGCCGCCGGTACACGGGCGTGTTCGAGGCCAACGAGCAGTGGAACGAGCTGCCGGTCAGCGCAAGTGAGCTGTACGATTGGGGGGAGAGCACGTACATCCAAGAGCCCCCGTTCCTGGTGGATCTGGCCGCGGAACCGGGGCCGATCGAGCCGATCCGCGGGGCCCGCGTGCTGGCCGCGTTGGGCGATTCGGTCACCACCGACCATATCTCGCCTGCGGGCACGATTGCCCCGGAAAGCCCGGCCGGCCGGTATCTCCAAGAATGCGGGGTGACGCCCGTCGACTTCAACAGCTACGGTTCCCGGCGGGGGAACGACCGCGTGATGACCCGGGGGACCTTCGCCAACATCCGCATCCGTAACCTCTTGGCCCCCGGTACGGAGGGGGGCATCACCCGGCACCTGCCCGATGGCCGGCAAATGACCGTGTTCGAGGCGGCCGAGCAGTACCGGGAGGAGGGCGTCCCGCTGGTGGTCCTCGCCGGCGCGGAATATGGGACGGGCAGCAGCCGCGACTGGGCGGCCAAGGGCACCGAGCAGTTGGGCGTTCGGGCCATCATCGCCTCCGGCTTCGAGCGGATCCACCGGAGCAATCTGGTGGGCATGGGGGTGCTGCCCTTGGAGTTCCCCAAGGGGACCACCTGGCAGTCGCTGGGGCTGACCGGGGAGGAAACGCTCGACGTTCCGTTCGACGACAGCTTGGCCCCCGGGGACGAGTTGACGGTGCGGGCGACGACCGCCGGCGGCGAGGTTCGCGAGTTCCGAGCCAAGGTCCGCATCGACACGCCGGTCGAGCTGGAGTACTACCTCAACGGCGGGATTCTTCAGACCGTCCTGCGAAAGCTTCTGAAGGCGGATTGAGCGGCGTCCGCGGAAGGCTTCCAGGATAAGGCAACAAATGGCCTGAGCGCTCTACCGTCTGATGGCACGGCTACTGGACACTGCTCGCGGCGCCCAGCTTGGGCCGCCTGTGCCAAGCCGGGCTACGGCCGGTGGGCCACCTCTTGGCCGATCATCTCCAGATCGCGTTGATAGAAGTGGATCGCCTCGGTGGGGGTCAGGTTGAAGATCGCCCGACCATCGGTCTCCCAATGGTTGCCGTCGAAGCGAAATACCGCCGTGGCGGACCGCAGGTTCCCCACCGCATCGGGCGCCCCCGAAGACCGCCGATCGAACTCGTCCATCTCGATCGTCACGGCCACAAATGCCGAAAGCTCGCCGGTGGAACGACTTCGGGCGTAGGCCACGTCGTCATCGAAGAAGCAGTCCGACCACCGCGGGCCCTCGGCCTTGCGCCCCGCCGCACCGAGTTGCACGAACTTGGCCTCCAATCGCTCCCGCTGGTGGTGGAAGTCGCGGCAGGCCTCCGCGAATCGTGCCTTCCGCCGCGCTGCCAACAGCGGCTGCCAGATCAGGGCGGCCCCCACCAGAAGGCAGACGGTGACCACGAGCAGGATCCAGAAAAGCGGCCCCATCGCGAGCCCCCAAAGGAATTGGCGAAATGCCAAGGGAACCTATCAGCTTCCATTGTAGAACGCTGGGTAGGAAAAATGCAAGCGGCGCGCCGGGAATCGGCCCCGAAACGGCAAGTCTGCCGTGCAATTGCATTGTTCAGCGAATTGGGGTGGATTTGGCAAGAGGAATGGGCGCCCTCCCCCGAACGACGGGACACCGTGCATGTCGAGCTGACGCCGGGCGACTCTCAAGGCCAGGGGAACTCGGTCTGTGAACTTGGCGGCGGGGCCCTAGTGGTCTGTCCAGATTGACTTTGCCGGTCGGGTGCCACTGGCGTCTCGCCAGTGCAGCTACGAGAGCACGGGCAAGATGCCCGTGGCACCCGTAAACTCGAATTGGACAGACCACTAGCGCACTTGTCTTCGGACATCTGCTGCAAATGAGTCAAGTTTGTGGGGTTCAGGGGTCAGGGTTCAGGATTTGCGCGTATACGTGGAACTTCGGGCCCTGAACCCTGACCACTGGACGCTCGCCTCGGCCTGAGGCCCTGCCTCGGTAGCTGTCCAGCATACGAGAGTGGCGGCTCGGACAGGTTGCCCGGAGGTGTCGCAGTGCGGTGCGACTGGTGCCCGGCCAAGGCAAATGGTACGGTCTGGCCATGGCGATTCTCGGGGCCCACATGTCGATAGCCGGCGGATACCACCGGGCGGTGGAGAAGGCCGCCGCGTGCGGCTGCGACTGCGTCCAGCTTTTCACGAAGAACAACAACCAGTGGCGGGCCAAGGAGATTGCGCCGGAAGATGCCGAACGGTTTCGCCACGCCCTTTCGGAGCTCGGCATCTCCCATCCGACCGCCCACGACGCCTACCTGATCAATCTGGCCAGTCCGGACAAGGCGATCTGGCGCAAGTCGGTCGATGCCTTCGTCGTCGAGCTGCACCGGGCGGAGACGCTCGGCATTCCCTACCTGGTGACGCACCCGGGGGCCTACACCACCAGCAGCGAAGCTCGCGGGCTTCGCCGAGTGGTCCGGGCCCTGAATGAGATTCACCGCCGGACGCGGGGCATTCGGGCGAAGTGTCTCCTGGAGACGACGGCGGGCCAAGGGACTTCGCTCGGCTGGCGTTTCGAGCACCTGGCCACGATCCTCGACCGCGTGAAGGACCCCGACCGGCTGGGAATCTGCTTCGACACGTGCCACGTCTTCGCGGCCGGCTATGCCATGGGGTCGCAGAAGGAGTACAGGACGACGATGCGAGCCCTGGACGCCACGGTGGGGCTTGAGCAAGTCAAGGCGTTCCACTTGAACGACAGCCGCCGCGAGCTTGGCTCCCGCGTCGACCGCCACGCCCACATCGGACGCGGCAAGATGGGCCTGGAGCCGTTTCGACGCCTGCTGGCCGACCGCCGGTTCCGCGAGATTCCCATGTACCTGGAAACGCCGAAAGTAAAGGAGAACGGCCTCGACCTGGACGTGACCAACCTGCGGGTGCTGCGGGGGCTCATCACCCGGCCGGGATAGTGTGCGAAAACCGACGTCCTGGCGGAGCCAGAGGGGTTGAGTGAGAAAGGGATCTCAGGCCCCATACCGGTCGGCGCCGATTCCCGATCTCCTTTGGCCAAGCCGCTGGGCCCGGCGAGGCGGCGTTCCGTTGACCCTAAAGGGGTATGCCGGTACATTACTCAGGAGCGCGATTCGGGGGCGGACCGCGTTTGCCGGCCCCCCCCAACACGACGGAACAGGGCTCGTCTTGTCGAGAGGCCGGTCGGATGGGGTTGACCTACTTCAAACGCTACCGGATGGAGATCGATTTGGTCGGCCTCGACTGGTCGCCCCCTGCGTTGCCGCGCGGCTATCGGTTTGTGGGGTGGGACGATTCCCTCTTGGATGCGCACGCGGAGGCCCAGTACTCGAGTTTTCGGGACGAGATCGATGTCAACGTGTTCCCTTGCTTTGGGGAATTGGCGGGTTGCCGGCGCTTGATCCAGGAGATCACCCGTAAAGAGGGGTTCTTGCCGGAAGCCACCTGGCTGGTCGTATGCGACGGCGTGCGGACGCGAGAGCACGAGCTGTGTGGTACGGTCCAGGCGATTCGGGACCGCCACGGAATGGGGTCGGTGCAGAACCTGGGGATCACGGCGCCGCATCGCAACCGCCGTGTCGGGACCGGTCTGCTTTATCGGTCGTTCGAGGGATTCTTGCGGACAGGGGTGACCCGGGTTCACTTGGAGGTGACGGCGCAGAACTTGGGAGCGGTGCGGCTTTATCGTCGGGTCGGGTTCACGACCACCAAGACGGTCTTCAAGCCGGCTGAGGTGGCGTGTTCGTGAGGAGTTGGGAGTCAGGAGTTGGGAGTTGGGAGAAGGGTGACAGAAGCGCGAAGGGACAAGAGGAACCCACGGGCGTCAGAGCGAGTGACGCATCTCTCCACTCCCTTCTCCCCACCCCCTACTTGTTTCCGACTCCCCACTTCCCAAACAAACCAGAGGAGAGCAGGTGGCTGAGACGACCTTTTCTCACGCGCTAGCCAACGGCCTGGTGCTGGTCGCCGAGCCGATGTCATGGCTCGAATCCGCGGCGTTTGCGCTGATGGTGCCGGCCGGTTGCGTTTACGACCCGGTCCAGCGCAGCGGATTGGCGAGTTTCACCTGCGAGATGGCGCTTCGGGGCGCGGGCGAACGCGACAGCCGCCGCTTCATTGGCGATTTGGACAACCTGGGGGTCCAGTGGAGCGACTCGGTCAGCGAGGCCCACACGGCCTTTCGCGGGGCGACCCTGGCGGCCAACCTGCCCACCGCCCTGGCCGTCTTCGCCGACGTGGTTCGGCGCCCGCACCTGCCGGGGGATCAGTTGGAGGCCGGCCGTCAGGTGATGCTCCAAGAGCTGCGGGCCGTGGAAGACGAGCCGGCGCAGAAGGTGATGATCGAGCTCCGCCGCCGCCACTACCCCCGACCGTGGGGCCGCCCCGCCCAGGGTGAGCTCGAGGCGTTGGAGACGATTGCCATCGGCGACGTCCGCGAGCACTTCGCTGAGGGTTTTCGTCCTAACGGCGCGGTGCTCGCCGTCGCCGGACGTTTCGACTGGGCTCGTTTGCGGGAGACGGTGGAGAGGTCGTTCGGTGATTGGGAGCCGGGCGCCGAGCCCCCGATCCGCGAGGAACCGTGGGCACGCAGGCACGATCACCTGGCCTACGATTCCAACCAGACGCAGATCGGCATCTCCTACGAGAGCGTGCCCTACCGTCATCCCGACTACTTCCAGGCGTGGGGCGCCGTGGGCGTGCTCAGCGGCGGCATGAGTGCCCGGCTGTTCACGGAAGTGCGCGAGCGACGCGGCCTCTGCTACAGCGTCTACGCCTCGTACCACTACCTTCGCGACCGGGCCGGAGTGTTCTGCTACGCCGGCACCAGCGCCGACCGGGCCCAAGAGACGTTGGACGTAATGATCGCCGAGCTGACCCGGCTGGCCCGCGGCGTCGAAGCCCACGAGCTCGACCGGCTCAAGGCCCGCATCAAGAGTCTCCTGATCATGCAGCAGGAGTCGAGCTCCGCGCGGAGCGCGGCGATCGCCCGGGACTGGTATCACTTGCGTTGCGTGCGCACCGTGGACGAGCTCGGTCGGCTGGTCGACGATTTGACGTGCAAGAGCTTCAACGCCTACCTGGCCGAGCATCCCCCCGGCGACTTCACCGTGGTGACGCTCGGTCCGCGCGAGTTGGAGGTGCCCATTGGAGTTTCGTGAGCACACGCTGGAGAACGGCCTGGAGATCATCGCCGAGTGCAACGATCGGGCCTATTCGACGGCTTTGGGTTTCTTCGTCAAGACGGGCGCCCGCGACGAGACCGACGCGATCGCCGGCGTGAGCCATTTCCTCGAGCACATGGCGTTCAAGGGAACGCCCACGCGCACGGCCGACGACGTCAACCGCGAGTTCGACGAGATGGGCGCGGACTACAACGCCTTCACGGCCGAAGAAGGGACCGTCTACTACGCGGCGGTCCTGCCGGAGTGCCAGGATCGGGCGGTGGGACTGCTGGCCGACATCCTTCGCCCGACCTTGCCCCCGGACGACTTCGATTCCGAGAAGCAGGTGATCCTCGAAGAGATCTTCATGCACGAGGACCACCCGCCGTTCGGGGCGGAGGAGAAGTGCCGGGCGGCTCACTTCGGCTCACATCCGCTCTCGCGCAGCATTCTCGGCACGGTAGAGAGCATCACCGGCTTGACCGTCGAGGCGATGCGCGAGTACCTCGAACGCCGCTACAGCCCGGGCAACATCGCGCTGGTGGGCACCGGGCGGATCGATTTCGACGCGTTGGTCTCGACCGCGAGCCGGCGTTGCGCGTCGTGGGAGCCCCTCGAAGCCGGGCGCCCTGCGGCGTCCGCGAACTCCAACGCCGATTTTATCGCGATCCAAAAGAAAACGGCTTCCCAGCAGTATGCGGTGCGGATGTCCGACGGCCCCAGCGCGATCGACGCGGATCGCTACGCCGCCGCCCTGTTGGCCACGGTGCTGGGCGATGACACCGGCAGCCGGCTCTATTGGGAGCTGGTCGACACGGGGCTGGCCGAGCATGCCGTCCTGGGCCACATGGAGTACGATGACGCCGGCCTCTACGTCCTTCACCTGAGCTGCGACCCGGACCAAGCCGCCGACAACCTGCAACGCCTCCTCGACCTCCTCCGGCAAGCGGAGTCTGACGGGATCAGCGAGGAAGAGCTCGATCAGGCCAAGAGCAAGTTGAGTTCGCGGGTCGTGCTCTCCGCCGAGCGTCCCCTGAACCGGCTGTCGGCGGTGGGGGCGGAATGGGTGGTGCGTCGGGAGTACGTTTCCGTGCGCGACGTGCTGGACGCCGTCACCGCGGTGACGCGCGACGACGTCTCGCGCCTCCTCGCCCAGTTTCCCCTCTCGCAGGGCACCACCGTGACGATCGGCCCGTTGGCGGGGTTGGCTCCTCCGACGGCGAAGAGGTGAGGGGTGACAAGGTGACGGGGTGAGGGGGTCACAAAGTGACAAAGTCGCCCACCTGTTGTGGGACGGGTCGTCTCCTGACCGTGCCACCTTCGGGGCCAGCCGTTGTGTAGCGAGACCTTCGGTCGGGCCGTCGGCGGGGTCGGGAGACCCGCGCCGAACACGGGTGGGGTGAAGCCTTCGGCGCGCGACCCTGTCACCTTGTCACGTTGTCACCCTGTCACCAGCCGCTCAGTCCTCGTCGCCCTCGTCCTCGCGCAGGCCTGACTCGTAGTCTTCCAGTTGCCGATAGAGGTCGTCGGGGCCGATGGGGCCGAGGTCGAGGCGGCAATCCAGCGCGGCCATCACCCGCTCGTCGATCGTCCGTCGGATGACCTCGCGCACGTCGTCGCCCACGAGGTCTTTTTGCTCCGAGAGCCTCGCCAGGCGAACGATGCCGGTCGGGTCCACGTCGGAAGAGCGAAACGCCTGCGGGAGCCACTCCTGGCGGTCGGCCAGAACGGCTTCCAACAGCGGATCGGTGAGGAAATCGACCCGCTTGGCCCGCGACGTAGCGGCGTCCAGGTGGATCAGCCAGATCTCGGCCAGCTCGTACGCCGTGGGGGAGTCGACTTCGATCACATAGGTGAATCGCCCGGGCCGGAGGAAAGCCGCGTCGATGTTCTCCTTGCGGTTGGTGGCGGCGATGACCACGAGCCGCTGGCTGCGCCGGGCGAGATTGTCCATCAACTCCAGGATGCACCCCACCATGCGATTGTACCAGGCATCGGGGGCTTTGGCGCTGGTGCGGCGGGAGCCGAGGCTGTCGAACTCGTCGAGGAAGATGATCGCCCTCTCGTGCTCGCTTGCCTGTTCCCACAGCCGACGCAGGTTCTTCTGCATGTTCCCCGCCCACATGTCCTCGAACACGCTGGTGGGCGGGGCGTAGAACGAGCACTGGGCCTCGCCGGCCAGGCATCGGGCCAGGTGCGTCTTGCCGATGCCCGGACGCCCGCATAAAAGGACACCACGGGGTAGCTCGGCGCCCCACTCGTCCAGGATCGGATCGCCCTTGAGATAGGCGACGATCGTCCGCAGCCGCCGCTTGACCTGCCCATGCCCGCCGACGTCGGCCAAGGTGCAGGCCGGCTTGGTCAGGTAGGGCGAGAAGTCGCGGATCCGGCCCTCCCCCTCGTCGGAATCGTTGCCCTTGCGGCGCGTGCCCGACTCGTCCCGCTTTTGCCGGGCAACCAGGAGCTGTGTTTGGGCCTTGTCGTATCCCAGCTCGTCCGCTTTCTCGAAGTCGGCGATCGCGTCGTCGTACTCCTCCTGGTACTGCCGGATGAGCCCCCGCGTGTACCACGCCTCGCCCAGCTTGGGGTTCATCTCGATCACCTTCGACAGATCCCCTTCGGCCCGGTCGTACTCTCGTTTTCGCGTGTGGGCGAGCCCGCGGTTGAAATAGGTCTCCAGCAACTCCCCGTTGATCTCCAGGGCCAAATCGTAGCACCAGATCGCTTCGTCGTACCGCTCCAACTGGTAGAAATCGTTGGCCAGATTGTGCAGCTCGTGCTCCACGGAGAGCGCGTCTCCGAATCCGGAGAAGACGGACTCGATCTCGGGCGTGCCCTCGGACGGTTCGAGTGCCGGAGGCCCGTCCGGGCAACACTCGTCCAGAAGGATCTTCACTCTTCGGTGGGCTCGCTCATAGCGCGCACCGTCGATCCCGCTCAGCCGCACCTCGAGTCGAACCAGGCGCCGGGCCAAATCGTCCGGAATCGACTCGCCGGAACGGGGCAGCGGCGGCGCGGGATCGGGCGTGTCGATCGACTGGCTGATCCGCCGCTCCCGGGCCACCTGCTCATCCAGCTTCTGCTTGCGACGCAACAGGCGGGCCAGCTTCGGCGACGACCGGTCCGGCTGGCGGTCGAAATCAAGGTCCGCCATCGACGCAAGCAACCGCCGAACCTCCTCCCGCCCGGCAGATCGATCCAGTTGCACCGCAGCAGTCAGGCAGCCTAGTGCCTCGACGGCCAATCCCTCCTCGGCGAATTTGCCTGCCAACAGCCGGTACTGATCTGCCAGCGATTGTCGAATCATGATCTCGGCCTCCTATCTTCTATGTCCGGACGCGGACAACTCGGACAAGACCTATGCGAGCGTCCTGCTCGAAGGGAGGCATCCTGCCCGCTGCGGGAATCGGAACCACCGTGCCGTGAGACGCGGCCAGCGGACCCTGAAAATCAAGACACGTGACTCCGGTGACAGTTCGTTCCACAATTGGGCGTTTTTCGTCCGTTCCGTGGTCCGCGATCTCGGTGATCTTCGGGCGAGATCCTGCGATTACCGAAGCGGACGCACCTGTCAGCGCTATCGGGTCCGTCTTTCCTATGGACGAACCAACGGACCATGTTGTTCGGTTGTTTCCACAGTTTGCAGCGGGGACTTTCGTTGCCCACTCGGCGGCGTCCCAACCGAGTGCCTTTTCGTACCTAAGTCCTTGACAAGCCGTACTGCGGAACCCCACGCGCCAGCAGGTTCTTGCCAAGCCACAGTATCGCGTTGGAAGGTGCGACAGGGAGACGTGACGGACCATGCACACAAAAAAAGCCGCCCTCGCCGGCGACGCAGTGCCCCCGCAAGCGTCCCAGTCACCTGCGAGGGCCCCGATGCGCCCGTCGGACCTTGTCAGCCGGACAGCCCTGCCGGCTCTCGCCCGGGCAGCCGGTGCACGAACAGCACGGCCCGATCCAGGTTTTCCTCGGCCAGCCGGACTAGGTGCAGGTGATGGGTAAAGAAGACAATCTGGGTCCTCTGGGAAAGCTCCGCCAAGACACCGAGCGCGGCGGTTGCTCGATCGTCGTCGAAGCTGATCAAGACATCGTCCACCACGAACGGGATCGGCTCGTTGCCATCGAGATGGCTCTCCAGACTGGCCAGTCGCAAGGCCAGGTAGAGCTGATCGCAGGTTCCTTCGCTCATCCCGTCCAAATGAACGGGCGCCGTTTCCCCAGGCCGGGTGCCCGCCAGCACGTCTCTCCCCTGGTCGTCCACGTCGGTCCGCAGCGACTCGAACGAACCCAGCGTGAGGCGGTGGAACAGCTCACTGGCCCGGCGGAGGATCGGGTCCTCGTGCTTCTTCCGATACCGTTCCATCGCTTCACTGAGGACGACGGAGGCGAGCCGCAGCCGGGCGTACTGCCGGGCGTCGGACTCGATTTGCGCCAACAGGTCTTCTTTGTGCTCGTTGGCGTCCGCGGCGGCGGTGCTGGTGTCCATCGTTTCCAGGACGTTCTGCTCACGGCCTCGGATCTCCCGAAGGTCCCCTTTCTCAGCCTCCAGCACCTCGATCGCTTCGCACAACTCCTTCAACCGGCCAGGCACCTCGTCAGCATCGACTAGCTCGACTTCCGCGGCGAAATCCTCGATCGCGGCGCCGCCGGCTAGCTCAAGAAGTCGTCCTTCCCGGTCCTTCAACTCCTCCAGCAGTCGTCGCTTCTGGTCGGAGCGTTGGATCGCCTCGCTCAGGTCTTCGTGGCGCGGGACGCCGGCCTCCTGGCACATGGCATCCAGCAGGGCGATCTGCTCGTCGATCGTTCGTCGCGCGTGGTCGCGCTCCTTGAGGCGGTCTGTCCGTTGGCGGCGAAGTTGCCCGAGCTTCTCGTCATCCCTGACTGCCTTCTGCCACCGGGCGTAGACTTCCCGAGCCTGGCGATCCACGGGCAGCGATGCAAGGTCCGGGGCCACCTCATCGACCAGCGCCCGGACTTCGCCCTGAAACTGCTCGGCGTCGCGGTCGATCCCCTCGATCCGCAAGGACAATCCCTCGGCGTGTTTCAGGCAGGCGAACAGATCGTTGATTCGAGCCAGCACCTCATTGGCCGCCGCGGGGGTCGTATCGGGTGGAAGGCTGAGCCGCTCAATCGCGGTAGCCCACTGATCCCGCCATTGCTCCATTTCCCGTTGGGCCCGTTTTCTGACCGCCTCGGCGTCGGCCACGCTCTTGTGCAATTTTGCCCGATCGGCCGTCAGGCGTTCGCGACGATTTGCCAGTTCGTCGAGCTGGTCGACCACGGCTTGGCATCGCCCCAGAAGCGCGCTCAGGCTCTCGCTCGCCGAGTCCGTCGGCACGTCGAGCTCCCCGAGCCGCCCGCCCAGCTCACGGCGGCACCGCTCGATCCGCGCTTCGAGCACGCGGACGTTCGCCCTCGCGTTCCGGATCGCCTCGGCTTGGGAAGCCAACGCCCGCTGCCTCTCGAGCCAGGTCCTCATCTCGCGAGGCGATCGCGGCGTGACGCCGAGGGGTTGCCAGCATTCGTTCCAGGCGTGCTCTGCCCGGCGCCGGTCCTCTTCCGCCGCGTTTCGCTGCCCGGCCAGCTCGTCCAACTCCCGCTGGGTCGTCTGGCGAGACGCCTGGAGCTGGGCGAGTTGGGCCACGCGGCTCGCCTCGCGACGGAGCCGGTCGGCCAACTGGTCGGCCGTCTGCACGGCCTGCTGATACGCCGCGGCCAGGTCGGTCTCCGCGGGGAAGTGATCGAGGAACTCCCGAAGTCCGTCGGCGTTCGGCTCGCCGTGTCGCCACGCTTCCAGGACGAGCTGCCAGCCCAAGTCGCGGACGCGTCGGGCCTCGACAAGCTCTTTCTCGGTGGGCACGTCGCCTTCGCGCTCGAGCTGATCGAGCCGGCGCTCGCATTCGGCGCGACGGTCCTCGGCCCCCCGTTGGTTGCGCCGCAGAAGCGCAAGCTGCTGGTCGCACTCGGCCAACTGGTCCTCGGAACGATCGACCGTCTCGGCGCTGGGGACGGCGAGCCTCTCCAACTGGTCCAACGGGCCGGACCAGAGCGGCAGCTTCTCCAGATCGGCCGCCGCCTGCTCTTCGAGCCGGGTCAAGTCGATCCGGGCGCCCGCCAAGTGTTGCTCCGAATCGCCGTGAGGTTGCGTGCGACGAACGGCGTCTTTCAAGGCGGCCGGGTCGCGAGCCAGTGGCAACTCGGCGATCGCCCGCTCCACCTCCGCCAGGTCGCTTCGAGAGTCTTCGATGTGCTGCTGAGCCTGGCGCAGCTCGTTGGCCAGCGCCTCGCACCGATTGCCGAGATTCTGAATCTCCACCTTCTGCGGGCTGGTCAAGCGGAGCCGGTCGGCGAACTCGATGCTCAGCTTCGGGTCGAGCTCTTGGAGGACGTGCCGGGCGTCGGACTCCAACTGTTGCCGCTGGGCCAGCAGGATGGGTCGGTCGGTCTGGGCCTTGCGGTAACTACCCAGCTTCTGATGGACCTCCTCGATCACCTCGGCTTGGGCCAAAAGCGCGTCCGGGACTACGATCGATTCGATTTGCGCGTCGATCTGCCCAATCGCCTCCCGGGCGGTCTCGTCCGCCATGCGTGCCGCGCGCAGGGTCGCATCGGCCCCGCGGCGCTGTTCGGCGAAATCGTCGGGCAGAATGGGCACGTCCCCCAGGTCGGCCTGTTGGCGGAGGATCTCCTTGCGGCGGCCCACCAGGGGTAGCGCGTCGCGGATCCTCTCGCACCGGCTCTTGCACCGCGACAGATCAATCAGTCGTGATTCCACTTCGGCCAGGCGCCGGTTGGCTTCCGCAAGCGCGTTCTCGCGTTCGAGCCTCCGAGCCGGGCGAAGCTCCGCGTTGCGGATGGCCTTGCGGGCCTCTGCTAGCTGGGCGAGACACTTGTTGATTGCCGGCACCTTGCCACCCGGCTTGAACAGCTGATCACTTTCGCGGTTGAGTCCTTCCTGGACGGCCCGCAGGTTGGCGATCCCGGCCCCGGCGCCGAACAGGCTTTGGCCGAGCTGTCCGCCGCCCCGGGCCATCTCGCGGCCGCCCTCCCGAAGCCGCTCGTGGCCGATGCCAAACATCGTCGCAAACGTGCCACGATCCAGCCCGCCCAGAAAACGCTGAAGCACAGCCTCATCAAGCGGAGTCTGGTCGTCGGGGCCCAGCAGCGTCCTCTTGGTCCCTTTGCGGCGGAAGAACTCCAACTGGCGGCCGTCGCGTCCGAGCAGCTTGGCCCCAATCCGGAGCTTGGGATAGGGATGAACGAAGTTGTCCGGCGAGTTGGCCGGAATACCGAACAGCAACTGCTCGAGGGCCCGAAGCGCGCAGGTCTTGCCCGCCTCATTCGGACCATAGACCAGGTGCAGACCTTCGCTCCCCTCGGAAAGATCGATCTCGACATCAGTGAACGGGCCGAATGCGCGCAAGTTAAGCGTGAAGATCTTCACGACTCGCTCTCCCCGGCCAGAAGCCGCCGAATGAGCATCTGCTCCACGTGGTCGAGCGTTTCACGCAAGTTCTCGGCACTGTCCAGGCCGATCGCGTCCGGGCCTTCCTTGAGATCCCTGGGCAGCTTGTCCTTCAAGGGAGCCAACTGGTCGCCGAGCCATGCCAGCAGTTCGGGATCGGACCGGGACTCCTTGACTAGACGGAGCAACTCGCCAATCGGACCGTCGATCGATTGAGCGGCCTCGATATCCACCGGGGGCGAAGTCCGCAACCGGACCTTCTCGATCCAGACGTTTCCGTCTCCGATGTCCTGCCCCAGGGCCCGGATCTCGTTCTCCCAGCGGAGCGGCTCCGAAGCCACAGTCTGGTGGACTCGGGACGAGCCGACGACCTCCACGCGAACCGCCAACGGGCGCCCGTCGGCCTGGTCGACGAGCTTGTCCAGTCGCTCTCGCAACTGATCGAGCAGGTCATCGCCGGTTTCGGCCCGGGAGGAGTCGACGCGGCAGGTCTCCCAGCGGAACACGTCGACCGATCGGGGCTCGACCTGGACGTGGTGCTCGTCGGCGACGCTGACCAGCGTGCAGCCTTTGGGCCCGGACTCGCGCACGTGACGCCCCTGGAGGTTGCCCGGGAACAGGATCGGCGGGTCCTCGCAGAGCACTTCCCGCTTGTGGACGTGGCCAAGAGCCCAGTACTGGTACTCTTTCGCCCGCAGCCCTTCCACGGTGCATGGCGCGTACCGGTCGTGGCCCTCCCGGCCCGTCGCGCAGGTGTGCAAGAGCCCGATGTTGAACGCGCCCGGCACGGGCGCCGGGTAGGCTGCCGAGAGGTCGTCGGTGGTCGCTGCCTTGGCGTAGCTTTGCCCGTGGATCGCCACGTCGAGCTCGTCCAGCCGGACGGTTTCCGGCTCGTTGTGCCACAGCATCCGCACGTTCTCCGGCAGGCGCAGGGCCTTGGTAATCTTGCTGGCGGCGTCGTGGTTGCCGGCGATCAGGTAGACGGGAATCGCGGCATCGCGAAGTCTGGCCATCTGGGCCACGAAGAACAGGCCCGTCTTGAAATCGTTCCAGTCGCCGTCGTAGAGGTCGCCGGCCAGGAGGACAAAGCCGACCTGTTCGTCGATCGCCAATTGCACCAGGTTCTCCAGCGCCCGACGCGTCGCCCGCCGGATCTCCTCGACCGGGGCCTCGTCGTAGTGCTCCAGCCCCTTGAGCGGGCTGTCCAGGTGAATGTCGGCGGCGTGGAGGAACTTGAACATGGTCTGCTCGTTGGCAAAGCGGGCTAGCGTCGGCTCATGGGTGCTGCCGGCCAACACGCACGATAGTCGACATAGGTACCGTGATCGACTCGCCGGTGCAAGGGGGTCGACGCGGCGCTCTCACGTTCGCGGTCTCGGGGACAAGCAAGGAGCGGGCGAAACAAGGACTACCGGTCTTCATCGAGCCGTCCCCGCCGGCCTTGTGCCGGCGGAAGAGGGTTTGACGACTACGGCGGCTAGTTCCCAAACCCCCTCCCACCGGCACAAGGCCGGTGGGGGCTGACCCGATTCGTCCACCCACCCCAAAATCCGTGACCGTCGGCGAATTCTCGGAAACGCCCCTGCCCGGTTCCGGTCGCGCCGGCTCTCCAGAACGGCGACCCCGTCTCCTTACTCCCATTGCTTGACCACCTTCCCACGACTCGTTATCATGCCTAATAGGAGGGGGTTCGCTTCTACGCTTCACATTGTCGGTCAGTCCTCGCCTTTCGGGGACGCCGGGGAGGTAGACGCATGATTCGTCTCACGTGCCCGAGCTGCGAGGCCAGCCTCAACGCCAAGGACGAGCTGGCCGGTCAGACGAGGAAATGTCCCAAGTGCGGGGCCACGCTGCAGATCCCCGACGCGGCCCCGCTGGCCGACGATGCGGCCGCTTCCGCCGAAGTCGACGCCGACGACTGGGCCGGCCTCGACGACGTCGCCCCCGACCAGCACGTGCACGCCGCGCTCGACCACGTAATCCCCAAGCCCGAACGGCCGGAACGCCTCACCCGCCTCAATCGCTACCTGATCTGCGACAAGGCGCACCTGTTTGCCATGTGGGAAGGCAACGGGCAAGGGTGGATGCTCAAAACCAACGCCGGGTTCGTCAAGGTCAGCCGGAATCCCGACCAGCTCCCTTCCCAGGGCGACTACACGCTGATCGAGCTCGTCATGGCCATGACCGACGACGGGCTCCGCCTCCAGGGCATCCACTGCTATCAGCTCGCTGGGCGCTGGGCCCTGACGACCCTCGAGCAGGACGACCACAAGATCCTTTCCCGGATCGACGGTCCGGGCCGGCTCACCAAGGACCAGAAGAGCGTCTTGCTGAAGTTCCTCCGCGAGCAGTTCATGCGCGAGGTCTGGCACGACGCACGCGAGGTCCTCGACTACCTGAGCAATCTCGACTACCACTCGCCGGGAGTCGGGTAGGCGGTTCGGCCCGCCGGCTGACCGACGTTCCTCGGCGGCCTCTGCTGCGCTGTTTGGACTTGGTTGCGGGGGTGATTCTTCGTCGCGGGGGCAGCATCGGCTCATCGGGCAGTCCGGCCGACGGCCAGTTGCCGGCACCCTACTGGAAGGCGACCCGCGTCCAATACGACACCCGACTGATGCCGGACCAGGTGGACCGCGTGCGGTTTCTCTTCGAGGCCCCCGAAGCGAAACTCACCGTCGTGGCCCGGCTCCTCTACCGGCGTTTCAGCAAGTACCTGGCAGACCAGAAGAGCTGGCCGGACAACGAAGTCCTGATCACCACCCAACGATGGTCTTCGCCCGGCGCCGCGGATGGCCCGTGAACCCTGAGGAGATCGCAACCATGTTCGCTCTCGGATATCGAACGCCGAACCGCACCGCCCGACGTCTGCCGTGCGCAATCACCACGCCGACCCTCCTCGCCGCCGTCTGGCTCTTCTCACTCAATGCCTGGGCAAAGGGACCTGATCCCGATTCGCACCGTCCACCGAACGTCATTCTCATACTTGCCGACGACCTGGGCTGGGCCGAGCTGGGCTGCTACGGAAACCGCTTCAACGAGACGCCCCGCCTCGATGGGTTGGCCCGCCAAGGCATGCGGTTCTCGCACGCCTACGCGGCGGCCCCCGTCTGCTCGCCGTATCGGGTCGCCTTGATCTCCGGCCAGTACCCCGCCCGGGTCGGCATCACCGACTACCTCCGGCCCGACGACCCCAAGCACCTGGCGACCGAGCACGTCACGCTTGCCGAGATGCTCAAGCGGGCCGGGTACGCCACGGGCATCATCGGCAAATGGCACCTGACCGGCTACGCCCACCACGGGGCCGTCGAGGTGCCGCCGTCCGAGCACGGCTTCGACGAAGTGATCGTCTCCGAAAAGCGAGGCATCGCCGGCGGCAGCTACTTCCACCCCTACCACTTCAACCCGGACGTCACCGCCCGGCTCCCCAACGAGTACCTGGTCGACCGCATGAACCTGGAGGCGGTCGACTTCATCGAGCGGCACCGGGCCAGGCCCTTCTTCCTCTACGTGAGTCATTACGCCGTGCACACTGGCTTGGTCGGAAAGCCCGATCTGGTGGCCAAGTACGAGGCCAAGCCCGGCGCCGGCAAAGGCCCCAGGGCGAAGAAGAACAACCCCCACCTGGCGGCCCAGCTTGAGTCCATCGACGACGGCGTCGGCATGATCCTCGACAAGCTCGCCGGGCTGGGCCTCGACGACCGTACGCTCGTGATCTTCACCTCCGATAACGGCGGCGAGGACCGCGTCACGTCGAACGCCCCCTTGCGGGCCGGCAAGTCGACGCTCTACGAAGGCGGCATCCGCGAGCCGCTCGTCGTCCGCTGGCCGGGGGTCGTGCCGCCCGGCACGGTCTCAAGCACGCCCGTCTGGTGCCTCGACTTCTACCCCACGCTGCTCGACGCCGCCGGCCAGGCCCCCGACCCGCGCCAGAAGCTCGACGGCGTCTCGATCCTCCCCGTGCTCGAGGACCCGAGCGCCAAGCTACCCCGCGACGCGCTCTACTGGCACTACCCCCTCGCAAAGCCCCACTTCCTCGGCGGCCGCTCCTCCGGCGTGATCCGCCACGGCGACTGGAAGCTGATCGAGCTGTTCGACACCGGCGAGCTGGAACTCTACAACCTCGCGGACGACGAAAGCGAAGAGCACAACCTGGCCGAGCGGATGCCCGAGCGCGCCGCCGAGTTGCACGAGAAGCTCAAGGCGTGGCAGAAGCAAGTAGGAGCAGAAGTGCCCGAACCACCGCGGCCACCCTCGGCGCCTCGAGGAAGGTGAAGTAATACGGGCCGTGGTCACGGAACCGCTCGGCGATGTTCTGCGCTTCGCTCCGTTGCGGCGCACGCCGCGCCCGCTGCGACCGCTGCGACACGGCCCTCCGGGCGCGATCGGCCGCACGTCGCCACTTTTCGGCCGGCATCTGCTCGCGGCGGTGCCAAACGCGGAGCG
>DATKZH010000212.1:0-18086 GCA_035528065.1 Thermoguttaceae bacterium | reverse complement strand
AGGCGAAGCTTTCCAACGCCCAGCGGGCGATCTACGTCGACGACTTCTACACGCTGACCGCGACGACGTCCGAGGACTTCGTCGACGACAAGGACGTCGATCCCGCCTACGAGGACGACGTGATCCTCGAGGGCAACTGGGACGAGGCGTAGAGGCGAAGGAGTCCCGGGCACAATCCTCGCAAGAAAGCGAGACTTCTCGCTCATCCCGGCAGTTGTACGCGGGGTTCTCGCACTCGTTTGCGGCGGTTTGGCCGGCGCCCGGGTTTGGCTTGCCGGCAATCGGCCCTCCGCGGCGTGGGAGCGGGTGGCTCCGGCGAGCCTACATCTTGTGGGCCCGACGGATTTCGGCCGCGACCGCGTCCATGTTCGGCGACTTCGCCGTGATCGTGTGCGACTCGATCCATGCCGCCTCGTCGGCGCCGGGCTTGCCGTCGGGCAGCGGCGCCAGGTTGTCGCCGGAGGCCGGCGTCTGGCAGGTGACGGCCGTGATCCGCGGGAGGACGTCGTGCTTCGGGTCCCGCCGGAGGACGATCTTCTCGATCACCTCCGAACGGGGACCGACCACCAGGTAGTGCTGGAACACGTCGCCCGATGGGTGCAGATACATCGCCTTCGACTTGCTCGAAAGCTTCAGCTCCACGTCGAGCGTATACCCGAGGATCAAGGGATACCGCTCGATCGGCCCTTCGCGGTAGACGATCTCGATCGACCCGTAGGTCTCCAGCGGCTTGCCGCGTTGGGCCGTGCAGCCGAGGAAGAAGAGCCGCTCCGCTTGAAAGCCGCACGGAATCTCGCAATCGCCTTGACGCGGAATCAGGCTATACACGGCCGCGCGACGGCGGAACGGGATGCCCCCGGGGACCAGCGCGATGCGGTCTTCCTCCGGCCGGGCGACGACCTCCCAGTCCTCCGGCAGGCCCTCGCGGAAATCGACCTGAAGCGGCGGCCCGGCATCGATCCGGCCGACGCCGATCCACGCGTATCCGCCCGCGGCGATTCCGTCATGAACCTCGATGCGGACCTTGCGTCCGCGGAGCGGGGCCACGTCCCAAGACCGCTCCTGCATGGGATCGGCGCAGGGGGCCATCGTCTTCTGGAGCGTGTCGCCGGTCTGGGCATCGACCAGGGCGACGAGATTCTTTTCCTGGCCGCCGCCCTGGCCGTCGTGCCCGCAGATGGTCAGCGTGATCGTGTCGACCGACACGGAGAACGCCGGCGAGACGATCCGACCGGTGCCGAGCTCCCCTCCAGCCAGCGAAGAAAGGTAGGGATCGACCTTGCGCCGGGCGCCGTCGAAATCGAGGATCGCCCAGGTTCCCCGGGAAGGGGCCGCGGGGCACTTGAGGGCCTGGTACTCGTGGGACGTTGCCGGGCCATCCCGCCCAGCCCCGTCCTGGCTGAGGGCGACACATGCAGACAATCCGCCAAGCACTGCTGCGACAACCGAGGCTCGTTTCATCAGGGGAGGCTCCTTCAAGGGCATGAGCAAGCGGTCGCCGGCCGGCACTGCGCGCTATGAAGTCCTGCTTTGACAGCGCAACACCTTCAAAGCCCAGGGGTTGCAACCCCTGGGCTTGGCACTCGATTGACGTTCCGCGATCAATGCCGAGATCAATAGTCGAGCTCGGCAGCCGCGGTTGGGGACGTTCCGATGCAGTGTAGGCGAACCGGGAGGCTGCCGCAAGGAACCGGCGACACCACGCCGCCCGCCGAAGTAGCAGCCCACACGCCGTGTGGGCTGCTAAGAACGTACGGAAAGCACGGCCGTGAATCCGCGGGAAGCGTGGGCCATTTCTGTTCCCCTAACCGCGAAGCGGTTTCACAACACAGCCCAGGGTTGCGAAGCTACCCTGGGTTGGCGGGCACCGAGTCCCCCCAACCCCAACGGGGTTGCACCCCGCGCAACCCTCGAGCGGGCGCTGTGCAACCCCTTCGGGGTTGATGGGCGACGTCGGAACCGGGACCCAGGGTTGCTTCGCAACCCTGGGCTGTGTTGTTGAACGCCTTCGGCGTACGGGGATGGAACACAAACGGGACACAATGTGGCGAGTGATTGACCGCCGTTTTGAGCAGCCCACACGGCGTGTGCCTGCTACGGAAGTCGGGAAGCTATTTTTCGGCCAATCCCAAGCCGGGCGTGTGGCGGTGGAGCCAATTGGGCACGCTGATGTGGGAAGGCAAGAAGCTGCCGACCCCCTCCAGCGGGGGGCGGCAGCCGTGTTTGGTGCCTGCGCCGGGCAACCGAAACCGACCGGAAGTCACACAACCGGGGCCGGCAATGCCTTCAGGCCTAGCCGCCCGGATCGAAGCCCGCGGTCGGATCGCCGGCATCCCGAGTGACGAGGAACATGTACAGCGCGGTGTCGATCGTGTTGTCCAAGCTGTGCACGCTCGCGTCGAGGAACAGGTGGTTCGTCACGTTCATGTGAGCGCTGCTCGCGCCGTAGCGGATCACGTAATCCTCGGCCAGATCTTCGTCTTCGTACCAGGCCCCGGGCTTGTAGTCCCAGTTGAGGTACGTACGATACGTCCTGGGAACCGTGCTTTCCTCGTCGAACAGCCCCGGAGTGAAGTCCCACGGGGCCCAGTATTGGGTCATCAGCACGAAGTCGAATCGGTCCCCGAGAATGTCGAACGGCGGCAGGGCGACCAACATGGTCTCCTGGCCCAAGTACCAGCGAGCGGCATGCGGCTCGATCGTCTCCGTGACCAGGATCGTGTGCGCGGTGCCGTCACCCGCAAAATCCTTGAATTTGAGCTTTGACCCCGGGTAGCACGCACCATCGGGGTGGGGGAGGGTTTCGTCGTACCGGGGGGCCAAGGTGCCTGTAATTCTCCATGGGCCCGGGTACGCCTGAAGGAGGCTCTCGATGTGCGTGGCGGACATGACCTTGTAGTTGGTGATCGCCTCCTTCTCGAGCGTGGCCAGGGTGGGATCGACGTAGCGTTGGCCGCGATAGCTCGGGCAGATGAACTCGTTGAGCACGGTACTGCGTGCCACCGCGTGGGGGTCCACGTTGATGCCCGACACCGGTGGGTTGGGATGCGGCATCATGGGGACGCCGCTGGTCGTCTCCAGCGTGTTCCACAAGGGCTCCTGTTCCAGGTCGGGCAGGATGTCCGTGATCCAGCTCCAACCGCGCAATCGCGTCCAAATAGGGTCGGAGCGGTCGATGAGTCCGGTGAGCGGGTCCTTTCTCACGTGACACGACGGCGGCAACTTGCGGTACCGGTCGTGAAAGTTGTGGAACGCGATGCCGATCTGCTTGATCTTGTTGGTGCACGCCGACCGGCGGGCCGCTTCGCGCGCTCGCTGAAGCGCCGGCAACAACAACGCGATTAGAATGGCGATAATGGCGATCACCACCAGGAGCTCGACGAGGGTAAAGCCGCGGCCTCGCCTGCGATCAGGCATAGTCATGACGTACCTCCTGCTATTAGTGGAAGGACAAGGAATTGTCTGCGGAGAACCCCGCTACGCACACGCTGCCTCACGACGGATGTCTGGGGGGTCAGGGGCCCAGGCTTTCACGCCGGCGCGCCATCATGGGGCGCGACACGAAGCCTAGTCTACCCAGATTAGCCTTGATTCTAGCTTCGCCGCCTTGAGCGTGTCAAACACTTATTTGGTGGAGAATCCTCGAACCGGGAGCGATTTCCGTGCCCGCGTCGCGGCCGCACCGAATACCTTGTGACTACCCCTCAGGGCGGATAGGGAAAACACGCTGACTTTGAGCGGTCCGGGCAGCGGTCCTGCGCGCCGTCGATCGCTTGACAATTCCTCCAGACCCGCCAGAATGCGGCGCGCGGGCCCCAAAAACAAGGGGTACGGTCGACCTTGCTCCCCCCACGCGAGTAGTGTCAAAGCCGTGCTGGCGTGGCATGGGGCCGATTTTGCATCTCCCCACACCATCCACTGCAACCAGCATCCATCAAATCCTCCCCCCCAATGATGGCACGCGTCATCGCGATCATCGGTCCGGCACGCAGCGGCAAGACCGCCCGGATGTTGGCCCGCTACCGCAAGGCTCTGGCCGAACGGGTGCCGCAATCGACGCTGTGGCTGTCGCCCACCTGGCGGGCGGCGGCGGCCACGCGCGACCGTCTCATGGACGGCATGCCCGAGGGATGTCTCAGCCCGGCCGTCATGACCTTCGATCAATTCGCCGAGGCCGTCCTGAAGGCATCCGCCGAGCCGGTCCGACCGCTCAGCCGCTTGGCAAAGCGGCAACTGATCCGTCTTTTGGTGGATGAAGAGCTCCGGGCGGGCCGGGTCCGGCACTTCCTGCCCATCGCCCGCACCGGCGGCCTGGTGGACCTGATCTGCGAGCTGATCAGCGAGCTGAAGCGATTGGACATCTGGCCCGATCGGTTTCGTGAGGCCTGCCGGTCGCGGGGGATGACGGCGAAAGATGCCGAGCTCCTGGCCCTCTACGACGCGTATCAGCAGATCCTCAACGAGCATCACCTCTATGACGCCGAGGGCCGATTCTGGTCCGCCCGAAGGCTATTGCGAGAAGGGCGGCGAGGCCCCTTCGAGCGGTTGCGCTTGGTGGTGGCCGACGGCTTCACCGACTTCACCCCGCCGCAGCACGAGATCCTCCAGATCCTCGGGCGGTGGGTTACGGAGCTTGCGATCACGCTGCCGCTCTCAGCGGAACCGCGGCGCGAGGGCCTGTTCGACAAGCCGGTGCGGACGCTGGAGGAGCTTCGCCGGCGGCATCCCAAGCTGATTGTGGACGAAGTCGCCCGGCCGGTGAGGTCGGATTGGCCGGCCATGGCCCACCTGGAAGCCCATCTGTTCGCCAACCCGCGCCGGTTGCTTCCCGCTCCGGACACCGAGGGCGTGAAGATCCTGGCGGCCTCCCGGCAGTTGGGCGAAATCGAGCGGATCGCCTCAGAGATCAAGCGGATGCTGACCACGGGCACGGAAGAGACAGGCGGCCGGCCGGTGCGTCCCGGCGACGTCGCCGTCGTGTTCCGATCGCTGGGCGACGTGGAGGGTCTGGTCCGGGAGGTGTTCGGCAAGCTGCGGATCCCCTTCGGCTTGGAGTCGGGTCAAGGGCTCGATCGATCCACGGCCCTGGCCGCCCTGGTGGGGCTTGTCCGCCTCGATGTGGAAGACTGGCCGTTCCGCGGCCTGCTGGCCGTCTTGTCGAACCACTACTTCCAGCCCGAATGGCACGAATGGCACGACGGCCTTGCCGTCGTGGCGGCAGAGCGGGCGATCCGCCGTCTTCAGATCCCCCGGGGTCGAGCGGAACTGCTCGGGCAACTGAAACGCGAGACCGACCGGTCGACGGGGACGAACGAACCGCAGCACCCCGTGGCCGAGGAGCGAAGCCGCAACGCCCGACTCGCGCGGGCGCTTCTTGCGCGACTCAAACGGGCGTTCGACGCATTGCCGGAGCGGGCGACGTTGGGCCAGTGGGCCGACGCGTGGCGCAAGCTGGCCGACACGACGGGACTGCTCCGCGCGATCGAACAGGACGAGCCGTCGGGTGACGATGGCCCGCGCGCCGGCCGGCGGAAACCCGGCAGCACGACCGTCCCCGATGCCGTTGCCTGGGACACGCTCCAAGGCGCCCTGCGCACGGGCGACAACCTTGCCCGCTCGATCGGCCGGACGCCCCCCGAGCTCGATCGGTCGGAGGCCCTGGCCGCGCTGGTCGACACGCTCCAGAGCGTGGAGGTCCGCGAGCGGCTCGACGAGTCGGGCCGCGTGCGCATCCTCTCGGCGGCGAGCGCCCGGGCGCTTCGCATCCCCTATCTGTTCTTCGCCGGGCTCGCCGAGCGATCGTTCCCGCCTCCGGACCGCCACGATCGGCTCTACGGCGAGGCGGAACGGCGCCGGCTGATCGACCAGGGATTGCCGCTCTCGGCGCGGAACGAGCGGAACTCCGAGGAGATGCTCCTCTTCTACGAGGTGATGACGCGGGCGTCGCGGCGACTCTCGTTCAGCTATCCCGCGATGGACGAGGCGGCCCAGCCGCTTTCGGCGAGCCCCTATCTCGAGGAGGTTGACCAGGCGTGCGGGTTGGGGCGGATTCGGCGCGTGGAAGTGCGCGACTTGAGTCCGATCCCCCAGGACGACGAGCCCTTGCTGGCGGCGACGGAGTTCCGCGTCAAGGCGGTGTCCACGGGGCTTGAGGGCAATGTCTCGCTGTTGGCCGGTCTGGTGCGCCGCGAGCCAAGGCCCGGCCTGGCCGAGAGCGTGTTGGCGGGCCTTCGGATGGTCGAGGCCCGACAGGACCGCGAGCGATTCGGGCCCGCCGAAGGGATGCTCGCCGGTCGCGCCGCCCAGAGGGAGATGGCCACCCGATTCGGGCCGGCATGGACCTTCACGGCCACCGAGCTGGAGCAGTATGC
The DNA here is from genome assembly GCA_035528065.1 of Thermoguttaceae bacterium. GTDB lineage: Bacteria > Planctomycetota > Planctomycetia > Pirellulales > Thermoguttaceae > DATKZH01. Next base: position 11,715 of record DATKZH010000212.1, on the reverse strand, counting down.
CTCGTGTCCCTATCAGTTTTTCCTGGAGCGGGTGCTTGGGATCGAGCCGCTTGAGGATTTGGACCTGGCCGTCGACTACCGGGCGCGTGGGCGACTCGCGCACGTCGGGCTGGCCGACTTTCACGAGCGGGTGAACGCGCTGGGCGGGGGACCGACCTCGCCGGCGGCGCTTGAGGAGGATGACTACCGGCGCTTGCTGGAGGAGACAGGGAAGCGGTTGTCCCAGCGCCCGGCCGGCACGCCGCTCGACGCCGCCTTGCACGAAGTCGATCTTCGCCTCTGGACCCGCTGGGCGGGCGACTACCGGCGGCAGCATCAGGAATACGACCAACGGTGGCAGGATTGCCAGGTGCCCCTTCGGCCGGCGTGGTTCGAGGTCTCGTTCGGACATTCGACGAGGCGGTCCGGTCCGCTCTCCACCGACCGAGCCCTGGAGCTCCCCGCCGCAGACGGTGTGATCCGCATCGCGGGCCGCATCGACCGGATCGACACCGGCACGGTCGCCGGACGGACCGTGTTCAACGTGCTCGACTATAAGACCGGCGCGTCGACCCGGTACACTCGCGACGCGCTCACCACGGGAACCGCCCTTCAGCTCCCGCTCTACGCCATGGCGGCCCAGGAGCTTCTGCTGGCCGACGAGCAAGCGGTTCCTTGGCGGGCCGGCTACTGGTTCTTGCAGAAGGACGGGTTCAAGCCGGCCCAGACGCTCCAGATGTACGCGTGCCAGGGCGGCCGGCTCGATCCGCTGCCTGAGTGGGAGGAGCTTCGCCGGCGCGTGGTGGGGCTGGTGGCGGAGATCGTCCAGGAGATTCGCGGGGCCCGGTTTCGCGTGTCGAGCGCCGACGAGCAGTGTACGCGGTTCTGTCCGTTTCGCACCGCCTGCCGCATCGGCCACGTTCGTTCGTTGGAGAAGACATGGCAACCGACGTCGCACGAGGGCTGACCGACCAGCAGCGTCGGGCCGTCACCGCCCGGGGCGTCTCCGTCGCGCTATCGGCGGGCGCCGGGTGCGGCAAGACGTTCGTGCTCACCGAGCGATTCCTGGCCCAGCTCGATCCGGACGGCCCCCAGGCCGGCCCGGCGGAGATGGTCTCGCACGAGGGTGAAGCACTCTCCGACGGCGATGCCCACCCGCGGTTGGCCGGGCTGGTCGCCATCACGTTCACCGAGCGGGCCGCCCGGGAAATGCGCGATCGGATCCGCGCCGCCTGCCGCCGGCGCGTGCTGGAAGCGCCCGACGCAGAGGTCGACTACTGGCTCGACCTGATCCGCGAGCTCGACTCGGCCCGAATCAGCACGATCCACTCGTTCTGCGGCACGCTCTTGCGCGCGCACGCGGTCGAGGCGGGGCTCGATCCGCGGTTCCGCGTGCTGGAGCAGGCCCAGGCCGACACGCTGCTCTACGAGCTGGTGGACGACGAGCTTCGCAATCGCCTGATCGCCCGAGACGAGGCGGTGATCGACCTGGTGTTCGAGTTCGGCCTGGAGTCGCTCCGGGGGATGGTGGCCGCGCTATTGGGTATGAGGCACCAGATTGATTGGCCTCAGTGGCGCGACGTGACGCCCGACGAGCTGGTCGGCCGCTGGGAGACCTTCTCGCGCGAGTTGGCCGGCCCCAGACTGTCGGAGGCGATCGCCCGCTCCGACGCCGCCCAAAGCCTGCTCCGAATCGCCCGGGAGCAGTGCCCCGATCATCCCACGATGCGGGATCGATGCGCGGTGCTGCTCGAGCGGCTTCCCCGTCTGCCGGAGAGCACGGATCCGGCGGGCGACTTGGGCGCGATCTTCGAGAGCGCGAAGGTCCAAGGCGCCGGCGGCAAGAAGGCGTGGCCGAGCGAGGAGGTCTACGCGGAGTTCCGCGACGCCGCCAAGAAGCTCCGCGAGCAAATCAAGGGCGCGCAGAACGACGTGGCGTTCGACGCGACGGCGGCACTCCCCGCCGCAGAAGCGGGGCTCCGCCTGCTTTCGGTCGCCGAGGGGGTTCACGAGGCGTACGAGGCACGAAAGCACGATTTGGCCGCGATGGACTTCAACGATCTGTTGATCCACGCGAAGCGGCTTCTGACCGCGCCGGAAAGCCGGGAGCTCCGCGGGCGGCTCGCCGCGCAGATTCGCCTCCTCCTGGTCGACGAGTTCCAGGATACCGACCCCGTGCAGGTCGAGCTGGTCAAGGCGCTCTGCGACCCGCTGCTCACGCGGGGCAAGCTCTTCTTCGTGGGCGATTACAAGCAGTCGATCTACCGTTTCCGCGGGGCCGACCCGCACGTTTTCCGCGCGCTTCGCGGGGAGATCCCGCCGGAGGGGCGTCTTCCGCTGACGCTGAACTTCCGCAGCCAGCCGGCGATCCTCCACTTCGTCAACGCCCTGTTCTCGGACGCCATGGACTCCGACTACGAGCCGCTGGCGGCCAATCGCCCCCAGGTGGGACCGGAGCCGGCGATCGAGCTGCTCTGGGCACCCGAGGAATCGCCCCAGGAGCGGTCCGGCCGCAGCGCCCGCCTGCGGCGCCGCGAGGCCGACTGGATCGCCCGGCGGCTCCGGGCCATGCTCGATCGGGGCGACCCGATCGTCTGGGACGAGGAGGCGGCCGAGCGAGGCGAGCCGGGCACGCGGGCGGTGCGGCCGGGCGACGTCGCCCTGCTGTTTCGGGCCCTCTCCGACGTGCAGCACTACGAGGAAGCGCTCCAGCGCTACGCCATCCCTTACTACCTCGTCGGCGGTCACGCCTTCTACGCCCAGCAGGAGATCTACGACCTGTTGAACCTGCTGCGGTCGCTGGCCGGCCGGTGCGACGAGGTGAGCCTGGTCGGCGTGCTGCGGAGCCCGATCTTCGCCCTGGAAGACGAGACGCTGTTCTGGCTGGCCCAGCAGCCGGGCGGTCTGTCGGGCGGATTGTTCGCCGAGACGCCGCCCGACGAGCTGGGCGATGCCCAGCGCCGCCGCGTCGAGTTCGCCCGAGACACGCTCGCCGATCTCCGCGCGATGAAGGACCGCGTGCCGATTGCCGAGCTGGTGGACGAGGCCCTTGCGCGGACCGGCTACGACGCGGTGCTGTTGGCCGAGTTCCTCGGCGAGCGGAAGCTGGCCAACCTGCGGAAGCTGGTGGACCAGGCGCGCAGCTTCGACCGCTCCGGCATCTTCTCGCTCTCCGACTTCATCACGCGGCTCGCGGAGTTCGTGGCCCGGCAGCCCGACGAGCCCTTGGCCGCCACGCATCCCGAGGCCAGCGACGTGGTGCGGCTGATGACGATCCACCAATCGAAGGGGCTGGAGTTCCCGGTGGTGGTCGTGCCGGACCTGGATCGGGCGGCGCGGGCGTCCTCGGCGTCGGTCGCGTTTACACCCCCATTGGGGCCGATGGTCAAGAGTTCCGGGCCGAGCGGCTTCCGGCTGCACGCGGCGATGGAGCGCGAGGAAGACCGGGCCGAGATGATACGTTTGCTCTATGTGGCGACGACCCGCGCGGCCGACTACCTGATCCTCTCCGGCGGCGTCCCCGAGATCGGCTCCGCCCGCGGGCCGTGGACGCAGCTTCTTGCGCGGCGGTTCGATCCGTCCACCGGCCGGCTCCGCGCGGCCCTGCCCGCCGGTTATCCGGAGCCGAAGGTCCGGGTGACCCTGAGCGAGCCGCCGCTTTCCGGGAAGCCGTCTCGCGGGAGGGCGCAACGCAGCCTGAGCAAGCTGGCGGAGCGGGCGGTTCAGATGGCCGAGCAGGGCTCGGGCCGTGTGCCCGAGCTGTTGGGCCCGGTCGCCGTGGACCGCGGGGCCCGGCGCCAGTACTCGTTCTCCCGGCTGACCGGCGAGCTCCACGCGCACCGGGCCGTCTCCGAGCCGGCCGATCTGGGGGAAACGGAGGAGGCTCTTGCGATCGGGCCGCGCCTCGACCCGCTCGGCCTGGGCACGCTGGTCCACGACGTCCTGGCGGAGATCGACCTCGGCCGCCCGGACGACGCGGCCCCGTTGGTCCGCCGCCTTGCCCCAAGGCACCTCCCGGACGTCGAGGAGGGCGAGGGACTGGCGGAGCCGATCGAGATGGTCCTCCGGTTCCTCAAGTCGCCCCGGGCGGCGGAGCTGGCCGCTTCGCGCCGGGTCCATCGCGAATTGGAGTTCCTTCTGGCCTGGCCGCCCGGCACCCGGGAGCCGGAGCCCCGCTACTTGCAGGGCTACATCGACTGCCTGTATCAAGACGCGGCCAGCCGCTGGGTGGTGCTCGACTACAAGACGAACCGGGTGACCGCCTCGACCATCGGCGCGGTCGCCGCCGGGTACGAGATGCAAATGCTCCTCTACGCCCTGGCGATCGAGCGCATTCTCGGCGAGCCGCCCGGCGATCTGGTGCTCCATTTCCTCCGCCTCGCGGCGGAGCACCACTTCGCCTGGGACGACGCGGCCCGAGGGCGCGTTATGGACCTTGTGAACCGAAGCCTTGCTGCGTGTGTCGAACCGTAGTGCAGGGAGCCGGATAATCGTACAGACGACCGGCCAACTGAACCGGCATCGTTACGACGCTTTGCGTCGTAACGCACCGATGGGACGCTTCGCGTCCAGACGTCGCGGAAAGCGATCGTCTCACGGACCGTTGCGCCTGGCGGACGCGAAGCGTCCGAGGAGTGCGTTCCCACGCAAAGCATGGGAACGATGCGTATGAAGCGTGGGAACGATGCGCCATTGACTCCGCTTGTTGATTCAGGACCGCCATGCCCAACCTCGTCCCTGAAAAACAACGCCGATTCGCCGTCCAGGTAGTGCGCCGATTGCGTGACGCCGGGTTCCAGGCCTACTGGGCCGGGGGGTGTGTCCGCGATCGACTGCTCGGCCAGACGCCCAAGGACTACGACGTGGCCACCGACGCCACCCCGCCCGAGATCCGCGAGCTGTTCGGCAAGCGGCGGACCCTGGCCATCGGGGCCGCGTTCGGCGTGATCACCGTCCTCGGGCCCGAGGACGCCGGCCAGATCGAAGTGGCCACCTTCCGACGCGACGCCGCCTACACCGACGGTCGACACCCGGATAGCGTCAGCTTCAGCTCCGCCCGGGAAGACGCCTCCCGTCGCGACTTCACGATCAACGGCCTCTTCTACGACCCGATCGAGGAGCGGGTGATCGACTTCGTGGACGGGCAGGAGGATCTCCGGAGGCGAGTGCTCCGGGCGATCGGCGACGCGCACGAGCGGTTCGGCGAGGACAAGCTCCGCATGCTCCGGGCGATCCGCTTTTCGGCCAGGTTTCGGTTCCCGCTCGAAGCGGACACGCTTGCCGCGATCCGCGAGATGGCCGACCAGATCACGGTCGTCAGCCCGGAGCGGATCGCCATGGAGATGCGCCAGATCCTCGTTACGCCCACCCGGTGCACGGCGGTTCGCCTGCTGCTGGACACCGGCCTGGCCGCGGTGATCCTGCCGGAGATCGTCCCGGCTGACGAGACCGGTCGCCGGCGTCTCGACCACACGCTGACCGTCTTGGATCGGCTCGAAGAGCCGGGCTTCCCTTTGGCCTTGGCGGCCTTGCTGCATCCCGTGGTCGATGCCGCCCGGGCGGGGCAACTGGGCAAACGGTGGCGCCTTTCAAACCAGGAGACGGATCGGGTAGGCTGGCTGGTCGGGCATCACGCCGCGTTGGATCGCGCCCGGTCGACGCCGTGGTCACGCGTGCAGAGGATTCTGATCGCCGAAGGGATCGAGGACCTGTTGGCACTGGCCGAGGCCGTCGCGCTGGCCGGCTCCGGCGACACGAGCGAGATCGCCTGGTGCCGAGCCAAGCTGGCCGAGCCGGACGAGGCGCTCAATCCCCCGCCGCTTCTGACCGGCGACGACCTGATTCGACACGGAGTTCCCCCGGGGCCCAACTACGGGGTCCTGTTGAATCGCGTGCGCGACGCGCAGTTGGACGCCGAAATTGAAACCAGAGACGACGCCCTGGCGTTGGTCGACCGGTTGCTGAAGGAGGGAGTGACGGAGGATTGAGCGCCGTACGGCTCATTCGGAAAAACCTGCAACATCCTACTTGGCGAGCAGCTTTCAGCCATCAGGTTTCAGCTCCTGGGAACGGCGTTTCTCACGGGTCTTCCCGCTGACCACTGATTGCTGATAGCTTATAGGTTGCTGCAACCGATGTTGCAGTCTTATTGGGACGGGCCATCGTTGCGGTTTGACGGCTGTCGTGTTCGGCGGCCGACGGTACGTCGGCCTGAGCATGGGTGGTTTCACCAGTCCTGCGGACCATCGATCATGGACAAGAAGATTAAGAAGAAGACCCAGGCCCTCCACCAGCGGATCCAGAAGCTCCGCCAACAGTTGGCCGGGGCCAGGAAGCAGGCGGACGATCCGGGCGAGGCGGAGGCCTTGGAGAAGCAGATCGCCGAGGCCGAGGCCCAGGTGGCCAAGCTGAAGCAGTCGTAAGGGACCGTCGACGACAACCGACGTTCCCCGACCGACCTCTGCCCGAGCTGGCCGCTTCACGCGCCTGCGGTTTCGTACAGCACGATGAGGATCACGTCGGAGGCCGGGTAGTAGCTGCGGCCTGCCCCGGTTGTCTTCGACTCCGGAGTGACGGTCTGCGGGGCGATATTGCCCGTGATGCTTACGACCGCGGCCCCGCTCTCGCGCATCCAGGCGTTGACCTCCGCCTCCAGCGTGGTCAGATCGTTTTCCACCCCCTTGAAGATTTTCAGTTGTTGCATGGTTCTCACCTTTCGGGCGGAGTGGCGCCGAAGCGCCGCTTCGTGTACTTCCTGATCGATCAACGACCCGTCGCGCATCCTGATGCCGACACCTTGGGGGGGACTATTTCCTTGATGGTGGATGCAGGCAGACCGGCTCGCCGATGCCTGAGGGCGTTATGCCAGAATCGCCTCCGGTCTGCAAGCAGTCGCCGGTGCCTCCCGCGTCGCGCCCGCGCTCGGATCCGCAGGACTGCCGGGGCGTGTCGGTCGGGCGACCTTGCGAGACCCTGTCGCAGAACGTGTATCCCTCCGGATACACAACTGTCATCATTTCGACGACATACCCCTTTGCTGCTGCACGGCTCCTGGAGAGAAAGAAAATCGTAAACGTTTACCTAACAAGAGTTTGTGACCATCCCCGGTTCCTTGGCACGCGGTCTGCTACCAGGGTTACCCGGCATTGGCGCGGTTCGCCATATCGCGATATAAGGCCCAGATCCCGTTTCCCTCTCTCAAGGCATGACAAGGAGAAATCGATGAGACGTGTAGCATTGGCTTTGGCGGTGGTCGCCGCGGTCGCCCTGGCGGCCGATCTGGCGGTCGCCGAGGAGTCGTCGCACCGGGGGGGCCAGGCGTCGATTACGCTGGTCCAACATCATGGGCACTCCGGGCACCAAGGGTCCCGTGGCCGGGGGCCTAGTAGCTATCAGCATGGCCAAGGGCACAGTAGCTATCAGCATGGCCAAGGGTACAGTAGCTATCAGCACGGCTACCGCCAGGCGCCGCCGTCCCACTACTACCACCGCGGCCCTTCGGTGTATGTGCGGCCGCCCGCGGTCTATCGGTACCCGGCCTACCCGCCGGTCTACCCGTATCGATCCTGCTACCCGTACAACCCGTACGGCGGGTTCCAGTACTATGGCAACGGGTTTGGCTTCTCGATCGGCTTCTAGGAGCGTGGCGGGACCGGAACAGAGATCTCACCAAGGTTCGACAGAGAAGAGACGGACGGATCGTTCGGGGCGGCAGGCCGACTGCCGCCCCTTTCTTTTTGCGCGCATCCAGTCGCTTGGGCCCGGGCCGGCCAGTTGGGCCGGATTCTGTAAGCGTCCATTCTGCATCGGTTTACGATTCTCTCCGTTTCCCGGGCAGGGGATATGCCATCCGAACCGGTCGGGAACGGCGCGCGGCTGGCCATATAGGCGATAGGAGTTCGAGATCCCGTTCCCCTTCCTCTCGCGATGGACAAGGAGAGAATGATGAAACGTGTCGCGTTGGCTTTGGCGGTGGTGGCCGTAGTCGGTTTGGCGGCGGCCGGTCTGGCGGTCGCTGAGGAGACGTCGAATCAGAATGCCTCCCCCGCGCCGACCGTGCTGGTCGGACACCACGGGTATTTTGGCTACGGCCATGGTTATGGTTACGGCCATGGTCATGGGTACGGCGTTTACCCGTACAAGTACTACTACCGCACGGTGCCTGGTCGCACCACGGTGGTCGCCCCTGCCCCTTACGGGTATCAGTACTACTACTCCCCGAGTGGCGGCGGCGGCTACGGCAGTGGCCCCGGGTGGAGCTTCTCGTTCGGCTTCTGAGCGGAAGACGATGGCGAGGCCGGAGCAGAGAGCTCGGTGCCGCAAGAGGGACAAGACACCGGAATCCCGTTCGGGGCGGCAGGACGACTGCCGCCCCGCGTCTTGTCCAGGTGTCCGGTCTGCACACCGCAGCTTGGAGAAGACCTCATCCGGCCCGCGTGCGTCGTCCGCAGGGCCGTGAACCGACGCCGCGCGGGCGATGCCCTTTCGCATCGGGTCGTCCGTTCCGCCCGAATTCGACCTGCCCTTGTTTGCGACTCGCCCTCGAATCCCGCCGCGCGGACCGCGACGTCACGCGGCGCTTCCACGGCCCGATGGGATACGACTCAAGAAACCGCCTGCCCCGGGACCCCGTATAATTCGTTGGCTGCCCCGGGTGCGTCGACACGCAGTCGAGGGCAATCCTGGGTTTCCCCCATACCATCCGGGCAGGAGGAAGCTGATGAAGCGAATAGCATTTTCGCTAGCGGTGCTGGCAGCATTGGCCCTGACGACCGGCGTTGCCCATGCCGGCGGCCCGTACCACTCGGGCCATGCCAAGGTCGCGTTGGTGGGGCACCATGGTCACTACGGGCACCATGGCTATTGGCAGGGCCCCCGCGTCAGCCATTACCGCGGTTACCATAATTACTCCCCGGGGTGGAACCGGAGTTACTACTCCGCGTATCCACGCAGCTACGGCTACGGCTGTTATGGATCCCCGTACCATTCGTACGGCTACTATCGTCCCTATAGCGGGGGCGTGGGTTGGTCGTTCCGCTTCTGACGGCCAAGGCAGTGCAACGGGGTGGAGGCATCGTCGCGGAGGTCGTCGTCGTTTCAAGGCGGGCATGAGGTCTGCGGAGTCGATTGGCCGGAAGCGTAAGTCATCGTTCGATTCGATTGCGCCCAAAACGCGTTGGCGTCGGACCTGTTCCGCAAACGCAACGGCGGCCCCCTGCGCGCAGCGATTAAGGCCCCAGCATTTCCCGTCGCCGCTCACAAGAGTGTCTTGAGTCGGTGCAGAGCTTCATGCTCTGCCTCGGGTGTAGGCGCTGCACGCGTGAGATACAGTTTGGCCGAATGCCCCGGCCACGCACGCGTCGGAATGGGGTGGATTCTTGCGATTCCGAAGAGAGGTATGAGATTACGCGACAGCGGGGCAGTACGTCTGAGCTAACCGGGCGGCGGTCATCGACTGGTAGTCTCAGAACACGCACGCAACCGCCGCTCCGGTTGAGCGATTTGTTGTGCCACTATCCGAGAGCCCTGTTCGGATCGACGCTACTTGCTGAGATCTTTGATCCGGAAATTGCGGTACTCGTGAGATCCGTTTTCGCCCTGCAGGCCGAGATAGCCCCGCTTCAGCGTGTCCGCGGAGTTGGAGGTGGCGACCAACTCGCCGTTCAAGCGAACTTCAATGCTTGATCCGACAATCTTGATCTCATATTTGTTCCACTGGCCGTCGGGCTTAATCGCCTTCTGTGCCAATTCGACATTGAGATCATGTTTGGCGCCGAAGATCATCGCCATGCGGGGACTGTTCTCACACTGCACCTCGTACTTCCGGTCTGGCCAGTCTTTGCCTTCCTTGACGGCTCGCAGAAAGACGCCGCCGTCCTGTTTGGGTTTCATGAAACGCAATTCCAGGCGAAGAATAAAATCGGCATACTCTTTGTCACTACGGAGCCAACCGAGGCCGTCATTGTGCTTGATGACGCCGTCCTCCGCAACGAACTTCGCGCCGTTCATAAGATGCCAGCCGTCGAGGGTCTTGCCATCGAAAAGGCTGACGAAGCCCTCTTCAGCTTTGTCGGCGGCCAAAGAAACGTTTGGCGCGCCCAAAAGGCACAACGCCGCAATGGCAATAATGGTTCGGGCAACACTGCGTTTGTGGACCATGGTCTTCACCTCTCTACGGGTCGATCTTTGCAGACAATCCTATTTCCAACGAGGGTCGACTTGCCAGGATTCTTGGACTTGGACAAGAAGGCATAACGTCCGCGATCACCGGGCCGCCGCGGTTGATCTTCCATTCGTAAACGCGCGGTCGGCGGCTCCGCGTGCATCGCATGGTTACGCCACGATTGTCGGGACGGCTCTACTGGGAAACCACCTCCCCATTGTATACAACCGTGCGTTCATTCGTGTCGATTGAGTCGGACATTTCCTTGGCATCACTATCAGTCATGGCATCAAAGAACGTGTAGTCCCAAGTGCAGCTCCCCGCGCATGCGCGGGCGAGCGTGCCCTCCATCGCCACGATCTGCACCCCGGTGTAGGAAAGCGGTTCTTGGTATCCAAGTTCGACAAACCGGCCGTGTCGCACAACAAGCACCGGATTGGTTTGCTTGATCACATCGTCAACCGGTTGTCCTTCGTAAATGCGATGAAGTGCAAGGTCCCGCCACACAGGGTGGCATTCAAGTGCCATACCGACGTACGCTTTGAAGTCGCGACCGCTGTGGATGCCGAAGTACCAACACACCGTCGACAGCATGGCGGCAAGAATTACCGTGGCGAACACGGCTCTTCGTAGGACTCGTGTTTTCCAAAATCGGTTTAGCACAACACAGTCGGCTTCAGTGGGGTAACGGTTCGTGTCAGCGGCGCCGCAGGCGTCCCTTGCACACGTTTGTTATGCCATTTATCCCTCATACCGCGAATTCGTTTGAGGGTCATACAATGGACATTCAAATTTTGCCATCACATCTATAATTCGATTGAAGATTTCACCATCCACCCCGTGACCTTCAACGCATAGGTGATATTCAGACCAGTCAAGCAAGAAGACGCTCTTACCATCTGGGGCGTCCCAAATAAGTTGAACAGGGCCCGCTGGGTCTGTCGTTCTGTTTTCAGCGATTTCAGGAAACTCAGTTCTTAATTCTTCGAGAATCTCATTTATCGAAATGGGCAGAATACCTGGGACGGTATTCTTGTCGTTTAGTGCCTCCACAACATCCTCAGGTGAGTGAGTACATTCAGATGATTGTTTCCAGAAGTACAGATCGTAACTCATTTCTACTTCTCTTCACCGGCAGAACGGCGAGCGTCACGGGCGCGCGGCCCCCGCGCGTAGCGTGCACGCTCTGGTTCTGCAGTCCTATTCCTTGGACCCCTTCTGTTCCTTCTCGATCTTCTCCCGGAGCGCATTGCCGAGCTGGCGGCTCAGGTCGGCCAGTTCCTTCCCCGAGGTGGGATCAACAACTATGATCTTGTAGGCAACACGTGGATCAGGAGTGACTTGTACAATCTTGTAGTTCGCGCCGGGGTCGGGTTTGACGACAATCATCGAATACTTGGTTTGCGTTCCCGGGACCGCAAGCTCCGGATTCTCCGTAAGCGCCCGACATAAGCACTGTTGACGACTGGGGTAGCCTGGTGGGTAGTTCTGTTTTCTCCCACCGTGTATCAGGAGGCTACCCAGTCATGGCTCGACCAGTGAATCAGGTCCTTTGGGACCAGTGGCGGCAGCGG
>DATKZH010000211.1:0-11739 GCA_035528065.1 Thermoguttaceae bacterium | reverse complement strand
CAAGTATCTTGTGCGACTTTGTCGGTACGGAACGACCTCTGCGGCGTCCCGCCTGCCCGGCAAAACGCAGACGAAACGCCTCCACCACGCGCCGGGCTTGTCTTGGCTACGGGGCCGGTTGGCCCGGCGGGGCCGCTGCCGCCGGGTCGTCGGGCTCGTCGAGCCGGACCATGACGATCGTTTGCGTCTGGTCCGGGCCGTGGTGGACCAGGGCGGTGCACTCGTCTTCGGTCAGCCCGTAGATCCCGGCCTCCATCACGACCTCGGCGTTCTTGCCGTCGATCAACTTCCAGGCGGCGCGCTGGGTCTCCTTGTCGACCATCCCTTCCACCGGCCGCACCGAGCCGGTCTCCTCGTTGACCAGGGTCCCGCCGATGACGCCCTCCTTGCTGACGGCAAGCTGAAGGAGGAAGTTGCTCTCGTTGATGCCCTCTTTGGTCAAGGCGAACACGCCAAGCGGCAGCCACTCGACCTGCTGGGCCTGTGCCTCGTCGATCTCGGGCACGCCGACGGCGATGTCCTCGGCCTGCTGGTAGTACTCTTGCTCCGTGCAGTACTGCTGGCCGTCGACGTACACCACGCTGTTCTCGTAGTAGACGTTGCCGCCGGTGCCGTAGACGTAGTAGGCCGGCGTGGTCCAGCCCCAAACGGCCCATCCGGTCAACGCCGACGCCGTGGCCCAGCGCCACCAGTAGTGGGGTCGGCTGTACCAGCCACGGCTGTGCCAGAGGTGCCACGGCCGGGCGGGGAGGTTGACGGGGTGCCTGCCCCACCAGCCCGGCGTGAACGGCCGGGTCGCGACGCTCGCATATCGGTTGGAGATCCGCTGATTGATCTGCGGCCGGTTGACGTTGATGGGCCGATCAGCGGGTCTCGGGCGCGTGCTCGGCCGACCGCCGGGCCGACCCGGCCGATCCCCAATCCCGGGCCGTGCGCCGGGGGCGGGCATCGTGCTAGGTCGATCTGCTCCGGGGCGTACGCCGGGGGTGGGTCGAGTGGAAGGCCGCTGGCCGGGCAAGTTCAGGAAGTCCTGAACATCGCCCGCCGAGGGCCGCTGGCCTGTACCCGGGCGCTGGCTCGGAAGCGTCGAAGGCCGCGAAGGCAAGCCGCCGCCCGGACGCGTCGCCGGGATGGACGGAGTGACGGGGCGCGTGGAAGGCAGCGTGTTGGGTCGGGACGGGGTGCCGGGCCGCGTGGAGGGCCGGGTCGCCGGGACCGAGGGAGCGCTGGGGCGCGTGGAGGGCCGGGTGCTGGGCCTGGACGGAGTGCTGGGCCGCGTGGAGGGCCGGCTCATCGACGGGCCACGACTGATCGACCCACCCGACGGGCGCGAGCCGCCGGCGCGACCGCCGCCGCCACGACCTCCGCCGCGCTGGGCAAACGAATCCCCCGCCGCCAGCGAAACGGTCAGCGCGATCGCCAGAACAAAAAACGCCTTGCTTTTCATGATTTCACCTCGATCCTGCGCACGTTGTTGTTCGGTTATTGCGACTGCTTTCGCACCACCGTGACCTCGGGGACGTCGGGCAACATCTCCCCGTCCACCTCGCGTCCGGTCGATTGCCACGTGAACGTGTTGTCGTCGACGTAGGTGATGACGTTGATCGACGAGGCCCGCCCGCCGTCCTTGAGGACTTGCGAGGACTTCACGATCCAGCGGTCGCCGTCTCGCGACCACCGCCCCTCGCCGAAGCCGCCTTCGGAATCGAACAACCACGACCGAATCCGCTTGTCCGCCGGGTCCCAGCCGATCACCTGGGTCCCTTCGAGCTCGCGGTCGTCGGCGGTGACGACCTTGAACGACCAAGTCATGAAGTTCCGCTTCGTGGTCCACCGGCAGGCGGTCGTGATCGTCGCGTCCTCTCCCTCGTCGACCCACTCGCCGATCAGCCACTCGAGCTCCTTGAGCTGCTCGTAATGAGTCGAGTCCGCCGGCGCGGCCGCCGCAGGAGTCGCTTCCGGCTCGGCGGCCTTCGCTTCGGCCGGTCGGTCCGCGGCATGCGCGGCCAGCGCCAGGCAACAGGACGTGACACCGGCAACAAACGAGATCATTCGCTCCATGGTTCGTGTGCTCCTGAATCGCGGTTCTCGGCGGGTTCGCGTCCTTGCCGCAAGTCTCCGATCCCACGTGCGGAGAATACCAGATAGGCAGATCTCCCGCCCATAACGGGCTGGCGAAGTCTATTCCCGGCGCCGATTGGAGTCAACGGCCGGGAAAAGCCGGGGGCGAAGGGCATCTCGGCGAAGCCGGGCGCCCGAAACGACTCGACCCGCGCGGTCAGCACGCGACCGCGGTTCTCGCAGCCGGATTCTCACGGGGCCGCGCCGCCCCAGCACCGGGCGAAGAGACCTGGACACTTACAAAATCGGGCCAAACGTCGGGGTGCCTCCAAGACTGCGTCAAGTACCCCGGCGGGGTGGCTCCGTTCAACGGGCGGAACGCAGTTGCTCACCCGTGTCGCCTTCCCGAGAGTCCCTCCCTGCCGATTACGTTTCGCGCCTTTGTCAGCGTGCAGCCCCCGCTCGGCCCGCCTCGCCGCTACTCCCACTCGATCGTCGCCGGCGGCTTGGAGCTGACGTCGTAGACCACGCGGTTGACGCCGGGCACCTCGTTGATGATCCGGGTGGAGATGCGGGCCAGCAGCTCGTAGGGCAAATGGCTCCAGTCGGCCGTCATGAAGTCCTCGGTGTTGATGGAGCGGACCGCGACCACGTCCTCGTACGTGCGGGCGTCGCCCATCACGCCGACGCTCTGCACCGGCAGAAGCACGGCGAACGACTGCGACGTCTCGCGATAGAGCCCCGCGCCCCGGATCTCCGCGACCACGATCGCGTCGGCCTCGCGCAGGGTGTCGAGCCGCTCCTTGGTGACTTCGCCCAGGCAGCGGACGGCCAGGCCCGGCCCGGGGAACGGGTGCCGCCAGACGATCTCCTCCGGCAGGCCCAGCTCGAGGCCCAGCTTGCGGACCTCGTCTTTGAACAGGTCGCGAAGCGGCTCGATCAGCTCGAATTGGAGGTCCTCGGGCAGTCCGCCCACGTTGTGGTGCAGCTTGATCGTGGCGGCCGGGCCGTCGACGAGTCCGCCGCTCTCGATCACGTCCGGGTAGAGCGTGCCTTGAGCCAGGAAGTGGGCCCCCTCGATCTTGGCGGCTTCCTCGGCGAAGCACTCGATGAACGCGTGCCCGATCTTGCGGCGCTTGTCTTGCGGGTTGACTACGCCAGCCAGGGCGGCGAGGAACTTCTCTTCCGCCTTGACGACGTGGAGGTCCGCCTGGAAATGATCGGAAAACTCCTCGATGACCGACTCGGCCTCTCCCTTGCGCAGCAGGCCGTTGTCGACCAGGATGCACGAAAGCTGCGGGCCGATCGCCCGGGAGATCAACGCCGCGGTGACCGCCGAATCCACGCCGCCGGAAAGCCCGCAGATCACCCGGCGGTCGCCCACGCGCTGGCGGATGCCCCGGATCGTCTCCTGGGCGAAATCGCCCAGCTTCCACCGCCCGGAGCAACCGCACACGGCCGTGAGGAAGTTCCGCAGGATGGTGGCGCCCTCGGGCGTGTGGGTCACTTCGGGGTGGAACTGGAGGCCGTAGAACGGGGCGTGCCGGTGCTTGACGGCGGCGAAGGGGCACGTCTCCGTTTGGGCCAGGGGGACGAAATCCGCGGAGACCTGCGACACCTGGTCGCCGTGGCTCATCCAGACTTGGGTCTCTTGGGGCACGCCGTCGAAGAGCACGTCCTGGGCGACGACCCGGCAAAGGGCCCGGCCGTATTCCCGGGCCGGCGCGCTCTCCACGCGGCCGCCCAACGCCTCGCAGCCCAACTGCATCCCGTAGCAGATGCCCAGGACCGGGATGCCCAATCGAAAAATCTTCGAGTGGCACCGCGGGGCCCCGCTCTCATAGACGCTCGCCGGCCCCCCCGAAAGGATGAGCCCCTTGGGGGCCAACTGCTCGATCCGCTCCGGCCGGATGTCGTGCCGCACGATCTCGCAGTAGACCTGCTGCTCCCGCACCCGTCGGGCGATCAACTGCCCGTATTGCGACCCGAAATCGAGCACCAGGACCTTCTCGTCCGCCACACCAGTCATCGCGCGCTCCCCGGGTGAAAACCGGCAATTATAAGTGCCCGCTTCCGCGGCGACCAGACGCCGGCTTCTCAAGTCCCGGCAGGCCACAGGCGCGGACGGGGTGCAGGGGGAGAGCCAAGCCCCGGCACAGCTTGCTTGGCCCGGCCGCGGGGTATACGATGGACGTGATGCCTGCGCCGCCACGGTTATTCAGGGCACCCATTTCCCCCAGCCTTCCCTTTTTGCCACATTTTGCCGCGCACAACGGCCGTTGGCCAACGCAAATCACCGCGGAAACCTGACTGAGCTCACAGTTCTCGAACACTCGAACAAAGGACGCCCTATGAACAAGCCCCAGACACTCGCGTTGGCCCTTCTTGTTGCCGCTGCGATCGCACTCACCTCCGGTTGCGGCGGCGACGCCGGCAGCGAGGCTCAACAGCAGGCGGTGAAGCCGGGGGCTCCGCCGTCTCAATCGGCCGGCGATCCTTCGGCCGAGACCGGGGCGATCGGCGAGGGGCAGCCGGGCGAGCTCAACGCCGCCCACATCCTGATCATGCACACCGGCAGCGAGGGAGCCACCGCGGAGATCACGCGCACGAAGGAGGAGGCGTTGGCCCTGGCGCAAGAGATCGCCAAGAAGGCCAAGGCGGAGGGCGCCGATTTCGGCGCGTTGGCAAGGGAGCACTCAGACTGCCCCAGCAGTGTGGACGGCGGCAATCTCGGCAATTTCCCGCCAGACCAGATGGTGCCCGCGTTCAGCGAAGCCACCTTGAAGCTCGCCATCGGAGAGGTGAGCGACATCGTGGAGTCACCCTTCGGGTATCACGTCATCCGCCGGCAAAAGGTCGAAGTCATCCCCAAGGCGAGCGCCAAGCACATCCTCGTGCAGTACAAGGGCTCGATGCGGGCAGGCGAGGAAATCACCCGTACCAAGGAAGAGGCGCTCGCCCTTATCCAGGAGTGCCTGAAGCGGGTTCAGGCAGGCGAGAAGTTTGAAGACCTCGCCCGGGAGCATAGTGACTGCCCCTCCGCGTCGCGCGGCGGCGATCTGGAAGAGTTCCCCCAGGGCGTGATGCATCCGGCGTTCGACGCGGCGGCCTTCGCCTGCGAAGTCGGCCAGATCACCGACGTCGTCGAGACACCTTTCGGCTACCACGTCATCTACCGCTACAAGTAACCCGGCCAACAACACACAGCCGGCAGATATCGAGTTCGCCGAATCGCCTTTCCGGCGACCGCCCTGCGTTCCGTTGGACGGTCACGGCGGATCAGGTCCGGTGGTGATTGACCGAAACCGGCGAACAACCGTGGGGCGGTCAGCAGGTCGGAGCGGGAATGTCGCAAGCCCTTTTCTTGTAACTGCTTACGTCTCGCCGGATTGAATGTCGGGCACGTCGTGGTTATAGTGGAAGAAGGCCCTCACGGAGGCAGACGGAACCCGATGCCCCTCAGGAAGATCAAACCAGCGTGCTCATCCTTTTGACCAACGACGACGGAATCTACGCCCCCGGCCTCGCGGCACTTGAGCAGGAGCTCCGCGGATTGGGGGAAGTGTGCGTGGTGGCTCCGGCCACCGAACAGAGCGGCGTGGGCCACTCGATCACGTATCTGACCCCGCTGATCGTCAAGGAGGTCTTCTACGGCGACGAGCACTGGGGTTGGGCCGTGGAAGGGAGCCCGGCCGACTGCGTGAAGATCGGCGTGACGGAGTTCTGCCCGCGACGGCCCGATCTGGTCGTCAGCGGGATCAACGGAGGGCTGAACGCCGGGATCAACGTGCTCTACTCGGGCACGGTGGCCGCGGCGATTGAGGGTGCGTTTTTCGGGATCACCAGCGTCGCCGTCTCCTTGGAGTTCGACGAGCACGCCCAGTTCGACAAGGCGGCCCGGCTGGCCCGGACGATCATCCGGCAAGTTCTGGACAAAAAGGAACCCGAGCCGCAACTGTACAACATGAATATCCCCACCGCGGGGCTTGACGGCACGCACCAAGTGCGGGTGGTGCCGATGGACGTTTCGCAATATGGGGAACAATACGAGAAGCGAACGGATCCATTTGGGAGGGTGTACTACTGGCTGACCGGTCAGCCGCCGCCGCCCGGCAGCGGGCGCGAGACCGACCTGTCGGTGCTGGCCGAGGGGCACGTGGCCCTGACGCCGCTCGGCTACGACATGACCCGGCAGGAGGTCGTGGACCGGATGCAGCCATGGGAATTCCACCTGGACGAGGTCGACTCGCCCAACGATCCGACGGATAATCATGGGGCGCGAAGGCCGCCCGTGAGCACTGCCCGAGAGAGACAACCGATGCCGAGCCCACCCGCGCGGTGAGATGACCGGCCGAGAGCGCCCATGCGTGAGTTGTGAGCTTCCACCGCAACGACATGGGAGGAGGAGCTGGGATGCGATTCAGACAAGCGGCACTACTGTTGGCGATTGCCGCATGGGCAGGCTGCGGCGACTACGACCTGGGCAAGACGCGAGGGCGCTCGGCCGCTCCGGAGGCGGTGGGCGTGGCGGTCAATCCGGACGATCTTGCCGCACCGGTCGGTGGCCGATCGCCCCGGACACCCCCCGCCGAAAAGACGGCACCCCAAGCGGCCCCGCCTGCTGCGTCGGCCACTTCATCTTCGCCACAGGGGCCGGCACCCAAGAGTCGGACAGGGCTACCGGGCAACGAGGTCGAGATGCCTTACGAGGCGCCGTCGACGGAGAACATGATCCGGGAGAAGGCCGAGGTGGGCATGGGCCGCAAAGGCCACTACAAGCCGGGGATGATCACCACGCCGCTGGCGACCTTCTGGCGGGCCCAGGAAGCGGCCGCCTACAAGATCCAGGTGCCTCAAGCGCTGAACCTCTACAAGGGCATGCACGGGTACTTCCCCAAGACCCAAGAGGAATTCGTCCGCGAGATCCTCGAGCCCAACAGGATCAAGCTGCCGGACTTGCCCGCGGGGCACCTTTACGTCTACGACCCGGACACGGGAGAGCTTCAAGTGGCACGTCCCAAGTAGAGGCGCAGTCGGTAGGTTCCGCGCGCCGTGCGCGCATCGTTGTAGCCGTCACGCTCCGCGTGACGGTGCACATCACGCGGAGCGTGATGAGTACGCGTTGGGAAAGAGCGCGTCGCTAGCGGCAAGGAGCGGATTGCAGGTGGGACGGAGAGACGTCGGCGGGGTCGGTTCATGGGGGACGACCCGGCACGGGCCGCTTCGCGCGGCCTGAAGGAGCCGATTGGGAAGGACCGCAGGTTTCCCGAGACTCTCGGGCGCAGGCCGCCTCACCGAGGCGGCCGCGGACCGGGACCAAGTTCAGCACCAGGTTGGCTCCCCATGAGACGGCATCTTGCGTTGGCGGTCGCCGCCGCGGCGATCGGGCTGGTCACGGCCCGTTGCGCCCAGTGCGACAGTTGGATCTTTCTGCGTTCCTCGTTCAGCCACGACCCGGCCACCGGCGACCGGGTGGCGCAGTTCGCCCCGAAGAAGACCCCGTATGCCAGGGGCGACGCGACCTATCTCCAGAGCGCCTACCGGCACCAGCGGAGCACGATCCGCGCCGGCGGAAGCGCCGACCACACGCACATCGTCCAGACGTGGGGCGCCGGCGATCGGATCCGGCCCTACGGCGAGTGGCAGCGGCCGTATCGAGAAGGCGCTACGCCGTACGGCCCTTGGGGCAATCCCGGCGGGCCGTGGACCACGCCGTTCGGGTCCTGGAGTAACCCGTACGGACTGGGACGATTGCCCTACTATTACTGGTCCCCTCCGCCCTACGCTCCGTATCACCCGGGGCCTCTTCCTCCGGTCGAGGCGACCCCGCACGCTCCGCCGCAGACACTCGACGGGGGGCCGGCCGGCTGAGGGCGGCATCGGAGCCGCGCCGTGCCAGTGAGCGTCAGATCCAGCGCACTTGGCTTCGGACGTTTGCAGCAAATGAGTGAAGTTTGTGGGGTTCAGGGTTCGGGGTTCAGGACTTGGAGTTCCACCTATGCACGCAAATCCTGAACCCTGACCACTGGACTCTCGCCTCGGTCTGAGGCCCTGCCTCGCTAGTGGTACTCGATGTGATCGGTGACCACCCAGCGATCCCCTTCCAACCGCAGCTCGACGATGAACCTCGCCGAGTAGTACTTGTACGGGATCCTTTCCGGGTCGCGGGGCTCGTAGCGGACCGACCCGAGGAACTCGGCCCGGGCCGTGGGCCGGCTGGTAAGGCGATTGATCTTGACGGTAAGGTTGCTGATCTCGGCCGACGTGATCTCCACGAGCCCCATGGCGCTGACCGCCCGGCGTCGGGTGTTGACCGCGTCGGGGGAGACGTGCTCCTCCAGAAGACGCGTTAGGTCGTTGGCCTTCAGGGCGTCTTCCACGCCGTCCAACGCAGTCTCCACCCGTTCCACGTCGGTCACCACCAAACGCTCCAGCGCCACGCCGGCGAACACCAGGACCAGCACGCCGATCATCGCCCACAGGGCCCAAGCCTGCCGGGTGGACACGAGGATCGTGCCCAGCATGGCCACGGCGATAATGCCAAGAGAGACGATGGGGACCCAGCTCTCCACAAACATGGTCATGTCGTTGCCTCCCAACGGGTTACGTCGATCAGCCAGCGGCTATTCTCTCGACGATCGACAAAACGTGACCATCGTCCAACCCGAACCCATATTGTAACAATTCTCTCGGGCAATGCACGCCCGCCGCGTACGAGACCGCGAGAAAGTGGCACCCCCCTTCCGGCTCGGTTATACTCGCTCCCGAAAGCCCCCACTCACCCAAGGAGCACGACCGATGAGATGGCGCCCCCGATCCGCCTGTCGCGCTGCGGTTACCGCGGCGCTTGCCGTCCTGCTTGCGGCCTGCCCGATGAGGGCGGACGAGCCGTTCGACTATTTCCGCAATTCCTGGAACGTGATCGGCCTGAGGGATTATGAGCACGGCACCCGCCTCACGCCCGACAACAAGCTGCTGGTGGCCGACGAAGCGGAGGTCCGCATCCGGTTCGGGCGGGATCTCGCGCCGCTTTCGCGCCGCCAGATCAAGACGCTCCAGGACGGCTGGCTGCCGATCCTCCTGATCACCGCCGAGGACGGCCCGGTCCGCTACGACTTCACGCTCTGGGCGACGCCCTTGCCCACCGTCAAGGACTGGCAGAAGGCGTTCGACTGGCCCACCGAGGGCGAGAACTTCCTCAACTGGGTCGTGGTGAAGGCCACCAACACCGGCAACGCGCCGGCCGAGGCCAAGGTCAAGCTGGACGGGACCGGGCCGTCCGCCGGGGCTACGGAATTCGCCTGGCCGCTCGGCCCCGGCAAGTCGGCAGAAGGCGTCGCGCGGATCCCGTTCCTGCCCGTCGACGATCCCGCGGCGTTCGCCCGGGAGGACCCCTCGCTGTGGTTGGAGCGGACCAAGCGGTACTGGGACGACTTGATCCTCCCGGCCGCCCGGATCGAGGTCCCCTGCCAAAAGGCCACCGAGTCGCTCTTGGCCGCCCACGTCTGCCAGCTCATCGCCAACGACCACGGCGAGCTTCAGGGCGGGGAGGGGTTTTACGATCATTTCTACATCCGCGACGGCGGATACCAGATCATGGAACTGGAAGAAGCGGGGCTGGGGGACGCCGCGGCCAAGGCCGTCGACTTCTATCTCCAAGGCCAGCGCGACGACGGACGCTTCGAGACCCAAAAAGACCAGTTCGACGCCAACGGCCAGGCCCTCTGGGTCCTCTGGCAATACTACCAGATCACCGGCGACGTCGACTGGCTCCGCAAGGCGTATCCGCAGATGCGTCGGGCGGTCGACTGGATGATGGAGGCCCGGCGCCAGGCACCCGCCGACTCCCCCTTTGCCGGCGTGCTCCCCAACGCCCCCGCCGACGGCGAATACCTCTGGGACGGCAAGCACCACATCCTCGGCTACGACTTCTGGAACCTCCGCGGCCTCTTGTGCACGGCCGACGCCGCCCGCGTGCTGGGCAAGACCGACGAGGCCGACCGCCTGCTTGAGGAAGCCACCCTCTACCGGGCCGATATCGACGCCGCGTGGAAGCGGACCGGCCTGGCCCACTTCCCGCCAAGCTGGGAGAAGGAAGGGACCCACTGGGGCAACACCGAGACGCTCTGGCCCACCGAGATCTTCGCCCCGGACGACCCCCGCGTCGCCGCCCTCATCCACCACGCCCGCAAAGAGCACGGCGGCGGGTTCGTCGAGGGCACGATCCTCTGGCTTGGGCGCCCCGACGCGATCCACCCCTACATGGGCGCGTACACCGTGATGGCCTCGCTCATCCGCGGCGAGCACGAGCAGGTGGTCGAGGACTTCTACTGGTACCTGCTCCACTCCTCGGCGTCGCACGCCTTCCCGGAAGGCATCTACTACAAGCGGCGGTTCGCCTGGAGCCATACCATCCCGCACGTGACCGGGGCGTCGAACTACGCCTTGCTGCTTCGGCACATGCTCGCCCACGAGCAGGGCGACGAGCTGCACCTCTTGAGGGCCGTGCCCGACTGGTGGCTCGGCGAGGGGCAGGAGATCCGCGTCCAACGGGCGCCGACGCACTTCGGCGAAGTCGATCTCACGGTCCGCGGCGCAGCCGAGGGGGTTCGTGTCGACTTCCATTTAGACCCGGGTGATTCACCCGGGGCCACGCTGCGCCGTCCCCCGAAGCGGATCGTCCTCTACTTGCCCGAGTCGCGGCCGCTGGTCGGGTCGCTCGAAGGGGTCGAGGTGGTCACCCGCAGCGACCAGAAGAAGCGATGGGACTTCCCCACCGTCGTCAAGCTCTACATGGAGGACGCAGCCGAGCTGTTCAAGCCGATCCCCGGGCTGGTCGCGCTCCCCATCGAGCCGGACCCGTCGAGCGGGTGGCGTACGCTGGACCTCGCCCCGGTGGCCAACACCGATCCGCTCAAGGCCCCGTTCGGCGTGCCCCAGCCGCCGGAGAGCCGGCTTCTATTCACCGGGCTGAAGCTCGGCAAGCAGGCGGTCGCCGGCGTGCCGTTCGACGTTGTCGATCCCGCGCAAAACGACGGGCGATCCTTCGTCGTGCTCCACTCGCCCAAAGCTCCGGCGAACCGCACGTGGCCGCACGAGGTGGAGATCGCGGTCGGCGAGCCGGCCAAGCGGGCGTTCTTCCTGGGGAACGTCCACGGCTGGTCGTCACAAGACCCCGGCACGGGCGAGTGGGGCGCGGTGGCCGAATACGTGATCCATTACGCCGACGGCCAGACCCAAACCGTCCCGCTCATCACCGGCCGCACCATCGACGAATGGACCGGCCGGCCCGAGGCCGACGAAGTCTTCCCCGGCCTCCAAGGGAAGACCTGGCACTTAAACGTGATCGGCGTGACGCTCCGCCCGGTGCCCATCCAGAAAATCGTCTTCCGCGACCTCGACACGCCCGCGGCCGCGGTGCTGGCGGGGGTGACGCTGGAGAAGTGAGACTCGGAAGTCCCACGTAGCAGGCTAAACCCATCCAAGCCCAGGGGTTGCAACCCCTGGGCTTCGGGAGGGCACCACGGACACATTCACGACGCAGGATTCAATAAGGACTGAGGATTAAATAACCTCCCAAACTGTGGTATCCTGTCGGATGGGGGTTGGACGACTGGTCTGTGGCTGGGAGGAACGACGATGCGTGTGGAACCATATCCGTCGGAGGTCGAGCGTCGG
>DATKZH010000210.1:0-16856 GCA_035528065.1 Thermoguttaceae bacterium | reverse complement strand
GTACCACGAAGGAACCCTTCTCATGTCCCAGCTCCCCGAGGGGATGGTCAAGCGGGGCAAGACCTACCATGCCGATTTCCGCGCCGGCGGCCGGCGAATCCGCAGAAAGTTGTCCCGCAACCTTACCACCGCCAAGCAACTCCTGATCGAGGTCCGCGCCCGGGCCGAGCGCGGCGAGATCGGGCTGTTGGACAACGATGTTGCCGTCGGAGACCTGAAGGCGGAATACCTCCGCGACTGTCGGCAGACCAAGAAGCCCAGCACGGTGGAGCGGTATGAGTTCAACCTGGCGGCGATCCTGCCCCACATGCCCAGCCGCGTCTCCCTGATCGCGATCCAGGCCGTGACCGCCTATCGCGAGCGGCGATTGACGCAAGGGGTCAGCCCCCGGACCGTCAACATGGACGTGGGGGCCCTGTCGACGATGCTCCAGTGGGGCGTCACGTATGGAATCATCGGCAGCAACCCGCTCAAGGGCCTGGACCCGCTGCCCCACGATCATCCCAAGGAAGGCCGGGCCCTCGACGATTCGGAAGTTGACCGGTTGCTGGAGACCAGGCCCCAGCGTCTTCACGACATCTGGTATGGCTTCCTGGTGACGGGTATGCGTCAAACCGAGCTGATCAGCCTGCGACTTGCCGACATCGACTGGCAGGCCCGGGAAGTGATCGTCCAACGGGGCATCGCCAAGAACCACACCGCCCGACGAATCCCCATCGACAACGCCTTGTGGGAGATCCTCGGCCACCGGCGGGAAGGGCAAGCCGATCAGGACCGCGTCTTCACCAACGTCCGCGGCGGCCCGCTCTCCCGTGGGCCGGTCTATCGGTCCTTCATCCGTTGCTGCCACCGGGCGAACATCCAGACCCGAACCGAGGATGCGGATGGCCACGAGATCGACCACGTCGACGTGCACAGCCTCCGCAAGACGTTCGCGACGAACCTGATCGTCAACGGCACCGATCCGAAGACGGTGCAAGAGCTGTTGGGTCACAAGACGCTGGCCATGACCATGAACCTCTACACGAAGATCCACGCGGGCACGAAGCGCCAAGCGATCGGCCGGCTGAGCTACGGCGCGGGCAGCGAGACGCCCGATCACGTCGTCGAGTTCCGCGCCCGGTGATGGTCACTGGATATAACTGGACGAACGGAGTCCGAATTTTGGTCACAGGATGGTCACAAGTTTGAAACACGCCTCGCAACCCCTTGACACGAAAGCACTAAGGGCAATGGTACCTGGATTCAGGGTTCAGGATTCGGCGTTCGGGGTTCGGGGTTCGGGGTTCGGGGGCCAGGCTTCGGGGTTCGGGACCGAGCGTTTCACGCTCATCGATTGAGAGACCGGAGCGCCAGAGACCACGTCGGGAGCCGCTTGCGGCTTCGCAGCACGCAGGTGCGATCAATGCCCGAGGTACAAAGCGCGCTCTTCTCGAGCCGCTCGCATCACCCCCGGTGCGTGCCGCAGGCCGTCGTACAAGCTCTGGTAGAACCCGGCGACGGCCGAGGCGACGAAGAATCCCAGGCACAAGGCCGCGACCAGGTTGACGACGAGCGTCCACCGGGCACACCGGTCCCTCTCGCGATGGGGACGGCGGCGACGGGACCAGTATTCCATCAGAAGCCAGGTCGAGTAGAGCGTCATCAGAAGCGGCGGCAGCAGGAAAAATCCCATCAGGGCCGCCCGCCACGCGCGCAACACCAGCGCGTCGAGCTCCAGCTCGCCGGGCGCAAGGGCCTCCTCGCCGAACGGCGGTTGCTGCGTCGAGCCTTCCGCCGCGGCTTGGCCGGGTTCCCGGACGCCGGCCTCTTCCAGCCCAGGGCTCTCGGGGCTTTCGGGCGGCGGGTGATGTCGGGCGTCCGGCACCCACGGCGCGAGAAGCTGGCAGAGCTTCGAGAACAGGAAATAGGCGAAGGTCGGTGGGAATAGGACGACGAACAGCGCGACCACGGGCGCGACGGGCCCCCGCTCTTCGGGCTCGGTCGGTGGGGGCGTCTCGTCCTCCGGCTCCCAAGCCGAGGGCTCCGTCTCCTCCCGCACCGTGCCGCACGCCCAGCAAACGTCCATCGCGGAATCGACTTCCGCCCGACAGTTGCCGCACCGCCAGCTTGCCGAAAGCTCCTCCTCGGCAAACCGGCTCTCCGCAACCGGCGGGCCTCCCGCCTGGGCTACGGCGCCGGCGGTCCGCTGCTCGTCGCCGGGGGCAAGGACCGCTTCGGCGGCGCGGGCGTGCTCTTCCGGCACCAGGACCTTCACGCCGCCCATCGCGTTGGCGAAATGCCAGGCCCAGCCCGCGGTCATCTCCCCATCGAGAAACGCCGGAATGCCCGCCGCCTCCAGTCGGTTGCGAATCAGGTGGGCCTCCTCCGGGGTCCCATACTTCGCGACGACCTTGAGACTGCTCGTCATGCCTCACCTCTCCACGAGAATCAGGCCGTATTGCCGCACGAGGCACTTCACCCTTCTATTTTACCGCGAGCCGGCAGGCGGTCGACCGCGTCACCCCGACAATCGGTCAAATGAACCATCCGGCCACGGCGTGAATCAGGAAGAAGACCACCGACGCCCCGGCGGCCCGTTTCCAGCTCAGGCGACCGAAAACCGCCAGGACGATGGCGGCAGCAGCAACGAGCGGCACCACGAACAGGTATCCGAGCAGCCAGCGGGGAAGCCAATCATACGCCATGTACGCAGCCGCCACCGCCAGGGAGCCGGCCAACAGCTTGAGGTATCTGGGCCGATTCTTTCGTCCTAGAATCACCCCTATCGCCACGAGCACCACGACGTCCAGCACGAGCTTGACGGCGGATTTGATGAGAAAGGTCATACGCGGTCCCCGATTAGCGAAACGTGCGTCGCGGCGTCGCTTCCGTGGCGTCCCCAGCACGGTACTGTAGCCGTCTCGCCAAACGGTGACAACCCAAGCAGCGCCCCCTCGGGGCTCCGTCGGTCGCCGCGGGAGGAGCCCCATCGCCGCATGCGCAGACCCAATCGCGTTGCTTGAACGCGCCTATCGATCCATTCTACAATAGAGCCGCCGGCGAACGTGTGGTGGGAGACCTCGGATGATCGAGAAGCTGCGGTCCGTTTTGGGGGCCGTCGTGGCGGGAACGTGGGCGCTCGTCTTGGCGGGCACTCTGGCCGGTGCCGAGATCGAGCCGGCTACCGACGCGCCCAAGCCGCTGGCGCCGGAAGAAAGCCTCGGTCAGTTCCAGGTGTGGCCGGGCTTTCACCTCGAGCTGGTCGCCAGCGAGCCGTACGTCTCGGACCCGGTGGCCATCGCCTTCGACGCGCGAGGGCGGATCTTCGTCTGCGAGATCCACGGCTATAACCTGGAAGGCTACCTGGACGTCCTCGAGCTGAACAAGACGGGCGCGTTGGACAAGGCCGTCCGCCGCATTCCCGCAAACGAGGAGGCCCTCAAACAGGCCGCCCAGGAGCAATACGGCACCGTGAAGCTCTTGGAGGACACCGACGGCGACGGGCGCGTGGACCGCTCCACGGTCTGGGCCGATCGGCTGCCGGCGTGCTACGGCGTGGTCCCCGCGCGCCGGGGCGTCATTGTGCTTTGTGCTCCGGATATCCTCTACCTGGCGGACCGCGACGAGGACGGCAAACCCGAGGTGCGCCAGACCCTGTTCTCCGGCTTCGGCATCTACGACATGTGGTCCCGCGTCAACAATCCCCGCTGGTCCGTAGACAACTGGATCTACGCGGCCGGCGCGATCCGGAGCGGGGGAACGATCCGCGGGCCGTCGCTCGTGGCCGAGGTCCGCGTGGGGGCCACCTGTTTCCGCTTCAAGCCGGACGGGACCGCCTTCGAGCCCTGTAGCGGCAGCGCCAGCGGGTTCGGGCAGGCGATTACGGATTGGGGCGATCGGTTCCTGGTGACCAACCAGCAGCACGTGCTCTACGTGGCCCCCCTGGCGCATCGCTACCTGGCGCGAAACCCGTACTACGCCGCCCCGAACCCCGTGGTGAACGTCTCCACCTACGGCCATCCCGCCGCCGTCTATCCCACCAGCCAACCCGACCCTTGGCGGCTGGCTCGCAGCAAGGAGCCGGCCTGGGTGAAGTTCTACGGCGAGGCCGAGGCCACGGCCAACGGCTACTTCACGGCGGCCAGCGGGCAGGCGATCTACCGTGCCACGGAGTTTCCGCCCGAGTATCACGGCAACCACTTCAGCGTCGACAATGCCCAGAACATGGTCCACCGCTGTCTGCTCCAGCGCGACGGCGCCGGCTACACGGCCCGTCGGGCGACCGAAGAGAAGGTGGAGTTCCTCACGTCGACGGAGCAGTGGTTCCGGCCGGTGAACCTGGAGGTCGGGCCCGACGGCGCCCTCTACGTCGTCGACATGTATCGCGACATCATCGAAGACTACTCCGCCATCCCCCGCTACCTCCAGCAGTTGTACGTCGAGT
The DNA here is from genome assembly GCA_035528065.1 of Thermoguttaceae bacterium. Lineage (GTDB taxonomy): Bacteria > Planctomycetota > Planctomycetia > Pirellulales > Thermoguttaceae > DATKZH01. The sequence goes on along the minus strand of DATKZH010000210.1, from coordinate 12,430 downwards.
CGCTGATCGCGGGGGCGGATCGCGGTCGGATCTGGCGGGTGGTGGCCGACGGGGCTCCCGAGCCCGGGAAGCTCGACCTGACCAAGGCGTCGACCGCCGAGCTGGTCGGCCATCTATCTCACGGCAACGCCTGGTGGCGCCAGACCGCGCAGCGATTGCTCCTCGAACGAGGCGACCGGGCGGCGATCGGCCCGCTGGCCTTGCTCGCGAAGACGGGCGCGAACCCCCAGGCCCGGCTACACGCCCTTTATGCCCTGGAAGGACTGAACGCCCTGGAGCCGGCGCTGGTCGAAGGGGCCCTAAACGACGCCCATTTCGCCGTGCGCATGCACGCCCTGCGCCTCGTCGAGCGATGGCTGGACGCCGGCCCGGCCTTGACCGCAAAAGTCGTCGCGATGATCGGCGACCCCGATCCTCAGGTGCGCCTTCAGCTCGCTTTTACCCTGGGTGCAAGCAAGGACCCTCGCGCAGTCGAGGCCCTTACCCAACTGGCCGCGCGCTACGGCGACGACCCCTGGATGCAGGCCGCGGTGCTCAGCTCGGTGGCCGACTCGGCGGCCCAGTTGCTCGTGGCCATCCTCGACCGGTCGCGCGAATCGGACAAGGGCCGCCTGCTGACCCACCCGCTCGCCTCGATCGTCGGGGCCCGGCACAACAACGACCAGATCGGCAACCTGCTGGCGAGGGTCGCCAAGGTCGACGACGAAGCCCTCGGCCCGCTTCGGGTCGCGTGTCTGGAAGGGCTGATCGAGGGGCTCAAACGCGGCAAGTCGCAAGTGCTTGGCTCGCAGGCGGGGCAACAAGCGCTGCGGCATCTGTTGGTCGATCCCTCTGTGCGACTCCGGGAGCTCGCCCTCCAGGTGGCCGGGCTGGTCAAGCTGCACGAGGCGCCGGAGATCAAGGCCGCGCTGGCCACGGCCGGCGACGTGGCCCTCGACGAAACGCGGTCGATCGATGAGCGCAAGGCCGCGATCGCGCTTCTGGCCGGCGCGCCGTTGGACGACGTCGAACCGGCCGTCGAGGAGCTGCTCGCGCCACGGCAGCCGCTCGACGTGCAGCAAGCGGCGGTCGCGGCGCTCTCCCTGGTCGACGACCCCCGCGCCGGCTCGCTGCTTCTGGCCAACTGGCCGGCCTACACGCCCAAGGTCCAGGACGCCGTGCTGGCGGCGATCTTCAGCCGGCAGAACCGGCTGCCCGAGCTGCTCGACGCGATCGAAGAGGGCGTGGTTCAGCCCTCCTCGCTCGATGCCGTCCGGCGCGAGCAGTTGATCCACAGCTCCGAGGAGGAGATCCGGCGCCGGGCCGAATCGCTGCTGGCGGGCCAGTCGTCGAACAAGGGCCGCGACGAGGTCCTGGGTCGCTACCAAGAGGCCCTGGCCCTGCCGCGCGACCCCCAGCGAGGCCAGCAGGTCTACACGGATCAGTGCGCCAAGTGCCATCAGCTCCAGGGCCAGGGGTACGCGGTGGGCGCCGACCTGGCGACCGCCAGCACGCGGACCGACGAGACGATCCTCACCGACGTCCTCGACCCGAGCAACCGGATCACCGTCGGCTATCAGAACTACACGGTCGTGACCGACGACGGCCGGATCTTCACCGGCGTGCTGGCCGCGGAGACCGCCACGAGCATCACCCTGCGCAAGGAGGAGGGGGTCGAGCAGACGATCCTCCGCCAACAGATCGACGAGATGGAGGCCTCGTCCATCTCGATGATGCCGGAAGGGCTGGAAAAGGAGGTCAGCCCGCAGAACCTGGCCGATCTGATCGCGTACCTCCGCGAGGCGCTGGGGCCGGCCCCGCCGCCGGGGATCGTGCTGTTCGACGACGAGCAGTCGTTTTCCGACGTGCTGACCGAGGGCGAGGGGACGGTCGCTCTGGGGACCGAGACCCCCTTCTCCGGTACGGCTTCTCTGATCGTCACGCCGCCGCAGCGCTGGAACTTGCGGATTCCCGGATGGGAATACCCCGTGGTCGAGAACCCCGCGGCCGGCGAGTTCCGCTATCTGCGCTTCGCCTGGAGGTCGCAGGGCGGTCATGGCGTGATGATCGAGCTGGCCGGCGATGGGAAGTGGCCCCCGGCCGAAAAGCCCCTCTGGCGATACTACAGCGGCGAGAACACGACGGGCTGGCAGGCCGTCGAAGTCTCCCCGGCCGTGCCCGACGATTGGGTCGTCGTCACCCGCGACCTCTGGAGGGATTTCGGCTCCTTCACCCTCACCGGCATCGCCCCCACGGCCTTGGGCGGCCGGTCCTTCTTCGACCGCATCGAGCTGCTCCGCTCGCTGGACGAGCCTGCCGGGGGCCAATAGCGGAGTTTTGGCGGAATGACTCCCGCACGCCGGTTCAGCGTCCCCGCCCCCGGTAGACGGCCTTTTCCGTGATCACGCGGTCCATCGGGACGTCGTGTGGCCGGGTCGGGATTTTTGGAAACAGTTGGCACTCGAAGGCCAGCCCGACCAGCGGCGCGCCGGGGCGGACGTGCACGAGCAGCTTGTCGTAGTAGCCCTTGCCGTGTCCGAGCCGGTGCCCCCGGCGATCGAAGGCCACGCCCGGCACCACCACGAGATCGAGCCGGCCGGCGTCCACCCGTTTGTCGGCCAACGACCGCAGTTCGACCTTGGGCTCCGGAATCCCCCACGTGCCGGGGGCCAGCTCATCCATGCATTCCAGCAGGAACAGCTCGAGGTGATCCGCGAGGCAGTACGGGACCACGACCCGTTTGCCGGCTGCCAGCGCAGTGGCGAGAAACCCGCGCGTGCGGACCTCACTTCGGAAGTGCACGTAGCCCATCACCGTCTCCGCCGCGACGTACTCGGGCAGGGCGGCGAGCCTTTCCCAGATGAGCTCGCTCGCCTCATCCTTGTCCGGCTTGGCGCGTCGATTGGCCTCGGCCTGCGTGCGGATTTGGTGCTTCAGGCGTTGGGTCGGAAGCGGCTCTTCCGTCATGACTGCTCAACGGACCGTCGAGTGTGTCGGTAGGCTGAACCTCCAAGCGCGGTACGGAAAAGCCTGCACGGACGGGTGCCACTGGCGTCTCGCCAGTGCACGGGCAAAATGCCCGTGGCACCCTGCTACACCGTGCAATCTCTAGTCCGTCCCGCTCTTGGCGTACGGGCGAAATCCTAATCCGCCGGGACGCGCACGGCAAGCTCCGGGGAGGCCGAAGACGCCGTTCGGCGAGCGCGACGGTTGCCAATCGCCCGAGAACGCCGTAACCTGGGCTTGCCCGAGAATCGAAGGATCACGTGCCATGTCGTATCCGATCTCTATCGCGGAGGCGGCCAGACAGCTTCGAAGCGGAGGGCTCACTCCGCGGGAGCTGGTCGAACGTTGCCTGGAGCAGATCCACAAGCACGAGGATCGCCTCCATGCCTGGGTGGTGGTCGACGAAGAGGGGGCCCGGCAGGCCGCGCGTCGCGTGGGCGACCAGATCGCCGGGGGCAAGCACCTCGGGCCGCTCCACGGGATCCCGGTCGGCATCAAGGATATCGTCGACGTGGAGGGCTTCCCCACTCGGGCGGGCTCGCCGCTGACCGAGAGCGAGCGAAAAGGGGCCGACGCGCCGCTGGTGGCCGCGCTCGGTCGGGCAGGGGCGATCATCCTCGGCAAGACCGTCACCTGCGAGTTCGCCTGCTTCGATCCCTCGCCGACTCGCAACCCCTGGGATCCCCGGCTCGAACGCACGCCGGGCGGCTCCAGCAGCGGCTCGGCCGTGGCCGTGGCCATGGGGATGTGCCTCGGCGCGATCGGCACGCAAACCGGCGGCTCGCTCGTCCGGCCGGCCAGCTACTGCGGCGTGGCCGCGTGGAAACCGACGTTCGGGCGCGTGAGCGCCGAGGGCGTGGTCCCGTGCAGCTATCACCTGGATCACCCAGGTGCGATCGCCCGTACCGCCGAGGACCTGCGGTGCATGGCAAGCTGCCTGCTTGGTGTGGGCGACGGCCAGCCCGCGCCTCGGCCGGCCCCGCCTCGGCTCGGCTTCTTGACCGACTTCTTCATGCGCGAGGCCGACGAGGCGATTCGCCAGGTGACGGAGACGGCCGTCGAGAAGCTCCGCGACTCGGGCGCGGAGGTCGAGCGGGTCGACCTTCCCAAAGGGTTTGACGACGTGCATCGGATGCACCGGACGATCATGGCGGTCGAGGCGGCCGCGGTTCATCGTCGCCGGTTCGAGGCCCATCGCGACGGCTACGGCCCGGTCATCGCGGCGATGCTCGACGAAGGGCTGGCCACGTCGGCCGTCGACTACGCCGACGCGCTGGCCCACCAACGGGCGTTCCGCCGTAGCGTGGACGCGCTGTTCGACGCCGCGACGCCGCCCGACGCCCTGGTTATGCCCGCCACCGACACGAGCGCCCCCGGCCTAGCGACTACGGGCGACTCGAAGTTCCAGGCCCCGTGGAGCCACGCGGGCGTACCCGTCGTGTCGATCCCCAGCGGGCTGGCCACCGACGGCATGCCCGCGGCGATCCAGCTCGTGGGGCGCCACGGGGACGACCTGGCGTTGCTCGGCGTAGCCCAATGGTGCGAACAGCGCCTCGACTTCCGCGAGCTGCCGGCGCTGTTGGGTTGAACTTGGCGGCGTGGAGGTGTAGCGTGGAGAAAGAGAGGTATCCAGAGACACAAGAATGACCGCCGATATGGGTTGAAGCCACGATGGCCGCCTCCAAGCCCACGACACGCCCGACCCCCCCGTTGGAGAGTGGTGACTGTCTCACCCGGGCAGAGTTCGAGCGCCGGTACGAGGCGATGCCCGCTCTGAAGAAGGCGGAGTTGATCGACGGGGTCGTCTATACGCAACCCCGTGTTCCCTACCAGACCCACGGCCGCCAACACGCACTACTGGACGGCTGGCTCGGATGCTACACGACCTACACCCCCCCGGTCGATGGCGGGAGCAACTCGACCGTCCGGCTCGACTTGGACAACGTGCCCCAGCCCGATCTGCTGTTGCGCCTGCCGGAATCCGCCGGGGGCCAGTCTCGCGTCGACGCCGACGGCTACATCGACGGGCCACCCGAGCTGGTCGCCGAGATCGTGGCCTCCAGCGCCGCTTACGATCTGCACCAGAAGCTGAACGTCTATCGCCGCCACGGCGTTCGCGAGTACCTCGTCTGGCGCGTGCTCGACGAAGCGATCGACTGGCTCATCCTCCGCGAGGATCGTTTCGATCCCTTGTCGCCCGATCCGGGCGGAATCTACAAGAGCGAAGCCTTCCCCGGCCTCTGGCTCGACGCGGCGGCCCTGCTCCGCGGCGACCAAGCGGAGGTACTCAACGTGCTCAACCAGGGCTTGGCGAGCGCCGAGCATGCGGCGTTCGTCGAACGGCTGAAGATCGCGGCGGACAATGCCCGAGACGAAACCTCCGACGACTGACGCTCCTCAAGCGATCCCCCTCGCCTTCTCATACGCCGCGATCTTCTCTTCGTGCTGGAGCGTCAGGCCGATGTCGTCCAGGCCGCCGAGCAGGCAGTGGCGGCGGAACGGGTCGACCTGGAACGGGAGCGACAGGCCGTGCTCGTCGGCGATGGTGCACGATTGCAGGTCGACGGTGAGCTGGTAGCCGGGATGGGCCGACGCCCGGGCGAAGAGGTCGTCGACGGTCTTCTCGGCCATGACGATCGGGAGCATGCCGTTCTTGAAGCAGTTGTTGAAGAAGATGTCGGCGAAGCTCGGGGCGATCAGCACGCGGAAGCCGTAGTCGTCCAGCGCCCACGGCGCGTGCTCGCGGCTGGAGCCGCAGCCGAAGTTGCGCCGGGCGATGAGGACGCTCGCCCCGGCGTATTCCGGCCGGTTCAGCTCGAAGTCGGGGTTGGGCGAGCCGTCGTTTTGGAACCGCCAGTCGAAGAAGAGGAACTGGCCGAACCCGGTCCGCTCGATCCGCTTGAGGAACTGCTTGGGGATGATCTGGTCCGTGTCGACGTTGGACCGGTCCATCAGGGCGACCAGTCCCGTGTGCTTCGTAAACGCTCGCATGGGCCAAACTCGCTTTGGTTTTCTGCCTGGTGCCGCTTGCGGCTTCGCCGACAAACACCAAGACGCTTGGAAATCCGATGACTACTTGTACTCCCACTGCCGAACGTCGACAAAACGCCCGCTCACCGCGGCCGCGGCGGCCATGGAGGGCGAGACCAGGTGGGTGCGCCCGTCCTTGCCCTGCCGGCCCTCGAAGTTGCGGTTGCTCGTCGACGCGCACCGCTCGCCGGGCTCGAGCTTGTCGGGGTTCATGGCCAGGCACATGCTACAGCCGGGCTCGCGCCACTCGAAGCCGGCCTGGGTGAAGACCTGGTCGAGCCCCTCCGCCTCGGCCTCGCGCTTGACCGGGCCGCTCCCCGGGACGACCATCGCGTGGACGCCGTCGGCGACCTGGTAGCCTCGGGCGACCGCGGCGGCCTCCCGCAGGTCCTCGATCCGCCCGTTGGTGCACGAGCCGATGAAGACGCGATCGATCGTGATGGACCGGATCGGTGTGCCCGGCTCCAGGCCCATGTACGCGAGCGCCTTGGCGGCCGCGGCGCGATCGACGTCGTCGGGGAAGTCGGCCAGCTCGGGGACCCGGCCGTCCACGCCGGTCACGTGACCGGGGTTGGTGCCCCAGGTGACCTGCGGCGCGACGTCGGCGGCGTCGAACACCTCGGTGCGGTCGTACCGGGCCCCGTCGTCGCTGGGTAGTTGTCTCCACGCTGCCACGGCGGCGTCGAAATCTTCGGGCGCAAAAGGGCGTCCGCGCAGGTACTCGTAGGTCGTGTCATCCGGGGCGATGAGCCCGGCACGGGCGCCGGCCTCGATCGACATGTTGCAGACCGTCATCCGCCCTTCCATCGTCAGCGCCCGGATCGCCTCGCCCGTGTACTCGATCGAGTAGCCGGTTCCCCCTTGGGTCGAGATGCGGCCGATGAGGTAGAGGATCAGGTCCTTGGCGCCGACGCCGGCGGCCAGACGGCCGTCGACGCGGATCTGGAACGTCTTGGGCCGGTATTGCAGCAGGGTTTGGGTGGCCAGGACGTGCTCGACTTCGCTGGTGCCGATGCCGAACGCCAGGGCGCCCAGCGCCCCGTGCGTGGCCGTGTGGCTGTCGCCGCAGACGATGGTCATGCCCGGCTGCGTCAGCCCCAGCTCGGGCCCGATCACGTGGACGATCCCCTGGTTCTCGTGGTCGACGTCGTAGAGCCGGACGTCGAACTGGCGGCAGTTGTCGCGAAGCGTGTCGATCTGCTGCTTGGAGACCGGGTCGACGATCGGCAGGGAGCGGTCGGTGGTGGGCACGTTGTGGTCGACGGTGGCCACGGCGCGCTCCGGGCGCCGCACCCGCCGCCCGGCCAGTCGCAGGCCCTCGAACGCCTGGGGGCTGGTCACCTCGTGGACCAGGTGCAGGTCGATGTAGAGAATCGTCTGCCTCCGCTCCTCGGCATGGACGACGTGGGCGTCCCAGATCTTCTCGAACATCGTCCGAGGGCGATTCTCTCCGGTCATGGTGCTCACTTGCCTCTTGAAGAGCGAATGGACGCCTCGACAGGGCGTCGAGCCGGCACATGCAGACCCACGATTATATTCGGACGCCCGGCCAGTGGCGACTCCCGCGCCCGCGAGCGTCCGCGAGAGTGTCCTCTGAGATAGACGGGCGGGCGGCTCAAAGGTTCGCCGTGTTGCCTGCCCGCCTCTGCGGCCGGGATTGTTCCTGCGCCGCTCGCATCGATTGCATTCATGCCGCCTGAAGCCGCCGCCGTTCGTGGTGACCGAATTCATGCGGTCTTTCGGCCCCTTGGAGATGCTTGGACCCGATGAATCGGGTCACTACGAGCCGTCGTGAGCCGTCCCGATAGGCGTGCCGATCTGGGCAGGCCTCGTTGCGACCGGCCTCGGGCGACCTAATCCACGTTGCTTTCCGGCGAAGCGCGCGGCACCGGCAAAAGTCTCGTGCCGGCGAGGCATCCCTTAGAGGGGGTCGGTTGGCGTAGTTGCGAGGGAGATCGCGACCCGTGGGCGGGGCCGTTGCCCGCCGGATTAGGAGGCTTTCAGTCCGGCGACCGGCTCATGCGGCACGGCGGAGCGTCGCGGCGTGGGCCAGTGGGTTGATCTCGTCGGGCGCCAGGCGGCGGAGAGACACTTCGCCTTCAGGCCCGGAAGGCTCCTCGATCAACACGTAAGAGCCCTCGCAGAGCATCCGCGGCACGTAGAACCAGGCGTGGGCGAGCGAGTTGGGGTCGTGCCCCGCCGAAATGATGACCAGCTCGCTCCCGCGGAGGTTGTTGGCGGCCCGTGCCAGCACCGAAAACGGGTCGCCCGGGAGCAACTGCACGCGCGCGCCCGTGCGGCTGAGCAGGCGGTGGGCGGCCTTGAGGGTTAATCCGGGCCCGTCGGAAGGGGTGCGGGCTTCAAAAAGATCGATGCCCGTGTAGCGGATTTGGCCGGGAGAGGATTGCAGTCCGGCGAGTTTGATCATCCTCGATGCCCGTTGGCCGGTACCGATTCCCAGCTCGACAATCCTCTGGATGGGCCCGTTTCGGATAGCCTGATAGACTGCGCGATCTGACGCTGGTTTGGAGAAACAGGAAAGATAGAGGAACCTGAGCGTGCGCTTCGCTGGCAACTTCGCTTCTCCCGACAGGCGGTTTCCGCAGAGGATCGGCACTCGCGTGCCCCGCAATACGTTTCGGCAGTCGCTCCGTCAGCAGTCGAGAAGAAACTGGGACGGTGCCTTCAAGTCCACAGCCCTCACGCTTTGCCCTTCCTTCTTCTGTTGCCAACCGGTAAGGGGGCGAGTGGGTGAGGGGGTGACAAGGTGAGGGGGTGACAAGGTGACGGGGTGACAAGGTGAGGGGGTGAGGAGGTGACGGGGTGACGGGGTGAAGAAAGCCGCTATCGGGGCACGGGGATGTCGCGCCAGGTGAAGACGATCGCGGCCGCCACGTAGGCGGCAAGCCCTACTGCGAGCAAGGGACCGTCGTACCAGATCGACGCCGACCAGGCCCCCTCCCGCGTCAGGATCAACTGCTGCGGCTCGAACGTCGTGAGGAAGCTGAAGTATTTGAGCCACGCCCCGGGCTCCCACATCCGGGCGACCAGCTTGACGATGGCCGAGACCACGAAGAAGCCCACGGCGAGCCAGATCGTCCGCCACCGGTCCCGATCGAAGCTGGAGAAGAGCGTCGTGACGCCGGCGAGGCAGAAGGCCATGGAAAAGACGTTCACCGCCCCGGGCAGGAAGAGCCGGATCGCGACGTCCTCCTCGAGGTCGACCAGGGTTACTCCGATCCACGTGCCGCACCATAGGGAGAGGGCCAGGACCGCCGTCCCCAGCGTGTTGACGATGGCCGGCACGACCAGCACCCAGACACGCCGGATAGGCAGCGTCAGGATGAGCTCCATCGTGCCGTCCGAGATGCCGCCGCTGACGGCGTCCGACCCGCGCCCCACCGCCCAGGTGAAAAACAGAAGCACCGTCACCACGTGCAGGTAGAGGAAGCTGATCCGGCCCGCCGTGCTGGCCAGGTCGACCAGCTCGACCCCCAGCCAGGCTCGAATGAACTCCTGCATGGCGCTGGGGAGCCAGTGGAACAGCCGCGTCCACGAGCCGACGGAGAAGAGGCTCATCAGCCAGACGAACAGCCACGCAAACAGGACGAGCAACACGCCGGTCACCAGAAGCTGGCCCCAGGAGTCGGAGAATGCCTTTCTCCAGAGCGCCGCGTTGGCCGTGTACCAACGACGCGATGGTGGCGGGATGGTCGGGAGTCGCCAGGATCTGGTCACCGTGGGATCGCCGTTCAGTGGGCCGCTCCGCTCGACGGTTCCTTCTTGCCGACCCCACGCCGCATGAGGTCCTTCAGCTCGTCCAGATGGTTTTGGTAGACGCCGCGGGGCCCGGTCTTGTGCTTCGTCGCCAGCCAGCCGGCCATGCCCACCACTTCGCCCATCATCCCGGTCGTCTTCTGTACACGGACCGTCCCCAGGGCGACGTGGGTGACGCTGATGTTTCGCCCGGCCATCAAAAGGTTCTCCACGTTCCGCGAATAGAAGCAGCGGTAGGGGATCGGGTACGGCTTGATCCGCTTGCTCTTGGCGATCGAGCGGAACTCTTGACCGGGGAAGTGCTTTATGTTCTCCGGGGCCGGGTAGTGCAGGTCGATGCCCCAGGTGGTGGTCACCGACGCGTCGGGAAATGCCCGCTCTTCCTCCAGGTCCTGCTGACGGAGGATCACGTCGCCCAGCAGCCGGCGGGACTCTCGCTTGCCGCCGACATAGGCGACCCAGGCGAGCCGCCGGTTGGCAATTTCGTCCTTCTCCGGGCTGTGGTTCTTCAGGAACGCCCAGTTGCCGTAGACGACGCGCAGCGCGTGGTCGCGAATCGCTTCGATCTCGGCAATCTGGTCCCGGTTCATCCCGGTTTCCCAGTCCCAGTCGCCCCGTGTGACCCGCTGATAGGTCTCTTCGTCGAATTGTACGGCCCAAGGGCAATCGGGAAACGGTTGCGGCTTGGGCTCCTCGACGGTGTACCACTGGACGGACGTCCCCATCACCAGTTGGTCGGGCTTTTCCGGCGCGAGCGGCTCGCCCGTCTCGTCGCGGCTTTCGCGGCCCACGCGATAGTCGGCCCCGGCCAGGTGGCCGAGGTTCCCGTCGCCCGTGCAGTCGGCGAACAGCGGGGCCCGCAGTCGCATCTCCCTGCCGCTCTCGATGTGTTTGCCGACCACGGCCACGATCCGGTCCCCCTGCTTCTCCGCCCGGAACACGTGCGTGTTGAGAAACAGGTGGATGTTCTTCTCGGCCTTCACCGCGCGGAGCTTCTTCTGGTCCTGGTAGTTGGAGGCCGGTCCGGCGTTGTGGACGCGTTTGACGGGGTCCATTTTGAGGATTCGTTGGCTCTCGGGCCGATCGGGGTACTTCTCCGCCTCGCGGAAATCGTAGTAGCCGATGGGCGCGATCTCCTCGACCACGTCGCCCAGCGCGGGATAGGGCGCCTGGTGGATCTGACCCGAAAGCCCCACGCGGACGTCCGAGCTGTTGTTGCCGCCGAGCAGCGGCCGATTCTGCACCAGGGCGACGCGGACGCCCAGCCGTGCCGCGGAGATCGCCGCGCACGTGCCCGCGATCCCCCCGCCGACCACCACCAGATCGAACTCGCCCGCCTCCTCGGGCCCGTCGCCAAGGCCCAAGGCCTTGCGACGGAACGCAGCCAGTGCCGGGCCGTCGTTTGGCGGGGTGAAGTCGGGGTCGGTGGTGAACAGGACCGCGTCGCAGCGCCCCGCGAAGCCGGTCAGGTCGTGCAGGGCGATTCGGACTTCCTGCTTGGCGATCCGGACCGTCCCGCCGTCCTGCCAGTGCCACTCGGCCCCTTCCGTGCCGAAGACCGTGGGCAGGGCCTGCCCGTCGACGACCACCCGGAACTTGCCCGGCGCTCCGGGGGCCTTCCACGGGGCGACCCAATCCCGCGTGCGTACCATCACCCGGTACGTACCCCGGGCCGGAAAGCGGACGGTCGCAACCGCGTCGTCGACCGGCACGCCCAGCCCGTGGGCCAGCAAATACGCCGAGCCCATCTGATCGATCGCCTGCTGGTCGACCACCCAGCCCCCGTGCTCGTCAAAACCCTCGGCCTCGACCAGCACGGTCGCGTGCGTCGCGTCGCTGGTCACCGTGGCTCCCTTCGCCGCGCTCGAAGCGCACATGATAATGAGGATCAGCCCAAACGCCGTGGTTGCTCGTCTCGTGGTCATCCGAAACCTCCCGTCAGTTCGTCGCCGGCGCGGAGCCGGCTGGTGCGTCGCTCTCTCGATTTTACCCGACAGCTGCGCCGGGGGAAACGGCGCGGGAGGCCGGCGCCGGCGTCATGTTGCCATCCGGGCCGATTGCTGGGTAAAATGTGGGTTGTTTCGGGCACGATGTCCCCTGCGCATCGCGAAAGAGGCGAACCAACGGAAATGAAGCCCGCGGTCTATCTTGAAACGACAATCGTGAGTTATCTCACTGCGTGGCGCAGTCCGGAACTGGTGATGGCGGCGCGCCAGGAGATCACTCGGGAGTAATGGGGCGGCAGACGCCGTGACTTCGACCTGCTTGTCTCTCAACTCGTCATCGACGAAGCAAGCGCAGGCGATCCCGGTGCGGCGGCTCGGCGGCTTGAGATCCTGGAAAATATCCCGCTGCTTGAGCCCCGCGAGGGGGCCGACGAGCTTACCCGGGCCCTCGTTCGCGACCTCTCATTGCCCGATAGGGCCGCGGCCGATGCCGTGCACATTGCATTGTCGGTGGTGAACGGCGTCGATTTCCTGCTTACCTGGAACTGTACCCGACTTTCCGCACTTCTCAGGCACAATATACTGAAGCTAGCAGGCAAGACGTTTCAATATGTTGTGCTAGCGGTGCTATTGATAGGTGTGTTCACATGGCAGCTAATTAGACGCAGCTTTTTTGGGGATCGTCCATCTTG
>DATKZH010000209.1:0-5025 GCA_035528065.1 Thermoguttaceae bacterium | reverse complement strand
CTACGTCAACGAAGACTGGACCTCCTTTCACGCCGCGCGCATCGAGCGGGAACAACAAACGCTCTACCCCTATCGTGACCACCTCGCCAGCTTCCTAAACCACGCAGCTTGACGCGATCCGGGGGTTGCAACCAAATCATTGCCGGTGTGGACCGCTTTGCCGCCGTCGAGGTTCTCGATCTCGTAACGCTGCTCGATGTCAAGGCCCTGGAGCTTCACAGTGAGCGTGTCGTTCGCAGCATCTGGCCGTCGAAAGGCCTGCACCACACCAGCACCGAGATCGGGGCGATGAAACTGCCATGCGATCCATTGGTCCGTCGCCAGGCTGTAAGGCGTGAGTGGATAGTAGTCGCCGAGCATGAGCGGGGCGACCCGGCGGGCTTCATCATAACCTCTTTTGACATCGGCCCGCTTGCTGTCCGACTTGCTCCAATGCTCGTTCTGCACCATCCCGAAGCCGGGCAGGTAGTAGCTGCGGACGGAGTAGCTATCGAGGAAGAAAGGCACACCGGCGCCCTGCCACGGCAGCCACGATGACAGGCCGAAAGTCTGCGCTTGGTTGCCTTCACGCTGCAACGGAGCATCGGCAAAAGCAGTTACCGACCAATCACTGCGCAGCAGTGGCACCGCGCGTCTCATGGTTTCCAGGTCATTGCGGCGTCCGCCGGACGCACAGGAGTCAATGTGCAGGTGGGGATTCCGTCGGCGGAGTTTATCCCAGAAAGCGAGATGTCCCTGCACATAGAGATTCTCGGTGATGCCCTGTCGGTCGGCCACATCATTCTTCCGCCGCGCTGTGGCGTGATGACCGCCGTTCATGTCCTCGCGATACCAGTCGAGTCCCTGGGATTTGATCATGCCGTCCACATGATCGATCAACCATTTCAAGGCTTCCGGGTTGCCTTCGTTGAGCACCGAGCCGGCGCTGTTTCCGGGCATCAACCATTCGGGATGGTTCTTGCCGAGCCATGAATTCGGATCGCCGACACGTTCAGGCTCAAACCACAGAAGGAACTGCATGCCGCGTGCTCGCACTTTGTCGCTGAAGGGCTTGAACCCTTGCGCGTATTTCGCGGGGTCGGGTTCCCAGGTGCCGGTGTTGAGCCAGATCTTTTCGTCTTTGTATGGACCGGTGCTGCTCGGATACCAGGTGTTCCGGCCGCCGGCATCCCGCCAGCAAATGTCCGGTTTGACCTCCGCTTCAAGATAAGCCTCGACTTTCGGCCAGGACGCGAGCGAACCATCAACTTGGATTTGAGTGGTAGGCGGCTGCGGTGTGCCCTTGATCCGTGGTAGGTTGTGCGCCAAATACCACGAGCGCCAGAGGTTCTGCGCGCGCACGACATCAGGTCCCTGCCAGAACAACAGCGCGATCAATGGCGTGCGGATTTCTTCGCCGGGTTTCAGATACAGATGCGTGAGCTGCTGCCCGGCCATGATGCACACTGCACGGTCATGATCGCGAGCAAACGAAGCCGCCCATTGTCCCTGCCAGCCCACGGCAACGATGACTCCGCCGCCGGGCTTCTGGAGATTGAAGTAAGGCCAGCCGTTCGGGCCATCGGATGATTTGCCCGACACAAGCTCACCCGCGACTGGAGGTGACAATCGCTTCTCAACATCGGGACCCAGCTTATGAGTAAAAGGCCGGTAACTCCCGGCGACACACGAATCGCCCCGGTTACCATGAACGAATTCCCCATCCGCTGTGCGCTCGAACCGTGTGTCCAGCCCTTGGATGTTCTCAAGAATCGGGGTGTTCTCCTTGCCAGTGTTCTTGAGATAGACCGTCCATTCCGCGACCGGAAAGTCGCTGTATTCCACCGCGATGCAGCACACCTGCAACCCGGTCGTGCGATCGGTCCAAGTGAGCGTATGCTCGCGGCGCTGCGCATTCAGCGCACGAGTGTCCCTGCTCAACGTCCATTCATCTAGCAGTCCGCTCGATGACGTTCCATCATAGACGAGACGGAAGGGCTTGCCCGCCTTGTCCGCCAGCAGAGCGGTCTGCATCCATTTCTTCGCCGTCGCGTTCTCGCCGGGTGTTGGTGTCGCTGCGGACGCACTCCCGCCGAAGTTCATCGGCGCCAGCAGCAGGGCGGTGAGTAGTGCGAGAGTGCGTTTGATTGTCGTGTTCCTTTCGGTTGTCACCATTCGATTGTTCTTCATTTCCCCGCCGCCTTTTCATAGGCAGCCTCCAACGCCGCTCGATTGGCTTCACTGACGCGAGCGGCCATGATCGGAAATGGCGTGCCGTCGTCGCGCAGATAGGTGCGCTTGGCCCGGCCTTCGAACCAGTGGTCGTTGACATGCGTTCCGACCAATTGGCAGCGGAAGACATTTACGATGCCTGGATGCGTAAGCGCGGCGGAAAGCCATTCGGCCGAGTCCTCGGCGTCGTCGGCCTCCGTCTTGAGGCGGCCATGCTGCGATTCGAAACCCTCACCGAGGCTGAACGGCGCGGCCCAGTCAATGACGAGCACCGGTTTGCCGGTCAGTTTGTACTCATGGTCCCAGCCGTCGGGCTGAAAGGCCTGCCACTCTGGTGGCCGGTGCCGCGATGGGATCAGCGCCTGAGTGCAGAAGACATCCACGTGTTTGCCCACGGCCCGGAGCACGGCATCCGGCGGCTGGCGAAGCACGAAGCGTTCGCCGAAAAACAGATGGTGCGGCGCGCCCTCGCGGACGGCGGCTTTGAGCTGGGCGTAGAGCGTGTCGGCCACGAGTGCGAGAAACTCCTCGTCGCTGCGGCCGGCCTGCTGATGTTCCCGCAGACGCTGTCGGCCCGGCGCGGACTCGGGCAGATTGCGGAAATACTCGACGCGGGCCCTGCCCCACAACGGCTGGTCAACGAACGCCACTCCGAGGACGAACGGGTCAGTGGCGAACTCGCGGCACTGCTTCAAGACATGGGTGCGCAGCTTTGGCTGCCACGCCGGGTCGAACACGTCGAACTGGAACGTCCGGTACCTCCACTGGAGCTTTCCGGACTTCCCGCTGTAGGGGTAGCTGATGTTGGCGACCCAGGGCATCTGAGTTTTGCGCTTCGGCCAGTAGGGTGCATAAGCTTCGCCGGCGTTCAAGCCGAGATCGCGAATGGCTTGCGTCAGCGCTGCGCCAGCCTTTTCGCGGTCGCCGTCAAAGCGCTTCATCAGCTCAGCCGACTGGTTCTGCACGAACTTGCCGACGTGATTCGCGCCCAGCGCGAGGTAACCATGCCCCTCCGGCGTGATGAATATCCAGCGGCCGTTGACCTGCTCGACACGGAAGAATCCGGCAACTTCGCGCTCGATCGGGATGAAACCGCCAAAGCGATCCAGCAAGTTCGAAGGAGCGACGGCAGGGTTCGCCACAACCGCCGCACTCGCCGGAATCACTGAAAAGAGCAGCAAGGCGAGTACGGAAAGCCAACGACGAATGAGGAAATGCGTATGACGAAGGGATGGGGCAGGTCGAAGCCCGAATGTCCCGGTTGTAGCGTTAACGTGAGTGGAATGCGTTTTCATTCGGATTCCCTTCGTCCTGCATCCTTCGTGCTTCGTCATTCCTCATCCGCCTTGACGACCACGCGGAACTGGTCGATGGCCCAGCCCGTGAGCAGGTCCATCGTCAGGGTGCGGCCATCCTCACTGAGATGGATTTCATCGTAGCGTCCCGAGGTGTTGGGACGCTGGGTGTTGGGTTTCCAGCCCATGAAGCGCATTTCCAAAATCCGGTTCGCGCCCGCCTCGTAGGTCGTTTCAGCGTGGGCCAACCAAGCGTCGGTTTGCTTCAGCGCCATGAAGGGAATGACCATGCCGAGCACAGGCCGATCGAACGTGATGCTCCCTTTGCTCTCGACATCACGCCCGCCCTTGCCGACGCGGTCGAAATGCACGTAGTAACTCCGCACCCGCGTGCCCGCAGGCAGCGTGACCTTCTCGGGCACGCTCGGCTGTGGCGCTTCCTGCTGAAGCCACGCGCTGCGGACCACCGTGAGTTCCTCCGGCAACGCAACGTCCGCCTGCTCCTCAAAGACGATGATGGCATTGTGCTCATAAGTCCCGGCCTGCACCGATTCCGGCGCCCGCCGCAGGAAGCGCACATCGCCCATCGTGCGGGGTACAACCGCCTCGTCTGGCAAAGCCGGGAACAGCGCCGGGTCTTCGGGCCCGATCTTCACCGTGCCCCGAGTCACATCGAACCGAGCCGACTCGCCCGCGGTCAGCTCCGTACGCGAGTCTGGCAATGATGGAAGCGCCGCACTCACCTTGCCCTTGAACACGTGCACCTTCGGCTGACCGCTGCCATCAACCGCCAGTGAAAACTCCGTTCCCAAGTCCACGACATTGAGCCCCGGCGCATCCATGCGGAAACCAGTGGCCTCTTCCGACACCCGCGCACTGAGCTGGCCGCGATACAACTCGCCGTGGTCCACCGAATACAACTGCAACTCCGCCGGTGCGCGCAGAACTAATTCCACACCATTGTCCAGTTGCAGGGTCGCTTCGCCGCTTTCCAGAAGGCAACGCTCCCGTCCCAACGCGTGGCCCAGCCCGCGCGGTACATCCTTCCCCGACCACCGGGCATCCGGCGATTGATCTACGACGATGGCCAGATACGGATCGATCACTCCCGTCGCTGGCCTTGCGCCGTTGCCGGGCCTATCGCGGTCCCACCAGAGTGCCACCATGCCTACCAGCAGTAAGACCGCCACCGTCGCTGCTGTCCAAGCGACGACTGCACGGTGCGCGATCATTGGGAACCGCACCGGCTTGGCCAACGGCTCCAACTCCAAGTCCGTTGCTCCGGTCGATAGCGCGAGGTCCACATTCAAGTATTCCAGGAAAAGTGGCTCATCCGACTAAAGCGTACTTGGTTTCGTGGATGCCGAGGATTTTGAGCTTGAGGAACTCCGGGTCGCGGAATCCGTAGGCTTGGCGTTTCATCGTCTTGATCTTGTTGTTGGTCCCTTCCAACGGCCCGGTCGAGATCGGGTACTCGTAGTAGGCGAGGATTCCCAAGGCGTGGATTCGCAGGGTTCTG
>DATKZH010000208.1:0-7240 GCA_035528065.1 Thermoguttaceae bacterium | reverse complement strand
GCTCATTTATCCACCTTCTCCAAGAATTCCCAGATTGCCAGCGAGAAGATGCTCGACAGGGCAACCACGGCGAAAACGTCGACGGGAAGCCACCAGGACGGCCGGAAGAACGCCACAGCGGCCAATGCGAGCCAGTGGGCGAGGCAGTAGGGACAATCAAGCAGCCGCCCCGCCACCGGTCGCCAACGGGCCGCACAGAGCCGCAGCCCTCGGAACGGGGGGGTCTGGCTGATCGTCATCGAGGCCGCCGAGACGGCCAGGGAGATTATCAGCAGTTGGGTGATGGTTTCAGTCATGCTCCCAATCCCTCCAGCATTGCCCGCCATTTCGGCCAGATGTTCTCGGGATTCGCCAGGTCTTCGACGACCGACTTGCGGGCCGCGTGGACGATTTCCATCCGGTAATCCTCGTCGTAGGCCAACCGCGTAACGTAACCCGGTAGCTCATCATACTCCCAGCGGGGATCGGCCAGCAACCCCGTCTCGCCGTGGCGGAACATTTCTTTCCAGCCCCATTGCCGCTGTGCGACCACCGGCACGCCGGCCGCCATGGCCTCCAGGCCGGTCCGCGGCCAGTTCTCGTCGACCGAGCCGTTGATCTGTAGCATCGCGTGCAGGCTCCCCAGGAACGCCGGGGATGGCTCCGCACAGGACGGCAGCAGATCGACCGCCAGTTCTTTAGGCGGCTTCCCCGTGGCCCGCTCGACGCTCGGATGCCAGGCCATGCAGCGGACCCGCAACGGGTGTGGGATCCGGTTACAGATCGGCCACCAGTTCGTCGACCACTTATCCGGGGCGCCGCGTGCCAGGCGACCGAGGACAAACTGTTCGCGGTGGTCGTGTGCGCGGGGTTGGAACGGGAACTCGGCCACGTCGAATGCCCCGCGGATCGTATGCCCGCGATCCGGCGTGTAACCGAAATTGACGAGGGTGCGTTCTAATTGCTTCCGCTGGTATTCAGACTGGAACACGTAGGCGTCCATCACGCCCCGGCCGCCGTTGTGGTTGTAGTGGACCCGCTCCTCGTCCCTCACGGCACACATGCAGTTGACCCAGGCCACCCGGCAGCCGCGTTCTCGAAAGGCCGTCGCCGCCCGCATGAACCAGGCATTACACATCGAGACGACCACGGAATCCCGCAGCCCGGGGACCTCGTCGAGCTTCATGGCGTTGCATTCGATGATCTTGCAGCCGATGGATTCCAGGGCCGGCCGCGGCGATAGCGGGCCGGCAAGATGTGCTCCTTCGGTCGGCAGCATCGTGACCTCTACGCCGGCCTCGCGCAACATCTTTACCGTGTGCCAGCATTCCGTGTTCGCCCCGCCGCAAGGCCCGGGGAAGCCGCTCCAGAAAATGTGCATTGGTCGCTCGTTGGCTTGGGTTATATACCGCTGCTGCTCGTTTCGGGGCAGCAGACGTCGATTCCGATGTTTGGCGCAGCCCGCGTATCGCACAGCACGCCGTCGACGAAATCAAGATAGAACGCCGCGAAAATAATGTTATCGTCTATCCTGGTGGCATCGGTGAGCACTTGGATTGTGCCGGTGTGGGGCGTGTCGCATACTCCCGATGACGACGACTCCTCGACGCCCGATGACGACGACTCCTCGACGCCCGACGACGATGAACCTGACGAACTCGATGTCTCCACGCCGGACGACGATGAGGAAAGCGTGGCGGGGTTGTTCAGGCTCCACCACCGCCCACTCTGCTCGTCGTACCATGCCGGGATGCGGTCCTTATGGCTGTAGCCGCCGACGTCGTCCTCGTCCAACGCCAGCGGGAAGTAGATCACCGTATCGGGCGAAACGCTCGGCTGCCCGTAGGTGTTCCCGCTATGGTTGACCCAGATGCGTTTCGCCTTGAGCGTGTAGGGCACGTCGGGCACGGTCTCCAAGCCGGGCGGAACTGGTGCCGCGGCGTCGTCCGGGTCCCAGACGACGTAACAGGTGCCGGCGTTGCACGTCCATTGAATCTCGAAGATGGCATGTGGCGCGGCGAAGCCTGATAGGAAGCTGAACCCCGTGCTGCCGAAGCCGCCGTTGTCGTAGCCGGTGGCCTTCATCAGCATGTTGATGAAGTCGCGTTGGGCGTTCTCCACGTCGGCGCTGAAGTCGATCGGCTCGCCGGGTGTGACTGGGGGAATGGTCATTCGGTGGCCTGGTTGAAGAGCCGATTGAAGTCGCCGGTTTCGTACATCGTCTTGTTTACGTCTCCACCGGGTAACAGCTTATCCCAGGCCGGCACGCCGCCCAGGGTCCGATAGTTGTGATTCCAGCCCACGCCGCCTTGCTGCACGTTGTCTCCACCGAGGCAATGAATGGTTTTCTGCCTGAAAATATACTCGAGCTTCCAGCCGAATTCGGGCGACTCCAGCTCGTCCATTGAGATGAATTTCTTGTTTGCCCTACAACCGTCAAACAACAGTTGCTCGGCGATCAGCCCGATAAACGCCGCATCATTGACCTTGCCCGTGAGGGATCGGATTGCGTCCCATGGCGGCGCAGACACGCGACTCCAGGACACCCGGTGCTCGATGATCGGAATGCGTACCGCGGCTTTCACTTCCTCCGGCACCGGGGCATTGACATCGTTCAGCCATTGCAGCTTCTGTTTCGGCACCGTCATCATTTCGCCGCCGAAATCCATGCTGTACTCAAGGAACGTCTCGTCGTCGACGTCTGGCGTGCCGTCGCCGAGCAGTGGCCACTCGAGCGTAGGCGTCGGGACAAGCTCGTACTCAACGGTCAACAGGGCGTCAACTGGGTAAGTCTGCAAGTCCGTGGCGATATCGTCGAACGCTCCCTGATTGTCTGGCTTATCGACCCACGGCGCTGAATTGACGCGGACTGCCTTGACGAACTCAGAGCCCGGATACTGGGCCCCGTTATTGCTGCCGAACTGATAGCCGCTGCCGACTAGCTCCAAGGCCATCGCGTTGCGGTTGGCCCAGGGCACGACGATTCGCCGGGTTGCACGGAAGCCCTCGGGGCCCCAGCTTTCATCCGGGCTGCCGGCCAGTTCCTTGAAGCATTGCGTCATTGTGTCACCTATGCCCAACGCGCGAGCGGGATATCTTCGACAGCCGTGAGGATTTTATTCTGCACGACCGCGTCTTTCTCTGCCAGCTTGACGAGCCTGTCCTGTTCCTTGCCGAGCTTGGCTTGCGTTTGTTGCCAGAGGCCGGCGAATGAAGAGAACTCGAACCCGGTTTCCTTCTTCTTTTCTTTTTCAGCGACGCCACCGGCTGCCGCGTCAAATAACCGCTGAAGCATTGCCCCGATGCCACCCTTCGGACCTGCTGGAGCCTTGCCCGCTTCCGGTAGCCCCAGCTTGGCGGCTGCGAACTGGAGAAACAGTTTTGTTTGCAATTTCGCAAGTTCCGCCCGGGCCTCTTTCGTCGCGGCAGACAGATCGCCTTTCTTAAACTTGAATGCCTTAAACTCTGGAGCGTCCCTACCGAGCATGGCCGCTCGGAGTTGCTTTGCCATTTCGCTTGCGGCCTGTTTCACGACAGCCAACATCCAGTCGATGAAGGTGCGGATTCGTTCCTGCAAATAAGCCAAGCCGGTTACGAACGCCGTTTTGATGATCTCCCACGCCTTGCCGAAGTCTTGCCCCATGATTCTGGCGAGTGTTCGGAGCGGTTTAGTTACCTTGCTAACTGCGGACCCTATGGCTTCGCCCCACTTCTTGAACGTCTCGCGGTTGGCTTCTATGATCTGGGCTAGCTCCGAGAAAACCATCAGAATTTCCTTCGCGGCCGGGGCGAGAATGCCGCCAAGAGCTGCCCCCAGATCCTTGAGGATGCCGGTGAATTTCTTCCACTGATTTGCCAGGCTGCCGGACGTCTTCGCCGCGTTGCCCATCGCGTCCGTGCTGCCCTCCATGATAATCTGGAGACGCGCCAAAACTTTCATCTGGTTGCTGGCTTCGTTCGCGTTGCCCTTGAATCCCATTTTCAGCAGTTGCTGCTTGAGCGTGGCCTCCGTGAGAATAATCCCAAACTTCCGGACCGCTTCGTGGTTGCCCACAAGGGCGGATGTGAACGCTTCGGCAGCTTGAGGATCCGATATGTTCTTGAAGCTGGCTACGTCGGTTGACAGCCGGACCATTACCTTGGATAGCTCGGCAGCCTCTTGTCTTGCGAAACCGAGCGGCACAAACGTGTCTTGCATAGACGCCGCGAATTCCATGATCTGCAAGCGGCTACGGCCAATGGAGCGGGCCAGGTCGGCACTCCACCGCCGCATATCCTTGGCATTTTCCTTGAACACGTCGTCGAACATATCCCCCATTTCTTCGGCATCGCTCGCCAGCTTCAGCAGGCCGATCCCTGCGGCCGCGATGCCAAGCCCGCCGAGAATCGCGAGCTTGCCGGTGAAGAGGTTCTTGATGGTCCGGGCCATCTTCGTTAGGGCACCGGTCGCCTTGCCCGCTATGCTTCGCACCTTGCCTAACTGCCGGCCCAGTATGCCGAGACCCTTCGCGCGGAACTCCACGAACGCCTCGGCAAGTGTAAATTGCTGGGCCATCTATTCGGCTCCAAACGGGTTCATCTGCCGCCGCGCCATCCGCGGTAGCATGGCGTCGATCTGCTCTTGCGTCACGTCGCCGTCGAGTTCGAGCGTGCCCAGTTCGGGGACGACCGCACCGGCGTACAGGGCTATCTGGTAGAGCGTCATCTTGTTGATCTCCGCCGCGGTCCAACCGTAAGCCAGACTCAGTTGCTTGTAGACCTTACCCCAGGGGATCACTCCCGAGGCTGAGCCTCCTCGTCCTGAGTCTGGCTGGGCGAGTTTCCCAATTCTTCCATCCCGGAAGCCCGCATCATGTCCACTTCGAGCAGGTCCATCTCTTGTTTAGAAAGCGTGTCGATCGCCTTGCGCGCCGTCGCCAGGCTGTTGATCTCGGGCTGGTGCGTGCAGGCCATCTTCCAGAGCAGGAAGCAAGTACCGTCGTAGGACTGCATGAAGCGACTCACTTCCTCCTGCGATGCCGAGTGGTTCATCATCGCCGTCTGCTTGATCGCTTCGGCAATCATGTACTGCTGTTCGTCGGGCGTGAACAGCGGCTTGCCATCGGCGCCCTTCGCGCCGGCCGCTTCCTTCGTCTTCACGATCGGATTAGGCCGCAGCGACACGACGTACTCCTCGACCTCGCCGATCACTTCCGGCGTCCAGGGCGTTAGCCTGTACTCCTTGCCGCCGATCGTAACGGTTGCGGGGCTGCCTGTGATGTTCTTGGCACCGTCTGCCATCGAACTACTCCTCTGTGTTATTGGGAACTGTGGTGGTTAGTTGTTAGCCGGACGACGAGCAGACCGGCGTGATCACCGTACCCACTACGTCGTAGATCCAAGTGACCGGCGTACCGGCGTTGATGTCTACTGTCTGCCGGCGACGCTCGACCACGACATCCTCGGTCTGATCGTATTCGCCATTGTCGAATTGCATCGTGTACGCCGTACCGACTGCCAGCGTTGGCGTGCGATTGTTCTCCTCGATCGTGGCCGAGAAGTCTTCGTTGCCGACAATACGGGCCTTCTTGCCGCCCGTGGTATTGTCGACCTGCTCGTGCAGCTCCACCGAATCGTCGATGTCATACACGAGGATTGGGCAGAACGAGACGCCGTCGAGCGTTATATGCCCTGCATTTGCTGATCCTTTTCCCATGATTGATTCCTTCCCGGGCTATGAGCCCGAACTGCTGCTGGAGCTTGAACTGTCGGACGACGACGAGCAGGCCGGCGAGATCACCGTACCCACTACGTCATAGATCCAAGTGACCGGCGAACCGGCATTGATGTCTACTGTGCTCCGGAGGCGTTCTACGATGACCTCCTCGGTCTGGTCATACTCGCCGTTGTCGAATTGGATCGTATACTCACTGCCTTTCGCCAGCGTTGGCGTGCGGTTGTTCTCCTCGATCGTGGCCGAGAAATCCTCGTTACCACCCATGCGAGACTTCTTGCCGCCAGTTGAGTTGGTGTTCTGCTCGTGCAGTTCCACCGAATCGTCGATGTCGTACACGAGGATCGGGCAGAACGAGACGCCGTCGAGCGTTACGTGCCCGGCGTTTGCTGATCCCTTGCCCATGATGTTCTCCTTGGGCTATGAGCCCGAACTGCTGCTGGAGCTACTGTCTACTTCGTCGTAGATAGCTCCGGTGATTGCTATTGAGTACGTGACGGCCGCGCCGGCCGCCGCGAGCTTAATCATTCTGTCCGCGTTGCCCTCGCCGCTGGAACTGCTGCTGGCGGGGCCCAGCGATTGGACGGGCCAGCCGTCGCGGTTGAACAGGATCAAGGGGCTGTCGGGCGGGATCTTCACGGCGTCGCCCAGCTTGCCGAACGGGGCCCACCATTCGTCGTAACCGGCATCGCCGAAGGTCAGCGTCCCGCCGGCCGCCACCGTGTTGAGGTTGACGATCTCGATGCCGTAGACCTTCTGGAACGTGAGCGTGATGTCTTCGCCCAGTACCTCGCGGACCAGGGCTGTCAGGTCCCACTCGATCGACGCCGCATCGGCCAACGCCTGGCTCTCCAGATGCCACACCGCCATGTATTGCTCATCGCCGACCTCGTCGCTGAACCGCTTCAAGTACCGCAGCGAGGACTTGTCGACGGCCCCGTCGGTGTCCCAGTCCCAGCCCAGTTGTGCGCGAAGCTCTTGCGTGAAGCTCATATCAATACCCATTCAAGAGGAAGACCCAGCAGTCGAAGTCGATCACGAATCGCCAGGTCCCGTCCGGTTCCTGAAACTGGCTATCGTTTGTCCGCTGCATGTTCGTTACGCGGTCGGCATCGACACCCGACGAGGACGACGAGCCGGCCAATAGATCGAAAGTCGAGCGGGTGAAGGCGGCCTTGATCGCGCGGATGATCTTCTCGCCATGGTCGTGGTTTGCTACGAACACTTGAATGCGAATCCACGCCCGGTCGATGGCCCGGTTACACTGGTCGATCTGTTCCGGCACGCTGCCCTGTAGCTCGATCACCGCGAACGGCAAGTCCGGGTCGAAGTCCATCCCGGTATGGACGCGGTTGGTTCCGCCGGGGCTGTTGTCGGCGGTGGCCGGTAGCAGGATCGTCAAATCGGTATCGGCCGCCCAGCGGGCATGGATGGTTTGGAGGAGATTCATTTTCGCCCCCCGCGGGCCCGAACCCGTTTGGCTGCACGGACCGCGATCGTGCTAAGGCGATCGAGATTGTCGACCAGGGCGGGCACCAGCGTCGGGCG
>DATKZH010000207.1:0-77229 GCA_035528065.1 Thermoguttaceae bacterium | reverse complement strand
GAATAGATGGTTGAGCCCTCGCCCTTGAGGCCTCGTGGACAGCCCCGCACGCTCACCAGTTCGCAACAAGCAAATAACAACAAACTACCTGGTTGACAAAAGCGTTCCCATAGATGGGTCGAGGCACGAGACCCACGCGTCCGGGACGACAGGAGGGATCATCCTATGCCGGCGACGAAGCGACCCGACGCCGATCGTTCCGACCGGCTCCGCGTGGCGGCAGTGCAGATGAAGTTCGCCCCGAGGATCGGGGGCAACCTGGCCAAGATCGAGCGGCTGCTGGCCGAGGCCGCGCGCCGCCGGGCCGACGCGGTCCTGTTTCCCGAATGCGCGGTGACCGGGTACGGCTACGACTTCTCCGCGCTTAGCCAGAGAGACGTTCGCAACGCCCTCGGCACCGTCGGCGAGATGGCGGCCCGGTTCTCGACCAACGTGCTCATCGGTTCGCCCGTGTTCGGCCGAGGCAAGCTCTACAACGGCGTGGTCGTGTTCGATCGGCAGGGCGAGGCGGTCTATTGCTACGCGAAATGCCAGCTCACCGAGTCGGACCGCGAGTTCTTCACGCCGGGGAACGCAATCGCCCTGTTCGAGATCGACGGCGTCACGGTCACCACGGTCATCTGCCACGAGCGGCGCTACCCGGAGCTCGTGCGACTGGCCGTGATGGCCGGGGCCCGGATCCTCTTCCATCCCAACGCCGGCATGGACCGGCCGGCCGTCTCGCGCAAGAAGCGGGGCGGGAAGGACGGGATCGCCGCCCGGGCGTTCGAGAACGCGATCTACTACGTGTTTGCCAACTCGGTGGGGCCGCAGGGCGGCGGGCTGTGGTCGGCCGGCGATTCCAAGATCGTCGCCCCGAACGAGCGCGTGCTCGAGCTGGCCGACAACCGCAGCGAAGCCGTGCTCGTGGCGAGCCTCGACCTGGCGCAAGCCACGCGACGCTACGCCGAGCGGGGCATGGAGCATCCCCGGTTCCTCGCCTCGGACTGGAAAGCGATGGTCCGCAAGGTCCGCCAGCAGGCCGCGGAGGCAACCGCGAAGTTCGATCTGCCGCGCCCGCCGGCGGCACAGTGAGCGGGCCTCGGTCAGAAGAGGGACGATGCATGACGGGACGCTTGAAGCGGTGCGTTTGGCTTGTGGGCGTCGCGGCCGTCGGGATTGCGTGGCAAGCGGCGCCTGCGGCAGCCGAGAGCGATGCTCCCCAGCCCAGTGCCTTCCAGGCGATGATCGAGGCCGACTGGACCGCCCAGGAGAAACGACGCGGGCGCACGCCGCGAGATGCCGAGGCAATACGCGACGTGCTGTCGGCGGCGGAGCGGCTGCTGGAGAATCTTGAGGGCATGCCGCATGTGCCGGACCTGCGGGCCGAGGCCGACTTGTTGAAACGCTTGCGCGCCGAAGTGGATCAGGTCGAGTCGCTCGATGACGGCGACCGGCTGGACCTCTATCGCCGGATCCGCACCGTCGGCAGGGATGTGGCGCTTGAGAACCCCCTGTTTGCGGACAAGCCGCTGGTGTTTCTCAAGCGGCGGCGATTCATCTCCCAGATGCTCCACGAATACCTGGGCTACTTCTACGATTACGACGACATTGCCGGCGGCGGGGTCTACGTGCTCGACGAGCCGGGCCGGTCGCTCGTGGCCCGCGACCTGATCCGGGATCGGCTCCCGCGCGGCAACTACACCACGCTGGCCCTCTCGTACGACGCCCGGACGATCTACTTCGCCTTCTGCGAGCGTGCGCCCGAGAAGCCCGATTACTACTCGCCCCAGCGCCGCTGCTTTCATGTCTATGCCGTCGACGCGGACGGCGGAAACCTCCGCCGGCTCACCACGGGTGCGAACGACGACTTCGATCCCTGCCCGCTCCCGGACGGCGGCGTGGCCTTCATGTCCACGCGTCGCGGCGGCTTCGGCCGGTGCCACAACCCCTGGGAACCGCTGCCGTCGTACACGCTGCACCGCATGGACGCATCCGGCGCGAACCTGCGCACGCTCTCGTTCCATGAAACGAACGAATGGCACCCCTCGGTCCTCGGCGACGGCCGGATCGTCTACATCCGCTGGGACTACGTCGATCGGTCGGCGGCCAACTTCCACGGGCTGTGGGCCACGGGCCCGGACGGCACGAACCCGACGATCCTCTTCGGCAACTACACGATGCGGATCAACGCCTGCTACCAGCCGAAGGCGATCCCCGGCTCCAACCGGATCGTGTTCGTGGCCGGGGCCCATCACGCGGCGGTGGGCGGGTCGCTGGTGGTTTTGGACCCGGCCCGTGTGCGCCTGGATCCCGAAAGCGGCGAGGACGACTTCGCCGCGATCGAGGTCCTGACGCCCGAGGTCTGTTTTCCCGAGGCCCCCGGCTGGCCCGCCAGTTACTTCCACAGCCCCTGGCCGCTTTCGGAGGACTGCTACCTGGTGTCGTTCAGCTTCGAGCCGCTGCCGGGCCTGGGGCCCAAGGTGAAAGACGACACGGCGACGGGCCTCTACTACTTCGATCGCTTCGGC
This sequence comes from Thermoguttaceae bacterium, assembly GCA_035528065.1. Lineage (GTDB taxonomy): Bacteria > Planctomycetota > Planctomycetia > Pirellulales > Thermoguttaceae > DATKZH01. The sequence continues at coordinate 74,719 of DATKZH010000207.1, read as the reverse complement.
AACATGGAGCTTCTGTATCGCGAGGAGGGGATCTCGTCGATGTATCCCATTCCGCTGGCTCCGCGCGAAGTGCCGCCCGTGCTGCCGAGCACACGGAATCCAAAGCTTGGCGACGAGGGCGAGCTCGTGCTGACGAACGTGGGGCGAAGCTTCCACCCGCTTCCCGACGCGCGGCCGATCCGCAAGCTTCGCATCTTCCAGGTATTGCCCAAAACGGAGACCCACGTGGCCAACAAGCCGCGGATCGGATACGCCAACGCCGAAAGCGCCCGGATGCTCTTGGGCACGGTCCCGGTCGAGGCGGACGGCTCGGCCTACTTCCGCGTGCCGGGGGGCAAGCCGATCTACTTCCAGGCGGTGGATCAGCGTAGCCGTGCCGTGCAGACCATGCGGAGCGTCACCTACTTGCAGCCGGGCGAGCGACGCGGCTGCGTCGGCTGCCACGAGCCGCCGGGGACCACGCCGGTCAACGCGCCGCCGTTGGCGCTGAGCCGGTCGCCGTCGGAGATCACGCCGGGCCCTGACGGAACCCATCCCTGGAGCTACCCGAGGCTCGTCCAGCCCGTGCTCGATCGGCATTGCGTGCGATGCCACGACGGCGGCGAAGGCCCCGAGAGAAGTGAGCCCGTGTTGACCGGCGAGCCGTCGGGCACGTTCACCCGATCGTACGAGGGCCTCAAGCCCTACGTCCGCTGGTACGAGTGGGGCGGAAAGACGATCCACGCGATCAGCACCAAACCGGGCCAAATGGGGGCCGACGAAAGCCCGCTGGCGAAGATCCTCGACGACGCGACGCACACCAAGTACGTGCCGCTACCCGACGAGGACCGTCGCCGGATCTACGTCTGGCTGGACGGGAACGCGCCGTTTTTCGGCACGTACGACGAAGCGTCGCAGATTGGCCAACGAAACGGGCACGCCGTGCCTCCGCCTGTGGTACAATGACGTCGACGGTGGGCCCTCCAAGCCGAGGGCTTGACGATCGCTGCGACGCTGCGCGGACGCGAGCCGCCTAGGACAATCGTGACAATCGTTCCCACGCTTCCGCGTGGGAACGCAAGGGCCGGACGCTTTGCGTCCGCGGGGCGCCGTTGGGGCGCCGGCCCAATGATCCCGCGACGTGCGGACGCGAAGCGTCCAGGTGGCACGTTACGATGCGGATGCGTCGCAACGATGGATGCGTCGCAACGATGCGGAGGTCGCCCTCTGAGCTTGCACGGCCGCTGGTTGAGGGGTAGACTCGACAAATCGTCAGAAAACCTCTCGGAGCAAACCAATGGACGAACGCACTCACCAACGAGAACGAACCGGGCGCCGCGAGTTCCTTTCGCAGCTTTCCGCGGCGGCCGCCGGTTCGGGGTTGCTTCTTGGCGGCACCGCCGGGGCAGGCGAGCCGAAACCGGACGCCGCGCCGCTACTGCCGACCATTCAACTGGGCGACCATCGCATTACCCGGCTCGTCGCCGGCTGGAACCCCATCGGCGGCTATTCCTACATGGGGCCCCACACGGACCGGCACATGAAGGAGTACTTCACCCCGGAGCGGATCGTCGAGTATCTCCAGCGGTGCGAGCGGGCGGGGATCAACGCCCACCAGTTCAGCCGGCCGGAGACCATGGCCCCCGTCTTGCGAAGCTTGCGCGAGCAGGGCTCCCAGATGAAGTTCTTCTGCCTTCACTCCGGGGACCAGGCTTCGATCAAGCAGGCGATCGAGCTGACCAGCCCCATGGCCTTCGTCCACCACGGCGGGGCCACCGACCGGATGTTCCGCGAGGGTAAGAGCCAGGAGGTCCACGACTTCGTGAAGTGCGTGCGCGACGCGGGCCTGCCGGCGGGCGTCTCGGCCCACAACCCCGACAACATCAAGCGGGTCGCCGACGAAGGCTGGCCCGTGGACCTGTTCATGTGCTGCTTCTACTATCTCACCCGCACGCCGGAAGAGCTGGAGAAGATGCCGCCGATCGTCACGGAGCAGATCGGGTACGCGTTCTTCTCCGACGACCCCACGCGGATGACCGAGGTGATGCGCCAGGTCGACCAGCCGTGCCTGGGCTTCAAGATCCTGGCCGCCGGCCGGAAGTGCGGTCACAAGCACACGGTCAAGGAGGCGTTCCGGTTCGCCTTCGAGCACGTCAAGCCCACCGACGGCGTGATCGTCGGCATGTACCCCCGGTTCGAGGACGAAATCAGCGAGAACGCGCAGTACGCGCGGGAGCTCGGGCGCGTGGAGGGGGCGTAGACTCGCCGCCGTCGGTTATCACGCGCCGAGCGTTGGAGCGGACTGCTTCACGCGGCCCAGCACGGCACGGCCGAGCGATCCTCCCGCGTTCCCGCCCTCCGACGCGAAATCACAGATCGTCGTGCCCCGTGAAGCTGGTGATCAGCGTGCGGAGCTTGCGGCGAAGGACGGAGTAGCTGTAAAACTTCTTGCCCAGTTCGTAATTCCGCTCGACCATCTCGGTGCGGTATTCGTCGTCGGCGATCACGCGGCGGACCTGGTCCAGCACGTGCCGGGTGAGGAACCCGTTCATGGTGATGACCTGGAAGCCCTTGGGCTCGATGTCGGCGATGAAGATCGAGTAGCGGTTCACGAGCACCGGCTTCCGGTAGTAAAAGGCCTCCAAGAGGGCGTTGCCGAACCCTTCGTACAGGCTGGGGTAGGCGATCAGATCGGCCTGGGCATAGACCTCGGCCAGACTGGCCACCGTGGTCCCGTTGGAGGGCGGCTCCATCTTGCTGGTGTCGGTGTAGACGAATCGCAGGTCCACGCCCGACTCCTCGGCCAGCTCGGTCATGGCGTGGTGATAGTCGAGGCCCTCGTCGCCCGACTCGTGGGAGACCACCAGCTTGCACTTGGGGTTCTTCAACTGGGAGACCAGGGCGATGGAGTGCTCGATGCCTTTTCGGGGCACGACGCGGGTGGGCTGAAGGAGCACGACGTCGTCCGGCTCCAGCCCCATCCGCTCGCGCCAGTCCGACTCGACGACTTCCTCCGGCGGGGGGTTCTCGAAATCGACGACGTTGGGGATCAGCACCGACGAGGCGCCCGTCCGCCACGAGAGGTCGTGCTGGGCGAAGCTGTTGATCGTGACGTGCTCGATCGACGGCAGGGTGGGCGGGAACGCCATGTTGAGGAAATCGTCGACCGCACTGACCGAATACCGGGCACGCTCCCAGTAGAAGTCGTGGTGGTGGGCGATCGTCGGGATGCCCGTCTCGGCCACGAAGTGCGTCAGCGCCACGCCCAGCGGGATGTGCATCGGGATCGTCAACGAGTTCTCGGCCACCAGGACATCAATAGAAAAGCGCTCGACGAACTGATAGAGCGCCTCCTTGAGGCTCTCGGCCACCTCGTAGATCTTGCGCGTCAGCTCCGGAGGCCGGATGCGGACGCCGAACGCCCGCTCGGCAATCCAGACGTTGTCGCGGTCGTAGAAGTAGGCCTCCGGCACCAGCATGCTGCACTTCGGGTCCCGGTCCAGCTTGCCGGCGTACCAGTAGCTGACGTGCTCATGGTCCCAGAGGATCTGCGCCCACTTAGCGCTTTCCAGGGAAACGCCGTCGGTGCCGGCGAACCGCGTTGAGACGAAGCCGATGTTCTGGGGCAAGGGACTGAAGACCTCTACGGGGGCCAGGACGCAAAGTCGACGGGGTCCATGGGCTTGAGGCGCGCCGGGCAGCGCGATCTCGCGTCCGCCTCAGCCTGACGCCAAGCAGGGCGGCGATCGGACCGCCCACCCCTACACTATTCTATATACGTTGCGCCTTTCTAGCGAGGCGGGGCCTCAGACCGAACCGAGAGTCCAGTGGTCAGGGTTCGGGGGTCAGGGGTCAGGACCTGCGTGTATACGTGGAACTCCAGGTCCTGACCCCTGAACCCCGAACCCTGAACCCCACAAACTTGACTCATCTGCAACAACTTTCGGAAACCAAGTACCCTAGTGAACGAAATCGGCCAAGCAGCAGAGCATCCTGCAACCGTGCCGGGCAAGCGGGGCGAGATCGTAGCAGTTTTTCGAGTTAGATCAAGATGCATTCGCTCAGCTCGGCGAGATGGGTCAGCACCAGGTCGGGCTTGACCCCGTCGAGCTGCGGATCGCCCTCGCGGAGCCGCAGACTCCGCCGGTCCCCGGCGAACAGGGCGGTCCGAAAGCCGACCTGAAAGGCCGGGCAAACGTCGTTGAGCATGTCGTTGCCCACGTAGAGCACGCCGGCCGGCTCCACGCCGCGACGGGCGAGTGATTCGGCAGCCATCCGGTAAAGATCGAGACCGGGCTTGGCCAGGCCGTGCCGGTAGGAATAGTACTGGAGATCTCGGTCGAATCCCCAAGCCTCCGCCGGCCCGCCCAGCAGGGCCGGAAACAGCTCCCGCGTGTAGAACTGGCCGTTGCTCACGACCCCCAAGAGAACTCCCCCCTCGGAAAGCGACCGGAGACATGCCTCGAGCCCGGGCATCGGCCAGACGGGGTTGGCCCGGGCTTCGTACTCCACGGCCAGCCGTTCCAGCTCGGCCCGCTTCCAATCCCTCTCCTCCAGCACGCCGCGGCGAGCCAGCTCCGTGACGACTTGACGCCACACCTCGACGATGTCGACCTCCGGGTACTCGATGCCGGCCCGACGCGAGGCGGCGTGGGAGTCCTCGATGACGTCGAACACCAACTGGACGGCCTCGCGCACGCGCCGAAGCAACGGGATGCCCATCGCCTTCAGCGCCCCGGAGAGCGACTCGTCACAGGCCGATTCCCGCAAGGTGCCCACCTCTCCCGTACCGCTGATGAACAGCGTCCCGTACAGGTCGAACAACACCGCCCGAACCCCTTCCAGCCTCCCCAGCACCGAGGGCAGGTCGGTCGGAATCGGTTCCAGCGGGCGGCAGTGGGTCTTCAGGATTTCGTGATAGGGGAGTGGCATAGGCAGACAGTGGTCTGGGGCCGGGGAAGAAGAGACCGTGTCAGTATACCGCATCGCCCGCGAGATTCACCATCCGCCCGAACGCCGGCCGCCCAAAGCCACGCGACGAGGCAAAATAACTGGCATGCGATGTCTGCACAATATGCAAAGCATGCAGAATGTGGGCGTGCATGGACACGGACAGCCAAACCGTGTCGGCAAAGGGGCAGGCTCGTCAACCAGCCGGTGCCGAGCGGTTGGGTCGGCTCCAATGGATGCGGGCCAGGAGCAGGTTGCCGTGCCAGCCGTCGTGGGGGAGGGTCTCGCCGACCGTGATCCACGACATCTCGGGCGAGACGGCGGTCGTGTGGAAGTTGCCCATCCGGGCCACGTGGTTGGGGTCGTTCACGCCGTCGCCGATCATGGGCATCACGACCTGCTCGCTCTCCCGCACCAGGCGCAGACTCTCCCGGTCGACCGCCGCCACGTAGAGCGGGGCCCGCCAGCGCATCACGTTCACGTTCTCTTCCGCCTTGCGCGTGTAGACCAGGAACAGCCCGCCCGAGTGGACGAGCCAGTGCTGCTGCGTGGTGGACATCTCCAGGGGCGTCCCGTCTTGCCACGCCCAGGCCCGGGGCGGGTCCCACGCGAGCCCGTCGCCCGACGACGTCGCGTAGCCCCGCCCATCTTCGGCCCGCATCGTCATGTAGTAGCGTCCGTCCAGCACCGCCAACGAAGGCTCCAGCAACCCGCGCCCGGCGGAGTTGCGCAGCTCGCCTCCCACCCGGACGATGCTCAGCGTGCGCCCGTCGAACGTGCAGCGTGCCGAGGCGACGCCGCGGTCCGCTCGCCCTTTCGGACCGAACGAGAGGGGGACCAGCAGCCCGCCATCGGGCAGGATGATCCGCTGGGAGCACCCGCTGGTGTAGATCGCCGTGGCCCGAGGATCGTCCCACAGAAGCTTCTGGGGACGCGACCAGCGGCCTTCCCCATCGCGAACGACGTACACGGGATATCGGGGGCCCTGCGGTCGGGCGAGCACGCCTCGCCGGTAGTAGACGTTGTGGCCCATGGCCAGCACGGTGCCGGTTTGCGGGTGATAGTCGGGCACGACGTCGCACACGCCCTCCTGGTGATCCTCGCCGATCGAGTGGCGCCCCAGTCCGGGGATCGGCTGCGGGTCGGTCCACGTCTGGCCCAGGTCGCCCGAGGTCGACCAGTGGACCGGCCCAAACACGTCCGAGCCGCTGATCAACTGGAGCGTCATCAGGGCCTCGACGCCGTCCGCCTTGGGGATCATGCACGCCCGGGGATGAAACCAGGTGGGCACGCCGTCACCCCGGCGACCCTCCCACACGATCGTCCGCGTGATCCGCTCGATCAGGGGCCGCTCGCGCCTCGATGCTTCGGCTCGCGACGCAGGCTTCGCCCACGCCCCGAGAGCCCGGGTGCCGGCCGCGGTGGCCAGAAGCGTGCTGAGGAAGTGGCGCCGCGTCGTGTTTCGCCTTGGATGTTGTCGTGACATTCTGTCGCTTCCTTCCCACCGATTGCCCGCTTGCTCCCAGTCGGAGCCCATTCTGGGCAAGCCGGACGGGGGCGTCAACCGTCGGGCAGTTGGGTTGCTGCGCCGGTGCCGGTGACCTATCCTGAGGCTCCGACAACGTAGCACAGGCATCTTGCGTGTGCTCTGAGGGCGGGAGGGTGTGGCACGGGCATCTTGCCCGTGCTCCGATGGCGGCACTGGCGAAACGCCAGTGGCACCATTGCCGTGAACAGTCTATGTCGCGACGGTGGCACGGGCATCTTGCCCGTGCTCAATGGTCACCAGACGATCTTGGCTCGTGAGCGAGGAAATCGAGATGTCTCATGCTTTCAGACGACCGGATTTCGAAGCGGACGACGCGAAGCAAGGCCGCCGGCCGAAGCGCGGTTCGCGCCGCCGGTTCCTTGCCCGCGGGTTGGCCGCCGCCGGCACGGTTGCGGCCGCTGCTTCGGGCAGGTCGCTTTTCGGGGCGGCTCCCGAGATCGTCATCCCGTCCCAGAAGACGAAGCCCAAGCTCCGGCCCGATCTGGTCGACGAAGATTCCCCCCAGGGCCTCGAAGTCGTCCAGCTCACGACCGAGCCGGACGTGCCCGGCTCGCACCTCTACATGGAGGCGCAGATCTTCACCATGGATTCCAAGCGGTTCGTCCTGCACCGCTCCGCCAACGCCCACGGGAGCAGCCAGACGGACCCAAAACACCGGTACCTGCTCTGCGATATCGAAGACGACTGCGCGTTGTACCCGCTCACCGACGAGGTCGGGGCCACGGGCGCGTCGGTCTCGCCGGACGGCAAGTACGTCTACTACTTCGTCAACGAGACCGAGGTGGGAGGCGGCCGGCTGGTCGTCAAGCGGGTGAATCTCGACGGGACCGGCCGGCAGACGATCCTGGTGGTCGACTCGCCGCTCCCCGATACGCATTTTCGCCCCAGCCGGATCTATCCCCTCTCGACCATCTCCTCCGACGGCAAGCGCCTGGCCATCTCCGCGTTTCTAGGCGACGGCAAGACCGAGGGCGCCCCGTTCGGCCTGATGGTCTTCGATCTGGTGAAGGCCGCCGTGAGCCTCGTCATCCACGGCCCCACGTGGTGCAACATGCACCCGCAGTACTCCCGCTCGACCGATCCCGAGGGAATGCACGACGTCCTCATCCAGGAGAACCACGGGAACACGGCCAGCGCGGGGGGCGCGATCCAGCGGCTCACCGGCGGCGAGGGGGCCGACATCCACGTGGTCCGCGACGACGGCACGAACTTCCGCAACATGCCCTGGGGACGCGACGGAAACGAGTTCTGCCAGGGACACCAGTGCTGGCGCGGGTGCACGAGCTGGGCCATCACCAGCACCGGCACGCGCAAGCCGCCGGAGGCCCAACTGATCGAAGGCCACGCGGCCCCGCACGCCGGCCACGTGGGCATCAACACCCCCGGCGGCGTCCGCAACGACCTCACCCGCGAGTTCCCCAGCCCCCACTTCTATCACTTCGCCACCGACCTTGCCGGCAGCCGGCTCATCTCCGACGCCGGCCCCCTGGACAAAGACGCCCGCATCTTCCTCGCCGCGCTGGGCGAGCCCGGCAAGGACGCGGCCACCGACTTCCAGTATCTCCTCAAGCCCAGGTCGTCCTGCGTGAAAACGGCCCACATCCACCCGTTCCTCTCGCCCGACGGCAAGATGGGCTTCTTCAACTCCGACGAATCCGGCATCCTCCAGGCGTACATGATCCGGGGGCTCCCGTGAGCAATGCGCGGGAAGCGCAAGCCCTCGTCAAGCTGCGAAACGAAGCGCGAACGAGTCGAACGTCCCAAGCCGCGAGCCAAGCCAATCGCCCGCACAGGAACAAGAGTCGGCATGTCTGGGAGGTGCTTGCCTTGATGTTCACAATCCCACTGCGATACGTTGTCCCGTCGCTTGCGGTGCTCGCCGTCGTTGCGGGCGCGAAGCTCGAAGCGGCCGAAAACCTGCTGCGGAACCCGGGGTTCGAGGAGGCCCTCGAACCGGCCTGGCACAAGCGGACGCCCGAAGATGCCGACCGCAAGCTCGGGCGTGTCGAAGGCGCGGGCCGCTCGGGCACCTGGGCGGCGGCGCTGGAGAACGTCCGGCCTGCCTATACGCGGCTCCGCCAGGGGCACGAGGGGTCGATCGCCGTCGAGCCGGGGAGCCTGATCGAGCTGGGGGCTTGGGTCAAGTCGGAATTGACCGACGAGGCGCGGATCACCGTGCAGATCTACTGCATGGACGAGAACGACCAGATCCGGGCGCAGCCGACCTCGCGCCCGATTCGCGGCGCGTGCGATTGGACGAAGGTGCACGCCCGGGCGATCGTGCCCGACGGGACCGCCTACGTGATGGCCTACCTCCAGGTCAACGAAGGAGTGGGCCGGGCGCTATTCGACGACGTGGAGCTCGTGGTGAAGCGCAAGCCCCGGCCTCGCCCGCCCACGCCCAAAGTGGGGCTCTTGACCGACCTGCCCGAGGACGGCCCTTGCCGGGAGAGCCTGAAGATCCTTTTTGCCGACGGGCTGGTGCAAGCTGATCCGGAGGACGCCGCCGGGCAACTCGCCGATTGTGCCGCCGCGCTGGTCTTGTTCGAGTCGGGGCCCGCCCCGCAGGCCGCGCTCGACGCGGTGGAGCGATTCGCCGGGCAGGGCGGGCGCGTGTTCATGGACCTGCGCAACTTCGCCGCGTGGCAGGGGGTTGCGGCGAGCCGCGTGTCCGTGCGGTGGGAAGAGGGTGAATCGCCCCAGGCGGAGATGCGAGCGGGCCTTCGCGTGGTGAAGCCTTCGCAAGCGACGGCCGGGTTCGAGCCGGGACAGATCATCCCTCGGGCAAGCCACCCGGCCGGTGAGTTGCTCGCACTTCCCAAAGGGTTCTCCGAGCCGGGGATCGAAGTGCTTGCGGTGACGCCCGATGGGGCGCCGGGGCTGGTGCAGGCGTCGGTCGGCCGGGGCGAGGTGGTTGCGGCCGACGTGCTGTCGCTCCGCGAGCCGTACTGCCGCAACGTCGACGCCTACTACAAGTACACCCTCATCACCAACGCGCTCACCAATCCCGTCCAATTCGGCGAGTACTATCCGAAGAAGCTCTCCTACGCGGAGACGGTCGAGCTGGCCCAGAGCATCGCGGCGAGCCATCCGGCTATTCGCTTCCAGGACGAAGGCCCCGCCTCGGAGGACTACCGCCTCTTCAGTCTAAACTTGGGCCGCCCCGGCGCCCCGCTCTACTTCCTCTATGCGGCGGCCCATGGGAGCGAATGGGAGCCGGGCTACGGGCTGATGACGTTCGCCAAGCGAGTCGCCGAGGGGCGGATGGACGACGTGATCGATCCGGACCGGGTCGCGATCAAGATCGTCCCCTGCCTCAATCCCTGGGGCTACGACCAGAGGCGGCGGCACAACGCCGCGGGCGTCGACCTCAACCGGCAAGGCGACTACCAATGGGACGAGTTCACCGGCCGCGACAGCAACGAGGATGGGACCTGGGCGCCGGGCGACTACGACTGGAAGGGCGCGGGGCCCTTCTGCGAGCCCGAGACGCAAACCTACAAGGCCATCGTCGATCGGGCGGAGAACCTGTACTGTGTGCTGGACTATCACGGCAACAGCAGTGCGACGTCGAACAAGGTCGGGATTCTGCCGCAGACCGGCGACGCCGAGAACGAACTTCGGGCTTTGGACCTCCAGTACATCGCGAACCAGCGGCTGGCGGGCCGGCACCTGCTTCGGCAGAACGACGAGGAGACGTTCTCGCAATACCTGTTGACGCGGGTCGTCACCGGCGCCGGCTACCCCTACCTGATGAACACGGCGGCCCGGAATCGCTTCGGGATGCTCATCGAGCTGACCGCGGGCTACCCGGAGAGCTACGGCACGGTGCTCCAGACCGACGTGACCTGCGAGCTGTGCCGCGCCCTGTTCGTCGCCTACCCGCCGCCGGAGAAACGGCCGCGATAGCCGACGCAGCCGATGAGCGAGGGCCGGCCGAAGAATAACTTGGGCTTGACGCTCGTTCCCAGGCTCTGCCTGGGAACGCACTACCGCGAGGCTCCGTCTCGCAGCAAGTCGAGAACGCCCCAGCCACGAAGACGCCCTAGCCTCTGTAACCAAGGAGCCATCACCCATGCAGCACTCAACGGGGCTCCGCCTGACGCTTGCCTTCCCGCTGCTGGTCGCCGCTTGCCCGGCTTCTGCCGCCGAGCCGATCGACGGGCGCTCCGTCGCGCGATGGGCGGCGCAGCCGGATTGGTCGCCGGGACAAGCGGCCACGGACTGCGGCGCCCGAGATCGCGACGGCTGGCTGGAATTTTCGGTCGCGGGCCGGGACCGCGTGATGACCTGGACGCGGGAGCTCGCGCCCGAGGAGCTGGGCCACGAGCCGCGCTACCTCGTGTTCCGATATCGCGCTTCGGAGCTGAGCAGCGTCCCGGGCAGCTACTTGCTGGTGGCCTGGGACGGGTCGCCCCACACCCGGCATTTCCTGGGCCGCGACCGGCTGGTCGCGGACGGCCGGGAGCACGTCCTGGTGGTCGACGTGCTGAGCTACGCGCCGCCGAGCCCGATCGAGCGGCTGGCGATCCGCATCGGCCCCGCACCGAGCGACCGCGGTCGGCTGCTGGTGAAGATGGAGTTCACCGACGAGGTCCCGGAGGGCGTCGAGCCGATCCGTCAGGCACCGCGTGAGCCGGAAAAGGTGCGGATCGAGGTCGAGGACTTCCCGTGGCAGCCGTCGCCCCACTGGACGCCGCGCCCGCCGGACGACCACGGGATCGAGCCCACCGAAGGCGCCGTGCGGTTCCAGATGACCGGCCAGCAGAAGTCGATGCGCTGGTCGGCCAAGCCGCCCGACGGCCTCGACCTGGCCCGGATGCCCTACGTCTCGGTCCGCTATCGCGCCCGGGGCAAGTTCGGCCCGTATGGATACGCGTTCTACCTGGGCGTGTTGGACGCCGAGGGCAAGCGGACGAGCACGTACGCGATGGAGCCGGGCGACGTCGACGGCGACGGGCGCTGGCACGTGTTCCACAAGAAGCTCGACGAGCGGGGCGTCGGCTCCTCGATGGCCGTGGGCATCGACTCCCTAAGTCCCGCGGCGGAGATCGAGATCGACTACGTCGAGTATTCGTCGCTACCGCCCAGGACGCCGATCGAGGAGATACTCGCGTTCGAGCCGCGCGAAGCCGCCTGGCCGAACGGAAAGGACGGACTGGTCACGGTCACCCTCCCCGATCGAGCGGCGCCGCCCAACCACTTCATGATCCCGAGGATGGGGATCGGATCCTGGTTCCCCGCGGCTCACGTCACCGTCGAAGGAATCCCCTTCGAGGTCGCCACCGACCCGTCGGCGATCTTTGCCTCCGGGACCGTGAGCGAAGACAAGCTGGCGGTCGACCTGCCGCCCGACGCTCGCGAGGTGTTGCTGCTCCTGGCGGCGGCCTTTCCATCGAGCGAGCCCTTCGGCGCGGACTGGCGGCGCCCGACGCCGCTCAGGATGCTCGCGGAGCCGGAGCGGATGACCATCGAGCTCGTCTATGCCGACGGGACCTCCGATCACGTGCTCCCGATCCACGCGGCCAAGGGCGAATACGGCGTGGGGCACGACGTGGCCCTCTACGCCGTGCCCCCGTCGCCTGGGAAGTCGCCCAACAGGCTCATCCTCCACGACAACATGCCGAGCGCCAGCTTCGGGCTCCTGGGCGTAACGGCGAACACGGGCGAGCCGCGGGTCCCGAAGCCCGAGCTTCACGAGATTTGGTATCCCGAGGTCGAGAAGCCGCCGCTTTCCGACGCAACGATCGCGTTTGGAGCCGCCGACGGCCTCACCTGGGACACGATCCGGTCGCCGATGCTTCAGGGCGCCGTGGAGCTTGCGGGCCGGCCGGTCTTCTCGCTTACGATCGACGACCGGGAACTCCCCTCCTCCCAGTGGAACGTCGAGGAGGTCGAGAAGCGCGGCGACGTGCTTCGGGCCGTGGCCACGTACTCGGACGAAGACGTCTCCCTTCGCGCGCAGTTCGAGGCACGCAAGACCGACCGCAACGCGGCAGTCCTCTCCCTGGGGCTTCTCAACACGGGGAAGACCCCGGTCACGGCAGCGCTGTTCTTCCCGTGCGTTTCCGGCTTGCGGATCGGCTCGGTCGACGACACGTGGTACTTCTGCGCCCGGCGGGGCGGCGTGATCAACCGCGTGCCCTGCTTCTGGCGGGACGAGATCGGCGAGAGTCACCCGCTTCAGGTCGACGGCTTCTTCAACCCGGTGATCGGAGCCGGCATCTGCTTCATGCCCCGCGATCTGGAGGGGGTGTTCCGGTGGCATCGCGTGGAGAAGGACGAGACGGGCGGCGCCTACTCGCTGGAGTTCTTGCCCCAAATGGTCCCGCCCGGCGAAACGTGGGAGTCGGTGCCCGTGCAGGTAGCCGTCGTGCCCGGCGACTGGAAGGATCAGTTCCACGTGTACCGGAGCTGGGTGAAGACGTGGTACGAGCCGATGGTGCCCCGCAAGCCGTGGTTCGCGCGCGTGTTCGCTTTCCCCAGCTACTCCCCGACCTCCCCGATGAGCCGTCCGATCGACGAGCGGCTCGACCTGGTCGGCAAGTCCCGAGAGATCCGCGAAGCCTTGGGGGCGTGCGACTACATGCACCTCTTCGCCTGGGCGAAGTCGGAGGAGTACGGCCATTGGGGCGACTACGACCACTACCACCAGCTCGGCGGCAAGGAGCGATTCGTCGAGGCGGTGAGGCGGTGCCGGGAGCAGGAAGTCCCGGTCGGGCTCTATCTCGACGGCTACCTGGTCTCCACGAAGTCGCAGAAGCCGTCGAATGACCAGCGCAAGCAGTGGGCGGTCCGGCAACAGGACGGCCGGATGCTCTATCACGACGACTACGATGCCCACTCGATGTGCCCCTACGTGCCGGCGTGGCGAGACTACCTGGCGGCGGCCTACCGCCGCGTCGCCCACGAAATCCGCCCCAGCGGCATGTATCTCGACGAGCTCGGCAAGTGCATGACGCATCGCACCTGCTACGCGGAAGATCACGGGCACCGGACGCCGATGGGGACGTCGCCCGGCGAGTGGGTCCTCACCCGCCAGATCCGCGAGGCCGTGCCGCCGGAGATCGCCACCTACTGCGAATACGTGCCGGCCGACGTGGCCTGCCAGTACCTCGACGGCGCGTTCGGCCACGTGCCCCTTTACGGGCACCGGAGCGGATACGACGAGGTGGCCCCGCATTACGTCAACTTGCAGCGGTTCGCGCTGCCCGACTTCAAGACCTTCGAGCTGATCTACTCCGTGCCCCTGGAGAACGGGAACTGGTACTTGCTCAAGTATCCCTTCTTCAACGGCGACGGCTACTACCTCAAAGGCACGTGCCTGCTCACCGACGAGCACTCCCGGGCGTTCTACCGCCGGGCGTTCCGCGTCCAGCATGCCCACGCCGACGCGTTCACTTCGACCGACGTGGAGCCGCTGGTCCGCACCGAGGTGCCCAACCTGTTCGCAAACCGTTTCTCCACGCAAAAGAAGACCGTGTGGACGTTGCTTAATGCGAATTACCGCACGCTCCGCGGCAAATTGATGGCCGTGGAGCATCGCGACGGCGCCCAGTACTTCGACTGCTGGAACGAGAGGCCCGTCGACGCAACCGCGGTCGGCGATCGGGCGGAGCTCAGGTTCGAGATCGGCCCGAGGAGCATCGGGTGCATCGTGCAGCAATGACCGCCCGTCGAGCGCCTCTCCCCGCGACGGGTGCGCTTCCCGGTGGGCACGTCGCGGGAGTAGCCCACGGGGTGCGCAAAACGCACCATCTCTGCTCTAGCGTTTGTCCTCGTTGCCAGGCTCTGCCTGGGAACGCACTACCGCGAGGCTCCGTCTCGCGCAAAGCCGGGCAGGCCACGATGATGGGGACGCAATCGTAGAGCACAGGCAAGACAGGGGGAGCCTGCCGGACCCGCGCGTTCCCAGGCAGAGCCCGGGTACGAGGGGAAGGTGCCCCCGCGCGACGTGATCGGGGGTTGCGAGAAGCCCTCAAGTCGTTCTGGAGGCCGGCACATACTGCGCGACGGTCTCCAGCAGTTGCTGGTGGTCGATGGGCTTGGCGATGTAGCCGTCGCAGCCCGCCTCGATGCATTTCTCTCGATCGCCTTTCATGGCGTGCGCGGTCAAGGCGACGATCGGATCTCGATACCCGGCGTCGCGGAGTCGGCGGGTCGCTTCGTAGCCGTCCAAGACGGGCATCTGCATGTCCATCAGGATCACGTCGAAGGGCTTGGCGCCCTGGTCGGGCGTGCCGGCCGGTTCCGGACGAGGGCCGAGCACCCGGTCGACAACCTGTTTCCCGTCTTCGCAGACCGTCACCTCGGCACCGGCCTTGCGCAGGACCAGCGTGATCAGCCGCTGGTTGTCCGGGCCGTCTTCGGCCAGGAGGATCCGGCAGTTGAGTCGGGTTGGGGATTTGGCCGCTGCCGGAGTCGCCTGCTCTTCGGCCGAGGGATCTTGGCTCGAGGGGCCGGCCAGTGGGACCCCGTCGAGCGGCCCGGTGGCGATGGTCACGCTGAAGGTGCTGCCTTTGCCGGGCGCACTGGTCACCGTGACGTCGCCGCCCAACAAGCCGGCCGTTCGTTTGGCGATCGTCAGCCCCAGGCCGCTGCCTCCATACTTGCGGGTGGTCGACGTGTCGCCCTGCACGAACGGTCGGAAGAGCCTCTTGACCTGATGCTCGTTCATGCCGAGGCCGGTATCGATCACGTCGAAGCGCAGCTTCGGCTCATCTCCCTCGGTTTGGACGAGTTCGACGACGACCCGCACGGTCCCCGTTTCCGTAAACTTGACGGCGTTGCCGACCAGGTTGATCAGGATCTGCCTGAGGCGGAGGGGATCGGTGGCGACGACCGTCGGGATCGGCCCGGCGTACTCGGTAGTCAGCGCCAATTCCTTGGCAGCCGCCCGAACTCTCATCAGGGAGACGACCCCTTCGACGATCTCTTGGGGTGAACAGGGGATCCGCTCGACTTGGAGCTTGCCCGTCTCAATTCGCGACAGGTCGAGGATGTCGTTGATGATTTCCAGCAGGTACCGTCCGTTTCGCTTGATGGTCTCGATGGCCTCCGTATCCTCGGGTCTTTCGAGTCGTTCGGCCAGCACGTCGGCGAAGCCGAGGATCGCCGTCATGGGGGTGCGGATCTCGTGGCTCATGTTCGCCAGGAACTCGGTCTTGGCTTTGGTGGCCGATTGCGCCGCGAGATAGGACTCATGCATTGCCCTGTTCGCCGCTTCCAGGGTGACGGCGTATTGCTTCAGCTCCTCATCCGCGCGTCTTCGCTCCGTGACGTCCCGGACGACGCCCACCAGGCCGACCGGCTCGCCATCCTCACCGCACACGAACGAGACCTTCGCCTCGGCCCAGAGGGTCGAGCCATCGTTGCGCGCAACCTCGAGCTCGCGGGTCCACGTCCGGGTTGCCGCGTCTCCATGCTCCTTGGCCAAGGCAAGCTGCTCTCCGAGCGCCTGGAAGGCAACCGCCGCAGAAGACGAGGCGAGGATCTCGGCGACGGTTTGACGCATGGTCTCCGCGGCCGTGTAGCCGCTGAGCAGCTCGATGGAAGGACTCACGTAGGTCCACCGTAAATCGAGATCGGAAGTCCAGATGACGTCCTTGGCGTTCTCGGCAAGCAGCCGATAGCGCCGTTCGCTTTCCCGGAGTGCCTGCTCCGCTTCTCTCAGGGTCGCCAGCTCCTTCTTGTCCGTCACGTCGTAAAGCATCCCCTGGCTTCCGTTGATCTCGCCGTTGGCGTTCTTGGTGAACGTGAAGAACAGGGTGACGTGGATCCGTTTGCCGCGGCTGGTCTTCAGCGAAAGCTCCTTGACGTCGGTATTCCCGCTCTCCAGTTCCTGCAACAGCGGAGTCCGGCCCTGCGGATTCAGCCAGAACCGCTCCGGCAGGAACGGTTGACCGACCAGCTCGCTCGGGTCCTCGACTTCGAGAAGCCGCAGCATCGCCGGGTTCACGTACGTCGTGTTTCCTTCCCGGTCGATCGTGAACACGCTGTTTTCCGACGCCTCGAGCAAGGCGAGGTTCTCCGCTTCCTCTTCCTCCATTTTCCGACCGACGGCTCGGAAGATGTCGGTCTGGGCCACGATGCCACACACGCGGCCGTCTTCCCGGACCACGAGTCGGCGGACTCGCTTCTGGGCCATCGTCCGGCTGGCACTGAAGACGGAGTAGTAGGAAGGGATCCCGATCACCGGCGCCGACATCACCTCGTCCACGGTGGTCTGACCGGGATCGCGGCGTCGTGCGATGACGCGTTTGAGAATATCCCTTTTGGTGAGAACGCCGACGGGCTGTTCTCCTTCCACGGCGAGGATGCAGGAGATGTCGTGGGAGTGCATCACTTTCGCCGCCTCGGCCAGCGCCGCCTTCCTCGAAACGGCGACCACCTCCCGGGTCATGATTTGGGCAACGCCCGTCCACATCCCGCAGGACGTGAGGGCCCGAACCAGATCGGTTTGCGTCACGATACCCACCAACCGTCCTTGGTCGACGATCGGCAGACGCTTGACGCGCCTCTGTGCCATGACCCGGCTGGCATCGAAAACGGACAGATCGGAGGAGATGCTCTCCACCGGCCGGGACATGATCTCGGCAACCCGGATCTCGCGAGAACCGCGCTCGTCGGCCGTCACTCTCTTGAGGAAGTCGGTTTCGGTGAGTATCCCCACCAGCCGGGCGTCCTCCTGAACCACGATGCAAGAGACGTTCTTTTCCGACATCATCTCCGCGGCCGTAACGACGGTTGCCGCCGGAGAGATGACCGTTACGTCCCGGCTCATGACGTCCCCGACCTCCCGCCAAACCCGGGAGGAAGTGATCAAGCGATCGGTAGTGAGGTCCTTGATTTCGGCTCTGAGCATATCGCTAACCCGAAGTTGCTGCCTCATGAGCTTTACCATTACCCTGCGGAGGAACGAAGAGCATGGGCCGTCACCTCAGCACGTCATTCAAGGATTGGGGCGTTGACGCCCGACGTGGTTGCGCACGTCGGAGTCGCCGACCACACGTTGCAGCCCCCGGCATCCTGCGATGCCTTGTTTGATTCCGTCGCCCGCGCCTCCGCGCGTGTTCGGCCCCTTCGTCGCACGACAATCCTCGTGCCAGGCATTTACGCGTGCGGGACACTTGGGCGCGCGAGTATCAACAACTCTCTCCCAGACGGAAGCTCCACCACCCGGCGGGCGGCTTGCGGAGCACCCCTCCATGACGAAGCGGAGCACTACTCCATTATCAAAGGGTAGGTTAGTCCCCGTGGAGGAAGCACGAGGGACCGAAAGAACCGGCCCTCAGGAAGGGATGGAACGTACCGTTTCGCCGGGACGGAACGGTCGCTGGGAGAGACCTCCATTGACCGTACCCCTCTACGGATGTGATTTTATATAGTCCGATGGAGTGGGTACGCCCGATCGGGATGCCCCCCGCCCTGGAGTGATGGAAAGCACTTCCGATTATTGCCACCTCCTGGTGGCGCATCTCCCTCGGTCTAGGGGAGGTACTGGCAAGATGGAGAAAACCTAACATAATGCAGAAAGAGGTTCGTTTCAGCCGGTTGCCATTTCGAATGCCGCCGGTGCCATGCGGGGTAGTGCATTCTTCCATAAAACAGACAAAGGGGCCGGCACGGGGAGCACTCGTCGGTTCGGTTGGGACCGATTGCGGGGGATCGACACGTGTGGTGCACTGGTGGGTGACCCATGGACCTGAAACTACTATCCGACGAAGGAGACGTGCTGCGGGTGGAGATTGCGGGGCCTATCGTGCGAAGCGACGTACCGCCCGACTCGGAGCCGCTCGATACCCTGCTCGGCCCCGGCGGCTACGCCCGACGCGTCTTGATCAGCCTGGCCGGCATCACCTTGATCGATTCGATATGCCTGGCGTGGCTGTTGGTCGTGCACAAGCGGTTTCGCGAGGCGGGCGGGACGATGGTGGTCCACTCGATTCGGCCGCCCGTGATGGAAATCCTGGCCTTGATCCGCTTCGAGCAAGTCCTCTACCTTGCCGAGGATGAAACGGCCGCCCTGGCCGTGCTCCGGGGGGAGAACTCGTAGTCCGCCGTCCCGGCGGCTCGCCCGACTCAAGCGGGCTGGCCCCGCAATCCGAGCGTTCGGGCGATTGACGCCCTCGGCCGCGTGCCGGAGAATGAAGCCCGTTGCCTTGGGGCGCCCTGCCGGGCGCAGGTCGATGTTTCGTCGACCGGGTCCCGTTGGACTTGCACACAGTCGGCAGAGCCGTATTGGTGCCCAATACGGCCTTTCGCAAGGCAACTCGAGGGCGTCGCGGATCGGCGAGGTCGTTCCGCGACACCCTCTCTGTCTGTTGCATCTTCTCGGCGCCGAGCCTGGGAGGCCCGTCGTGGGGTTGCTGAGCTGGCTGCTGAAGGGCCGTGGTCACGACGTGGGCGAGCTGGCCCGGCGTCTGGGAGTGGCCGACCCGCGTCAACTCCGTCGGTTCGAGCCTCGCTACCGGGAGTTCGCCATCCCCAAGCGGTCCGGCGGCACGCGGCGAATCCTGGCTCCCGACGACCAGTTGAAACGCCTCCAGCGATCCATTCTCCGGCGGCTTCTGACACGGCTGAAGGCCCATCCGGCCGCCACCGGTTTTGAGCGCGGGCAGTCGATCGTCACCAACGCCCGGGCGCATCAGGGCCAGGCCGTCGTGCTGCGGTTCGACCTGTGCGACTTCTTTCCTTCCACGCGCGCCAAACGCGTGAAGAAATACTTCCGTCGCATTGGCTGGAACCGGCCGGCAACCAAGCTGCTTATGCGGTTTTGCACCTATGAGCGCGGTCTGCCGCAGGGGGCGCCCACGAGCCCCCGGCTGAGCAACCTGGTCAACTACCGTCTCGACGCGCGGCTGGCCGGCATGGCCGCGAAATTGGGCGCCGTGTACACCCGGTATGCCGACGATATCACCATCTCTCTCCCCAAATGTGACGAGGGTGATTCCCGGCCCGCGGAACGCGTGTGCCGCAATCCTCTCACCGGCCAGCAATGGAGGGTGACCCGACTGGAGAGCACTGCCGACACGATCCGCTACGTCACGGGCTTCGTGCGCAGGGTCGTCGAGGCGGAAGGCTACCGGCTGCACCGCCGGAAGAAGCTGAGCGTGCGCCGCCGTCATCATCGTCAGGTCGTGACCGGCTTAGTGGTGAATGACCAGGTCAATCTTCCGAGGTCCACGCGGCGCTGGCTTCGGGCCGTCGAGCATCGTGCTCGACTTGCCCAACAGACGTCATCGGCCTCCGGCGATCCGGCAAGCCACGTTTCCGCCAGGAAGCCGACGCTCACCCCGGCTCAACGGGAGGGCTGGAGCGCGCTTCAGTCGATGATAGCCCGGCAGCGCCAGGGCGATCGTTGAGTTCGGCGCGGACGACGGAGAGGCCCTCGTCAGGCCGCCCGCCGCTGGGGCGATTGGGGGGCTCTGCGAATGCCGCAGGGCGTCCATACCGCTTTGTTGCGGCGCGTTTCCCGACGCAGCGCGTGGTTGGCCCACCAGGCGTCTTCCGAGACGTATCCCCGGGCATGGTCGAGGTGCACGCAGACGGCGCGGTAACGGACCTGGATCGGTCGAACGCCCGCGTTGACCAGCCGCTCGCCCAGCTCCCGGTCCAAGCCGCCGTATCCCATCCGCTCATCGAAGCCGTTGACCCGGACGACGTCGCTTTTCCAGGTCGAGGCGTTGCATCCGTTCAGCGTCGCCCGGGTCGTGGTCAACATGTCGAGGATTCGGGGCACCAGGCGTCCGGAGGCGAGTCGGAGCCGGCACTTCGGGTCCCGCAAGCCGTGGGCGAACAGCCATCCGGGATCGGTCGCCCGCCCCTCGAAAACGTCCTCGACCGTGATTCGCTTGCTCACGCCCATCGGCAGCCGAATGTAACCGCCGGAGAGCAGGCATCGGGGCCGGGCAAGCTCCACGTGCCGTGCGACGAAGTCCCCGCGCGGGATGCAGTCGCCGTCGGAGAAGATCAGGTAATCGCCCGTGGCAGCCTCGATGGCCCTGTTGAGGATCGTGCACTTGCGAAACCCGCGATCCTCGTGCCAGACGTGATGGATGTCCAGTCCCGTTTGCCTGCGGAGTCGATGGACGAGCAGGCCCGTCTCGTGCGTGGAGCCGTCGTCGGCCAACAGAAACTCGAAATCGCGGTGGCTCTGGAACGAATAGCCCCAAACGACCTTCTCCAGCCATTCGGGGGCGTTGTACGTGCTCAGGATCACCGAAACCCGCATTGCACGATCTCTCCCAGTGGCCTTCCGTTTCGTCTTACATCGGCCACCGATGATCGAGGAATCAGTCTACTCGTGGAAGCCTGCAAACCGCCTTTCCGTGCCCCCTAGATTTCCTGCCCTTGCCGGAAGTCCCTAACTGCGCACTCGCCTGGCGTCACTCAGACCAGCTATTCTCCTCATCTTTCTGCTTTTCAAGCTCGGTCACGCGTCGACGGGATCGCGCCAGATCGGGGCATGTCTATCGTGGAAAGGGCAACGGTAGGTCAAGAGCACTTTTCCGTGCCCGAGGAGTGACCTTGGACTCCCCTGCGTCCGTCGGTCGTGTGCGCCGGCAACGTCATCGGGAGCGAGGCTTGCCACGCACGAAGACAGGTATCCGGTCGGCAATACGGATGGACTACGTGCCGGCGTTCGGGCGGGACCTGGCAGGCGCGTCGCACGCGGCGAGTTGCAGCGGCCCTTTGGGTTGCCTAAACTGGGGCCGGTAAATGCCCGGCAGCCTTGGCGGATGCAAGTTGCTCGGGAAGACGTCCGGTTCCGTCTCGGCCTGCTTCCCAAGAACCGCCTGCCCCCGGTAGCCTGCCCTCGAAGTCCCCGCCAGAGCCACCCCCCAGAAGGAACCTCGCCCATGAGTCGCGTTTTCCCATGCCTTCGCTGCGCGGTGTTCGCGGTCTTGCTCGTCGGACTGGTCGCGTCGGCCCGGTCCTCCGCGGCGCCGCCCAAAGCCCCGGTCGCCCAAAGCGTTCCGTCGCCCGAGAAGCTGATGGAGCGACTGAAGCCGACCCATCCCCGGCTCCTGATCGACGAGCAAGGCTTCCAGGAGCTCCGCCGCCGCGTCAACACCGACCGGGCGCTGAAGGAGTGGGACGACGAGGTCAAGCGCGAGGCCGACAAGATCCTCGAGGCCTCGCTGCCCCGCCACGTCCTGCCCGACGGGAAGCGCCTTCTGAGCACCAGCCGCCGCGTGCTGGGGCGGACCTACACGTTGGCCTTGATGTACCGGTTGCACGGCGAAGATCGCTACCTCGACCGGCTTTGGCAAGAACTCCAAACCGTTGCCCAATTCCCCGACTTCAATCCCCGCCACTTCCTCGACACGGCCGAGATGACCCATGCCCTGGCCATCGCCTACGACTGGCTGTACGACACCTGGACGGAATCGCAGCGGGCGACGATCCGCGGGGCAATCGTCGAGCTCGGCCTGAAGCCGGGGCTCGAGGTCTACCGCGACGGGGGCTGGTGGGCTCGCTCGATCCACAACTGGAACCAGGTCTGCAACGGCGGGATGACCGCGGGCGCACTGGCCGTCGGCGACGAAGAGCCCGAGCTGGCCGGCGAGATACTCCGCGGCGCCCTCGTGAGCTTGCCGCTGGCCATGAACAGCTACGCCCCCGACGGCGCCTGGGGGGAAGGTCCCGGCTACTGGGGCTACGCCACGCAGTACAACGTGGTGATGCTGGCCGCGTTGGAGTCGGGCTTGGGCACCGACTTCGGACTCTCGGAAATGGAAGGCTTCGCCGACACCGGGCTGTTCCCGATGTACATGACCGGCCCCACCGGCCGGACGTTCAACTTCTCCGACAGCGGCGACCGATTCGGGCGGGCCGAATGCCTGTTCTGGCTCGGCCGGCGATTCGACCGGCCCGTGTATGATTGGTTTGCCCTAAGCCGCGGCAAGCCCTCGGCCGCCGCGATGGTCTGGTACCGGGATTCCGGCCAGGACCCCGTCGCCGCCGGGTTGCCGCTCGACAAGCATTGGCGCAACGTCGACGCCGTCACGCTCCGCAGCCACTGGACCGACCCGGGCGCGATGTTCGTCGGCGTCCAGGCCGGCAGCAACGAGGTCAACCACAACCATCTCGACCTCGGCTCCTTCGTGCTCGACGGTTCCGGCCACCGCTGGGCCGTCGATCTCGGCGGCGACGACTACAACCTGCCCGGCTACTTCGGCTCGAAGCGCTACACGTACTACCGACTCCGCGCCGAAGGGCACAATACGCTCGTCGTCAATCCGGGCGACGGGCCCGACCAGGAGCCCCGGGCGACCGCCAGGATCAGCCGCTTCGCGTCCGCGCCCGAGTGGGCGTATGCGGTCGCCGATCTGACGCCCGCCTACGCCAAGCACGCCCGGCGCGTCGAGCGGGGCGTGGCCATGCGCGACCGCCGGCAGGTGATCGTCCAGGACGAGCTCGACGCGGAGAAGCCCGTCGATCTCTGGTGGTTCATGCACACGCCCGCCACGGTTGCCCTGGAGACCGACGGCCGCGTTGCCACGCTCCAGCAGGGAGACTCGAAGCTCCGGGCGCGGATCGTGACCCCCGCCGACGCCCGGTTCGAGGTCCGTCCGGCCGAGCCGCTCCCCAGCTCGCCCAACCCGGAAGGCCAACGCCGCAACCGCGATATCCGCAAGCTGGCCGTTCACCTGCCCCAGGTCCGCAGTCTGCGTCTGGCGGTAATCTTCACCCCGTTCGATCAAGAGCCGGAGCCTGTGCCGGCGTCCGAGGTCAAGCCGCTGGCGGAATGGTGAGCCAACCCCGCCACCTAGAGGTCGATGCCGGACTCCGGCGGCGCTGGTCGATTGAACGGCTCACCCGGTCGACCGCATCCTCATAATCGCCGCGAAAAAGCGTGCTTCCCCGTAGATGGTGCGTTTCACGCGCGCTACCAAGCTACGGAGCGGTTCTCTCGAGTTGCACTTCCACACGGGTGATCTGCCCGCTGATGACTTTCACCGGCTGCGAGTGGGGCTCGTAGCCTTTCAGCTCTACGGTCACGCTGCAATCGCCGGGCGGGGCGAAGAAGAGTCCGGGCGACGTGCCGATCGGCTGTCCGTCCAGGTGGACCTTTGCGCCGGGTGGACTCGTCCGGACGTAGAGTCGAGTGGTCGGCGTCTCGGCCTTGGTCACGGGAGGCTCGTGAGCTTTGAACTCCGCGGAAGACCCGCCTTCAAACAGATAGACGGCCCCGCCGTCGATGCCGGCCGTATCGTCAAAGGGAGCTGTGATGACGAGGTTGTTGCCAAGTGCGGCCACCGTAAGTCCGAAATGATCGTCCCACGCGGGCGTTGGGTTCAAGAACGTATGCAGCGGCTTGCCGCTGGAGCCGTCGAACAAGTAAGCGGCGCCGACGTTGAAGCCGTTGGCGTTGGCGTGATTTGCGCTCACCAACACGTTGCCGCCCACCGCCGCGACGGATTGGCCAAAACCGTCCTCTATAGCCGGCGCGGGGTTGCAGAAGGTCCGCATCAACTCCCCCGTGACACCATCAAAGAGATAGACCACTCCGCCGTGAGCATGGGTAGGATGGAAGCTCTTGTCGACGACAAGGACGTTGTTGCTCAGCGCGGCCACGGCAAAAGCGAAACCGTTCTTTCTGCCCGGCTCCGGATTGTAGAAAGTGTGGAGGAGTTCGCCCGTGCCACCATCGAACAGGTAGGCGGCTCCGGCGTTCGGTCCCTTGGTGTCGTCCCGGTAGTCGCCGACGATTAGATTCTCGCCGACCGCCGCTATGGCAGAGCCGAAACCTTCGTCGGCAACCGGTTCGGGCCTGCGAAAGGCCTGCAATAGCTCCCCCGTAGAGCTATCGTACGTAAAGACGGCTCCGGCGTCCTTGGCACCCGTGTCGTCCCATTTCGAGCTCACCACGAAGTTCTCGCCCAGCACGGTTGCGGGCCACCCAAACCGGTCGTCGGCAGCGCGACTGGGCTTGACGAGGGTGTGCAGAAGCTTCCCCGTCGACGCGTCAAAGATGTAGGCGTTCCCCGCCCGTTTGACGTGTTCCGTCGGCTCATGGTACGCGCCGATCAGGACCCGGTTTTCTACGGCAGCCACGGAGCAGCCGAAATTGCCGTCGACGGCCGGGTTTGGACTCTTGAAGGTACGCAGGACCTCTCCCGTCGACGCGTCGAACAGGTAGGCGATTCCCGCATCGGCGCCGAAGGTATCGTCAAAGGGAAAACCGACCAGGAGGTTTTCGCCGACCGCGGTCACGCCCCCGCGGACCCAAAAGTGCGAGCCTGACGGGTAGGTGGTTCCCCGCGGGTTCAAGAAGGTCTGCAAGAGATCCCCGGGTTCCGCCATCGCGCACCTCGGGGCAATTCCCAGCAAGACCACCAAAGCCAGTAGAGTCGTCTTCTTCATTGCAGGCTTCTTTCGAGCGCAGAACCTCTCCCGGGCCATCCAAGATGGCGTTCCTTGCACGTGACGGTATGAGTCCACGAGTGTTCCTGAACGGGCCATCCCGTGTCGGAGTGCCCAATCCACTACTGAGTATTTGCGCGAAGGCGCGGAAATCTGTGCGGCTTTCTTGAGATTATCTGAGTCTGCCGTAGAATAGGACCAATTCGTCACGTCCGCCACAGAACAACCGGGAATCGACGCCTTCGGGCACGGCCGGCATGAACGACGAAACCCGCGCGACACTCCTGGAGCGACTCCACGACGGGGCCGACCCGCTTGTCTGGGACGAGTTCTTCGAGCGCTACGGGCGCCTGATCTACGCCGCGGCCAGGGCCCGGGCCTGCTCCGAGCACACCGCCGAGGAGATCGTCCAGGACGTGATGCTGACGCTGTTCCAGGGCCGCGACGTGTTTCGCTACGATCCTGCCCGGGGGCGTTTCCGCGACTGGCTCTGCGGGGTGGTGCGAAACAAGGTGTACGAGTTTCGCCGCCGACCGAGTGAGCGGGTGCGAGCCCGCGGGGGCGACTCGGACGTCGGCGTCCTGGACGTGGAAGCCGAAGACGCCACGCCCGACGAGGCGTGGCAGGCGGTCTTCGAGGCGTCGCTGTTGGCCGTGCTGTTGGACGTGGTCCGGCGGGAGGTCAACCCGCGAACCTATCAGGCGTTCGAGCTGCTCACGCTCGGCGAAATGTCGGGCAGTGAGGTCGCCCGGATTACGGGGCTCAGCCGTAACGCCGTGTACCAGGCCCGCCGGAAGGTGTTCGCGCGGCTCAAGGAGTTGGGCGCCACGTATCGGGAGAACGGCCGGCTCCGCGACGGCGTCAAGCAGGCGCTCGAGTTACTACCCAGCCCGGCTGCCCAGCGATCATTGACCACCCGAATCGCCAAAACCATGCGATCGAGATAGGGGCTTGCTACCCGTGAGCGATCACGTCACGAGTTCCTCGTACGATCAGACGCGGCCGCCCGACGTTCCGGACTTCGAGCTGCTCCGCTCGGTTGGCGAAGGCGGCTTCGGCCGGGTGTGGCTGGGGCGAAACCAGACCACGGGCAGGCTCCGGGCCGTCAAGCTGATTCCTTTGCGCGGGGGCGGGCGCGTCGATCCGGCCGGTCGCGAGATCGCGTCGCTCACCTATCTCGAAGGCCGCGTCGGCACGGAGCATCCCAACCTGCTGGCGATCCACCACGTGGGCAAGACGGCCGACCACCTCTTCTACGTGATGGACCTGGCCGACGACGCCTCGGGCATCGCGGATCCTTCGGACCCGAGCTATCGACCGGCTACGTTGGAAAGCCGCCTCGAAAGCGGCCCGTTGGCGCCCGAGGCATGTCTCCGTCGCGCCCGCGAGTTGCTCGCCGGCCTGGCCTGCCTCCACGCGGCGGGTATGGTCCACCGCGACGTGAAGCCGTCGAATTGCCTGTTCGTGGACGGGCAGCTCAAGCTGGCCGACTTCGGGCTTCTGACCGAGGCCGACCGGCAGGCGTCGCGCGTGGGAACGCGGCTCTACATGCCGCCCGACGGTCGCATGGACACCCGGGCCGACGTCTACGCCGCGGGCCTGGTGATCTACGAGATGGTCACCGGCTTGCCGGCCGATCGCTTTCCCTGCTTGGTGGGGGAGCGGGTCCGCCAGATTGGCGACAACCCGGCGTTGGCGCGATTGAACCGGCTCGTGCTTCGGGCATGCCAGCCCGATCCGGACCAGCGGTTCCGCGACGCCGGCCACATGCTCGCCGGACTGGAGACGGCCGAAAGGCCCACCGCGACGGGCCGATCGCGGTCGCGGCGCCGGATCGCGGTTTCGGTTGCATGTCTGGTGGTTGCCCTGGTCGCCGTGGCGTGGGCGCTCTGGCCGACCCCGCCCGAGCAGGCTCACGTCGACCCCGCACGGGCGGGACCCCCGGAGCGGGTCCACGTCAACTTCGTCACCGAGCCGTTCGAGGCGACCATCTCCCTGGACGGCAAGCTGCTGTTGACGCCGGACGGAACGCCGTACCGAACGCCGTGCACCGTGCCCGACCTGCCGGCCCGCGTCCATCACGCCGTGCTGAAGCGCGAGGGTCTGGCCGATCAGGAGGTGGGGCCCGTCGACTTCGCCCAAACACGCGAGATCGTGGTCCGGTGGGAACGCGAGCCGTCGAGGGACGAGGGGGGAGACCTGCCCGGTCCGAACTGATACAATTCGTTTTTCATCTCGCGCCGGCTAGCGCTTCCCCCGAGAGATCGCGAGATACGGATGACGGAGTCGACCAAATCAGGCACCGCGGGCGAGGCTCGGAGTTCCGCGCAAGCAGGCCAAGTCCGGCGGGTGACGCTGTGGGGCCTGGTGGTGAACGTGCTGCTGGCGGCGATCAAGTTCGTGTTCGGCGTCGTCGGCGCCAGCCAGGCCCTGGTGGCCGATGCGGTCCACAGCCTCTCGGACCTCGTGACCGACGTGGCCGTGGTGATCGGGGCCGGTTTCTGGTCGGCGCCCGCCGACGCCGAGCACCCGTACGGCCACGGCCGCATCGAGACGCTGATCACCTCGGCGATCGGGCTCGTGCTGGGCACCGTCGGCGTGGGGCTCGGCTACCGGGCGATCCTGACGCTTCCCCAATCGCACGATTCCCGGCCGGGCTGGACCGCGTTTGCCGCCGCCTGCCTTTCGATTGTGGCCAAGGAGCTTCTCTATCGGTGGACGGCGAACGTGGGCAAGCGCGTCAAGTCGTCGGCCGTGGTGGCCAACGCCTGGCACCATCGCTCCGACGCGCTCTCGTCGGTTCCGGTGGCGATCGCCGTGTTGGGCACGCACATCTGGCCCGACTGCGGGTTTCTCGACCATATCGGCGCGGTGATCGTGTCGGTGCTCATCCTGCACGCCGCCTGGGAGATCACCTGGCCGGCCCTTCGCGAGCTGGTCGACGCCGCCGCGAAGGAGCACGAGCGGCAGGCCATACTCAAGATGGCCCAGGACACCGAGGGCGTCCAGGCCGTGCACAAGCTCCGCACACGATCCATCGGCGCGGGCCTCCAGGTCGATCTCCACGTCCTGGTCGAGCCGGAGCTGAGCGTCCGCGAGGGCCACGCCATCGCCAACGTGGTCAAGGAGCGCCTGCTCAGCCAAGGGCCCAACGTGATCGACGTGCTGGTGCACGTCGAGCCGTACGACGCCGATCACCACAAGCCGCCGACGGGCGCTTCGCAGGCTGACGAAAGCACCTAGTGGTCTGTCCAGATTGACTTTGCCGGTCGGGTGCCACTGGCGTCTCGCCAGTGCAGCTACGAGAGCACGAGCAAGATGCCCGTGGCACCCGTAAACTCGAATTGGACAGACCACTAGGCCCGCCCCAATCACGCCTCCCGTCAACCGCCCCTCTGGCATCGGGGACTTGCATGCCGCGCGGTTCCCGGTATGGTGATGGGCATCCGAGCGAAGGCCACGAGAGGGCGGATCGGCTCGCGATGTGCCGCCCTCCGCGTTTCCAGAAGTCCTGACGCGAAAGGAAAGACACGATGACGAGCAGTAATGGGTTTGGCAAGCTCCTGGCCGTTGCGATCGCGGTGACGGTGTTGGCCGCGTGGACCGCGACGGCGACGGCCCAGCAGGCGGTCGACGTGGTCCACGAGCCGTATCTTCTGGACACGGGTCTCACGTCGCGGTCGATCTCGTTTGAGAACCCGACCGGTGCCCCCGGCGAGGGCGGCAAGGCGGCCAGCAACCTGGGCCCGACGCGCAAGGGGGCGCCCAGCCGGAAGATCGAGCCGGGCCAGACGGTCCAGCTCTGCGACGTCGAGGGCCCCGGCACGATCCGCCACATCTGGCTCACCACCGCCCGGGACCCGGTCGCCCAGCGGGCGTTGGTCATCCGCGCCTGGTGGGACGGCCAGGAGCACCCCAGCATCGAATCCCCGGTCGGCGACTTCTGCGGATTCGCCCACGGAAAGATCATGCCGTACGATTCGGCGGTTCACTCGGTGGGGAGCACCGGCGGAAGGAACCTCTGGCTGCCGATGCCGTTTGTGAAGCGGGCGAAGCTCACGTTCACGAACGAGGGCGAGAAGGCGGTGCCGCTCTACTATCAGATCGACTACACGATCGGCGACCGGCTTCCCGAGGACGTGGGCCGGTTGCACGTGCTGTTCCGCCGCGAGAACCCGACCACCACCAAAAACGACTTCGAGCTGTTGCCCGAGCGGAAGCAGAAGGGCCGGTTCATCGGCTCGGTGATCGGGATCCGCAACCTGCACCCGAAGCAGTGGTGGGGCGAGGGCGAGGTGAAGGTCTACATGGACGGCGACACCGACTTCCCCACGATCTGCGGCACGGGGAGCGAGGACTACGTCGGCCTGGCGTGGGGCATCCAGCAGACCCCGTTCTTCTACAACGGGTGCAGCCTGAACGAGAAGGACTTCGTCTCCATGTATCGCTGGCACCTGCCCGACCCGGTCGCCTGGCGCGAGCGCGCCCGGATCACCATCCAGCAGATCTCCTGGAAGAACGGCCTGGCGGAGACCGAGGACGACTGGTCGTGCGCCACGTTTTGGTACGAGCCCGTGCCCAGCGCGCCGCTGCCGGAGATGCCCAACCTCGAAGCCCGAACGGCCGACGTCTGGCAGGAGTGATTACGGCAACTCATTGATCCCCGCATCAGTGGAACGTTACTCGGGTCCCAATCCCAGGGGTTGCAACCCCTGGGCTTCGCACCTGTTTCATTCACAACACGGAACTCAACAATTGCGGGCGTTCCGCCCGCCCACGCTTGAGGAGTCTCCAGCCATGCACGCCCTAACCCTCTCCCTCGCGCTATCCCTCCTGGCCGCGGCTCCGCCCGCTTCCGACAACCCCTGCACGAACGGCTCTTTCGAGCGGCTCGCGCCCAGCGGCTTTCCGGCCGACTGGGGACCGATCGGCGCGACGGTCGAGGTCTCGTCCGACGCTCACTCGGGCGAGCGGTCACTTCGCTTCTTGCGCACCGCGGACAACAAGACGGTGGAGACCGGGCTCAACCGCGGGCCGTTGATCGACCGGCTCCGGGGCGGCATGGATTTCTGGTACAAGGCCGTCTCGGCCAAGAGCACCAAGCTGAACGTCTACGTGATCCCGATGAACGACGAGCCGCGCGAAGGGACCGGCTCGCCCCGGGCGACGTTCACCGTGCCCGAGAGCCGCGTCGGCGACGGCCGCTGGCACCACGGCCGGCTGAAATACGACTTCACCGACAACCCGAAGGTCAAGTCGGTCCACTTCGCCGTGCGGATCCTGGGTTCCCAGGGCGAGTTGCTCTTGGACGACGTCTCCTACGTGGAGCGGGTGGGCCCGCTCTTGCGGCTCGGCAAGGTCCGGCTGGAGGAAGATCCCGAGCGGCCGGGCGAGCGGTGCACGGTGCGAGCGGCGGTCGAGAACGCCGGCGACGCACCGGCCCCGAACGTCCGCGCCACGATGATCGTGCCCGAGGCGCTTGCGGTGTCGCCCGCGGAGGTCCCTCTGGGAAATCTCGCCCCCGACGAGAAGACGTCGGCCGTCTGGACGCTCGAGGGCAGCCGGGAGAAGGCGTGCCGACTCCAGTTTGCCGCGGCGTCGGGCGAGGTTCAGGCCGAGACGTCTTATGCCGTCGCGCCCGAGCTTGTCCTGCGGAGTTTCGGACCGACGGCGCCGGTCGCCATGCAGAAGATCCCCGTCACGCTGGAGTGCGTGCTGGAAAACAGGGGGAGCGCTTCGGTGGTGAATCCGACCGCGGTGTTCCAGCTTCCCACGGGCCCGGTGTCGAGCGCGGCCGAGCGGCTGCACCCGGGGCAGACTCTATCGCTCACCACGCGTCAGGTCTTCGATCGGCAGTCGCCGGCGTTGCCGATTGCGGTCCGCGTGGGCGCCGAGAACGTCGACCGAGAGCTGACGGCGGAGACAACGCTGGTAGTCGGGGCGGCCACGCGGCTGGTCGCGCCACCCAGCGAGATCAAGGCGGCCGCCACCGACGATTTCGCCGTGCTGGAGAACGAGCATGTCCGCCTCCTGTTCCGGCGGAACGAGTTCGGCTTTGGGCCGGCCGAGCTTTTCGTGTCGGGTCGCCGGGGGCCGCCGGTCACGGTCGCGTGGCTTCCGCGCCTGGGTCGCGTGGTGCTTCAGGGAGCGGACGGATCGCGTCGCGAGCACGTCGTCTTGACCGATGGCCCGCCGAAAGCACAGACCGGCGACCGGGCGAGTCTCGAGTTCGCGTGGACCACGCCCGAGGGCGAAGAGCCGGGCTGCCGGGTGCGGGTGCGGTTTGGACTCGGCGAGGATGAGAAGACGATATCCGCCGACTACGAGCTGACGTGCTCGAAGCCGTGCAAGCTCTTGGCCTTCGACGGCCCGATGCTCTATGCCCTGGACCGCGACGAGGCCGTGCTGCCCGGCCTGGAATGGCTGGTGGACGACGAGGTCTCTTCCGGCACGCTCGACATCGCCGAGGGGCATCCGCACCAGCTCCGGTACGTGGTCCATCCGAACATGGTGACGATTCCCGCGGTCGGGATTCACGGCAAGCACGGCACGGTCGGGCTCGTGTGGGACGTCCATCAGAAGTGGGACGGCCGGCGCGACCGGCCGAGCCTTGTCTTCGCCTCGCCCGACCGGTTCGAGAACCAGCGGACGCACCTGATGGGGCTTTTCCTACCCGGCGTGCCGGAGTTCGTCGAGCCGAACCAGCGCGAGGCGACAACGCCGTATCCGCTCGAGCCCGGCAAGCCTCTTCGCCTTTCGGCCCGGATCTTTGCCGACGGCGCGGCAACCGACGCGCTGGCCGCGGTAGACCAGTGGGCCCGCTTGTACGGCTGTCCGGAGCCCGAGCCCTTGCCGCACGGCTCGTACGACCGCGAGATCGAGTTCTCCATGCAGGCGTATCTCCAGTCGCTCTGGGAAGAGGAAACGAAAGACTGGTGGACGACCAAGGGGGGCGGGATGATGTCGCAGCAGGGCCGGCCGCAAAGCTTCGTCGCCGATCTCCTGCTCGGCGAGATCCTCAGCCCCAGCGAAGAGGTCCGGCGTGCATGCCGGGCTCGGGCGCAAGAAGTGTTGGCGATGATCGGAGGCGAGGCGCGGATCGACGTCCAGCGGTTCTCGGGCCGCGCCGACCTGGCGATGGCCAACCCCGGCCGGGCAGCGGGAATCCTCGCCAGCCGCGGCGAGGACGGCGCCTGGCGGTTCGACGCCGATCAGCAACACACCACCGGGCCGTTCGTCGGCAAGGACTACCACGAGCTGGGGCCCGACGACGCCGTCGAGCTGGGCACCTGCGCCCGGCGGGCTTTCGAGGTGCTCAACTACGCCCGAATCGCCGGCGACCGCGAGGCCTACGACGCGATGGAGAAGACGCTCGTCCTGATGGAGTCGTTCCGGGTGCCCCGGGCGGCGCAGGTGTGGGAGGTGCCGGTGCACACGCCCGACGTGCTGGCCGCCGCCGACGCGGTCGACGCCTACGTCGAAGCCTATCGCTTCAGCGGCGACGAGCGCTGGCTCCGCGACGCGGTGACCTGGGCCCGGCGGGGGTTGCCGTTCATCTACCTCTGGGACGATCCGGAGAAGCCGTTTCTCGTCGGCGGGAGCATCCCCGTGTTCGGGGCCACCTGGTACCAGGGCTCGTGGTTCGGCCGGCCCGTGCAGTGGAACGGGCTGCGCTACGCCAACTCGCTGTTGAAGCTTTGCGACTATGACGACAGCTACCCCTGGCGCAAAATCGCCGAGGCGATCATCCGCAGCGCGATCCACCAGCAGGACCTCGACGGCGAGAACGT
Source organism: Thermoguttaceae bacterium (assembly GCA_035528065.1). GTDB lineage: Bacteria > Planctomycetota > Planctomycetia > Pirellulales > Thermoguttaceae > DATKZH01. The sequence continues at coordinate 42,079 of DATKZH010000207.1, read as the reverse complement.
GGCCCTCTGGCCGGACAACGTCAGCGCGATCGACTGCGAGAAGTGCCCCTGGGTTTTTGCACCACGCCAGATCATCCGCAACGTGCTGAAGCTGACCGGGCGCGACGAAGACCCGGCCACGGTCATCCTGGGCGAAGGCGAGCGCCGGCTCCACGTCACGGCCGCGGCGAAAATCTCCGAGCCGGCCTGGGACGGCGGCCGGCTCGCGTTCGGAGTGGCCTATCCTCAGGGCGAGCAGGGGGTGGTGCTCGTGGCGAACGTGGCCCGGCCCAAGTCGGTGCTCGTCGACGGTAAGCCGATCCCCGAGCGGGAGGACGTGGAGAGCGGGCCCGAGCCCGGCTGGCGCCACGACGTGGGCAGCGCCTATCTGGCGATCCGCATCGCCCGGGAAGGCGAGTCGCGCGTCGAGGTGCAGGGGGCCGAGCACCTGGCGGTTCGCCGGCTGCCCTGGCTGGCGGAGCGGATCGCGTTCGAGTTCGACGAGTCGTCGGAAGGATGGACAGGGGCGCACCACGTCGCGTCGATGAACGTCGAGGAGGGCGTGCTCCGCGGCCGGATCACCGGCGGCGATCCCTACCTGGTCCGCATGCTCGTTCGCGTTGAAGGCGACGAGTGCCCGGTGGTCCGGCTTCGGATGCGGGTGAGCGCGGGCCAAGGCGGGCAGCTCTTCTGGACGACGGCGGCCTCGCCCGGCTTCGCCGAGGACAAGGCCGTGCCATTCGCCATCCAGGCAGACGGCCAGTTCCACGAATACCGCCTGGAGCCGGGCCGCGACCCGATGTGGGCGGGCCAGACGATCACGGCCCTGCGGATCGATCCCGGCAACGGGGCGGCCTCCGGCGAGTTCGCCATTGATTACGTACGCGGCGAAAAGCGATAGAATCGGTTGAGCGGAGTTGTTCTCCCGGGAACGCGTCTCATGGAAGGAGGACGATCATGGCGGCCAAATCCATCAAGAAAACGGCCACGAAAAAGAAGGAGAAGACGAAGAGCCCGGACAAGGCGGGCATTCGCCTCTACACGCTCAACGTCGAGCTGGTCGCCGGCCGGGTGACCGAGGAGTACGACGATGAGAACCCAGTCGTGTCCCGCGCAATCCAGATCCGCGGGGACCAGACGCTCGAAGACCTGCACTTCGCCATCTTCGACGCGTTCGATCGTTACGACGAACACCTCTACGAGTTTCAGTTCGGCAGCCGTCCCCAAGGGCGGAAGAACAAGCGATACGTGCTGCCGATGGACATGGAGGACCCGTGGTTTGAACTCGACGGTGCCGAGGAGCCCGCCGAAGATCTTACTCGCACCACCATCGAGTCCCTGCGATTGAGACGAAGGATGAAGTTCTGGTACTGGTTCGACTTCGGCGACGACTGGTGGCACCGCATCGAGATGGTCGACGTGGGCGAGCCGGCTCCACGCCACAGATACCCCAAGGTGGTCAAACGGGTCGGCAAGAGCCCGCCGCAGTATCCGAACTGGGACGAGGAGGAATGACGCCCGGCGTCCCCGCGGAGACCGTCATCGCTCAGTGCTCGTAGCCCGGCGGTTCAAGAATCGAACCGCGCCGGGTCGATCGGCCGTCGGTCATCGAGCATCGCCCGATCTTGGGCGTCAAGAAACAAGAACACGCGTCCCCCAGCGCGACCCAAGATCCGGGACAACTCCAGGCGGAAGATCTCCGTACAAGGATACCGAGATCTCGCCCGACTCGACACGCTTTGAGGGTTCCTAGCTCCCCAAATTGTGCGCCTGTCCCCTTTGTCGCTTCCGCCGCCACCGTGAGGCGGCAAGCCCGACTGCTCCGAGGCAGCACCAAATGGCCAAACTGGACGGCTCCGGCACGACCCCCAACTGCCCCTGCTCTCCCGAACCGACGAGAATGAACTGATCGGCGTCAGCCGAATAGGCGTACAAGTCGAAACGGTTCGGTTCGGTCTCGGGCACATTGAAATACGTCACGTATCCGGGAGCCGGGGCCCCGCGACCGGCGTACTGCCAAGAGCCGAGCCACATCGTGCCGTTCCATTGCGGAAGCCACGCGATTGGAAGACCCTCACCGGAACTATCCGCGAGGACCCCCGCTGCGAACCCGGAAGTGGGGCACTCCGTCATCCCGAACACCTGCTCGTAGTCCGCGCCCAGCGGGGACACAGAAGCGTCGCTGAACGCAAAGACCGGCTGGATTTCGCCGCCCACGTCGCAAATGCCGCCGAACGACCACTCCCACCACGGAGCCATCTGACACTCGACCGTGATCGAACCGTGGGCAGGGATCGTTAGCCCTGGCAGGAATCGGTCTTCGTACAGGCGTATCACACCGTCCGTAATATCATAGTCTGAAGAATTCTCAAGGGTAAAAATGCTTCGTGCGATCTCCGGCTCCATGTAGTTGATGTGCGTGTTTATCGTCGCGCCGGCGCCGACTGAAATCCCGCCGCCCGTCGCGGGCCAAATTCCGCGGACAAGGGTCCTGCCCGGCTGCGCCTCGGTGCCGGGCGGCGTATCGCCGACGTAAACGAGAATTCCCCAATTGCCCACTGGCCCACCGGGCCACATCTGCTCGATACTTGATATTTCCACAAACTGGTCGAACGACTGGAAGAGGGCCGGTGAATGATCCTCGAATTCCGCGTAGAATCCAAGAATGTCCGTATCGAGGGAGCCGCAGCTGAACCCTCCCACAGCCATGGCCGGGTCGTTGGGAAACAAATCGAACGATAGGGACCCCCCGACACCGAAACTGACACCCTGAGCCGTCTGCGAGCCTGTGAGCCCCGCAAGCAGAAGGCCGAGAACCGCCCCTAGGTATCGCAGTCTTGGAAATGCGAAGGACATGTGAGCACCTCCCAAAGCGTTCCGCTACGGAGTCCGGATGCCACAAGAGGATCGCCCCGCGCACCAGTCCGCCCTCCGAGTGGGGCGAAGCACGCGAGCGCCAGACGTTCACCGAATCCCCACCATTGTCACGCCCCCCCCGAGCGGCTGGTTGTGGCTGACGAGTACGATCGTAATCCCGCAACTTGGGGATGTCAAGCGCACACCCTGGATTTTTTCTGGTGGACGAACAACGCTGCACATACCATCCTAGTAAGCCATTTCCCGCCACAAACCAGTGGTGTCTTGGTACGTCCGCGTCCAACGGTGACTGCCCATTAGGTGGACTCTCTGGAATTCCTCTTCGGAAAAGACAAAAGGGGGGCTCTGTTCTGCGTAATCATGCCCACAAATAAGCCCTAACGTCTTTGCAGTAAACACTTTATGCCGCGCGGCGACGTGATCGGGAACGCCGGTCGCAGGGGCCGATTTGCCAAGACAGCACAGGATTCTTGCCCAACCCCTGCTCTTGTACGTTCTCGACGGAGTCCCCTCGGGAAAACTGCGTAGAAAGAAATGAGTCTACCCTTGGAAAAGGGAAGCACAAGAGGACCGGTATGCGCGCTTGTGTCCACAGGTGGAAGCCCATCCGGCTTCTGTACGGGCGCCTCAGGACTCTTTATGCGAGGGGGGAAACGGGGCAGTCGCAAACAGTGGGGCCTGTGCGCAAACTGGTTGCTTTGCTCGCGATACGTCAATCGGCCCAAGAGAGAGGCTGGCTGGTCTTCCCCAATCTGCCAGTCTAGCGACTGAGTCCCGGACCGACTCTGTTGCTTACTTAGCCTCGCCGACTCGGAACGCCGCCCCCATGTTGCGGAGCAGGTTGGCGTAGATGGTGAGCTTCTTCTGGACGTTCTCCTCGGTATCGCCCTCGGTGCAGTCGAGCTGGTTGAGGAAGATGCCGCCCTCGCCGAGGGGGTATTTGACCAGGCCGCCGGGCTTGGTGAGCAGGGCGAGCTTGCCGTCGCTCTCGGGCGGCATGCGGCGGTCGATCTCGACCAGGTCGATCCCCACCAGCTCTTTCGGGGACTCGCCGGGCCAGTGGCTCTTGACCGCGATCGTCATCTTCGTGGCCTCGCGCGGCTCGATGGGCACGTCCTGCATGCCCTCGACCTGCCGGCAGGCGAACTTGACGGGGTTGGCCGCGTCGTCGTCGAAGAGGATCTCGACGTCCTTGAGGAAGTAGTACGGGGCGGCGGTCGGCTTGATCCGCACCGCGGTGATCGTCTCGGGCCGGCCGAAGTCGAACGTGATCGACGAATCCTTGGCGTCCAGATAGTAGATGTACTGCCAGAAGTCCTCGTTGGTCATCCCGTTGGTCACCTTGGCCACCGGCTCGCCCGAGCCGCCGAAGGAGGCGATCTCCGGGCCGTCGACCACGGCGCTGAACACGCGGTCGGAGATCCAGTACAGGCGGAGCCACTTGGCGAGCATCTCGTCGCTCTGCATGCTCACGTCGCGGTCGGTCAGGCCCAACAGCAGCGGCTCGGCCCGGTCTTCGAGCGTGACCGCCTCGCGGCGGAAGGGACGGAGGCGGTGCTCGAAGCCGACCAGGCGGTTGAACGACGCGAGCCCCTTCTCATCGAGCCCCACGAGCATCAGCCAGCCGCCCGCCGTGCAGAAGTCGGTCACCGCCTGCTTGTTGCCGGCGAGCCAATCGAGCGAGGCCGGATCGGCGCGGACGACCGCCACGTCGCCCTCCAGCGCCGCCTCGACCTGGGGGGCCGATTCGTAGAGCAGGCCGGTTTTGGCCAGGAGGCCGTCGAGCCCGTCATCGTCGGCCGGGGAGACCAGGGTTCGGCCCGGCTCGGCCGCGCCCCGCGCGGCGGCCCAGGCCAGGAGGTTGCCCAACAGGCGGTCGGCGACCGGCTCGCTGAACAGCTTCTCGCCGATGGCCATCTGGCTCAACAGGTAGCTGCCCTGCCCGACGGGGACCTCGATCATCGGCGCCAGGTCCAGCTCGTTTCCGGCCTGGACGATGGCGATCGTTCCGGTGGCGGGCGTGGCGTAGCTGAGGCGGAAGGTCACCTCGTCGTCGGCCCAGGTGAAGAAGTCCCGCGGCGTCAGCCCGGCCAGCGCGGGATGGGCGGGTGCCACGGGGAAGCTGATCGACCCGGAGCGGCCGCCGGCCTGCCGAAATTCCTCGCGGTTCTCCGGCCGTTGCTCGCCCAGACCGGCGATCTCGATCCCGGCCAGCGGCAGGTCGTGCCTCTCCAGGGGCTCGTTTTGCTCCAGGACGATGACCGTCTTGCCGGCCAACACCGCCTTGCGAAGTGCCGGGGCCAGGACTTTCTTGTTTCGGGGCGAGATCGCTCGTCGGCCGACCACGACCACCTTGGCCGAGGCCGGCACCGCGTCGGACCAGTGCAGGTCGGTGAAATGCTGCCCGAGCTTCCGCAGCCAGCGGATCACCGAGCCGTCCTCGAAGTCGACCACGGCGAGCGTGTTGTTGTCCAGCCCGGCGATCGGGCCGGTCGTCGGCGAGAGGACGCTGACCGGTTTGCTGTCCTGGAAGACGACTTCCTCGCCGGCCGAGAGCTCCAGGCGCAGCTCCCCGTCCCTGCGCTTGCTCGTTGCCGGCATCTCGATCTGGAGCACGTCGGTCTCGTGCCGCCCGGGCGCGACGCGATAGGGCCTCCGTCCGTGGTCGACCTCCTCGCCGTCGAGCACGAGCCAGTATTGGAGCAACAAGGGGTCGGTCTCGCGGCCGTCGTTGAAGATGCCGAGCGTCCGCTTCATCGTCGACCTGGCGGCGAAGCAGGCGTTGTGCTCCCGGATGAAGACCGCCCGGGGCTCGAACGAGACCTCGGTCCCGGGCAGGCCGCGGACCCAGGGGCAGATCGCCGTCGCGTCCTGCCAGCGGGCGCCCTCGATGGCGATACGGGCGTATCGGGCGGCGGCCTGGTTGGCCGGCGTCTTGCCGCGGAACACGTCGGGACCGCCGACCCAGGCCATCTTCGACGGGTTGCCCGAGTAGTAGAACACCTCGCCCAGCACGAGCGGCTTCTTGCCGTCCCACATGTACAGCTCGGCCGGATCGCGAGGCCGCGGCATGATCGGGCCGTCGGTCAGCGTTTGGTACTGGTAAGCGCAGGCGGGGAAACGCTGACCGGTCTCCCAACTGTAGTGCTGGCAGTTCACGTCGATCAGGCCGCCCAGGTCGCCGCCGCCGTCCTGGAAGCTGCCGCGCGTCGGGTCCAATTCCTTGGCGATCCGCGTCAGCTCGGCCGCTTGCTCTTCGAGTTGCCGGTAGCGGTTATGATGCGCCAGCCGGGCGGTGACGAACATCAGCTCGTTGCCCAGGCTCCACATCACGATCGAGGGATGGTTGCGATACGCCTTGACCACCTGGCGGACGTGATCGGCGAAGTTCTCCCAGACGAGCGGGTTGTTGAGGTCGTGGGTGATGAACATCCCGTCGATGCAGGTCGACAGCCGGCCCGGAATTCCATTCCGGTCGAAGAACTCCAGGGCCTTTTCCCGATGGCCGAACAGCCGGTCGTGGTCTTCGGCGATTCGGTGGAAGCGGTCGTTTTGGGCGTGGTACTTCTCGAGCCACTCGGCTTCCGAGGCGGCGTCGCCCACGTCGACCCAGTTCCAGAGATGCCATCGGATTCCGTTGAGCAGCAGATGCTTGCCCTCGAAGGTGACTTCCCGAAAGCCGAACGGCTGCTCGTGGACGTCGATCGGCTTGTCGTTTTGTCGGAGCGTGGTCCGCAGCACGTAGAGTTCCGCGTTCTCTTCCGGCCACCACAGCTTGGGATCCGGCCACGCGCCCCCCAGCGAAACGGTCCTCGATGCCTCGGGAGGCACCGCAACCTCGACCGGCTCGCACGCGTTTTCCACTTGGCCCGTCTTCTCGTGGACCGCTTCGCACGTGACGCTCAGCGTGGCCGCGTCGGCCGTCGGGTTGGCGACGGTCACGTCGGCGTCCAGTCGCTTTCCGGCCACGCGGGTGCGGACGAACACGTCGGACGTATAGGCCGGCCCGGTCACGACGAGCTTCACCGGATTGACGATCCCGGTCTTGTTCCCTTGCCCTTCGCCCTTGGAGGAGGGATAGATGGCGTCGACGAACCGGGCCCATCGCAGGTGGGTCGCGGGGACGTTGCGAAGCCGGTCGATCGTGGTGTTCCGCGGCTGGGCGTCCATGGCGTACCAGGGGCTTTTGATCCCCACGACGATCTCGTTCGTCTCGCCCGGCTTCAAGTGGGCGGTCACGTCGCAATCCCACGGCACGAGCACCGATTGGCGGCCTTCGACGAACTCGCCGCCCACCAGCACGCTGGCGATCCAGCAGGTGCCGCCGAAATGCAGGTGAAACCCGCGGCCGGCCAGCTCGGACGGCACGTCGACCCGCGTCCGCAGGAACACGCGGTGAGCCATCCGCAGCTCGGGCCGACGCGCCAGGTCGCCCGGCACCTCGACCCCCATCCAGCGAAGCGGATACTCGCTCGTCTCCGGCAACTGCTTGACCGGCTCGTACGTATTCCGGTCCATGTCCGGGTCGTCGTACCGGGCGACTTCCCAAAGCCCGTCCAACGCCAACTCGACCCGGGCACCGGGCGCAGCCGGTTTGTCGCCGGAGAGGCGGAAGACGTGCTCGCGGGCGTCGCGGTCGATTTGGTCGTCATACTGCTCGCCCGGTCGAAGCGCCATCTCCGGCACGAACTTGCCCTGGCCCTGGCTGAAGACCAGGCAATCGAGGCCGATCAGGAGCCGTCCGTCGGGCCCGGGCGTGCGATAGCGGATTTGGAGCGTGTGTTTGCCGGGCTTGAGGCTCACGGACCCAACTCGAAGCCAGGCCAGCTCGCACCAGGGGCCGACCTCGACGAGATTGGTCGTCTCGACTTCCGGCCCGACCGTCTGCCACGGGCCCGAGTCGACCTGCCACTCGAGCGGCGCGCGAGCGCCTTCGTAACCCACGCGCGCCCAGAACTCGTAGGGCCCGGCTTCCGCAACCTCGAACGAATAGCGGAGGGAGAAGCCTCCGTCGGGGATCTTCGTTTCCACCTCGTTCTTGTCGAGCGTGTGCGTGAACCACTGCCCGCCGGAGAAGATCCGGGGGCTGTCATTGGCCCAGGGCTCGATTTCAAAATTGGCCTCTTCCGGCGACTCGGCTTCCAGCCAGACACAAGCCGCCGGCTCAGCGGCTCCGGCGACCGACCACGCGGCCAGCCACGCAAAGCACCACAAGATCAGAACGCGACAAGAGGATCCACGAAGACTCCGGCGGGAGAGAAACATGCCTGTTCTCCTTCACAAGGACAGAAAGGCGGGACGACTCCTTCTCCGGTGCGGGCGTGACGCCCCCAATAGGCAACATTTTCCGCAATCCGATCAAGCCGTCAAGCCAACCGGACCGGTCGCACCTTCTTCCGCAAGCCCTCGCCAGGGATCGTTGAACGTGTTCTGCTTCGCACATTCGAGTTTCACCAGCGCGCCCGCAAGGCGGAAACGCCGCGAACCATCGTACGCGGCAGCCGTGGCCCGAGTCTTAGAATCAAGGGCAAACGCACGGTGATCGAGAGGTTGAGCTCGACGCCGACGATGCGTATGGTTCGATCGTAGTTGAGCCAGGGGAACAGGGGGCTCTGGAAGGGCTGGGGAAACCCTAACGGCACTTGCCACGCTCTGCCTTACCACGACCACACCATGGCGTGATACCGCGCAGGTCGGCCGCCTGCTGCGAGGGTGCAGATGCCGCGGCGGTCGGCGATGCCCAACGAAGGGACGCCTTGCTCGTCGCCGGGCATGAACGAGACGGCGGCGTCCGACAACGGCCTCCCGTCGAGCGTCACACTGCCGGTGACGGAAAAATGCTCGACCTCGCCACAACCGGAAACGACCCGGACGGAGCCCGAGACAGCCGACCCTCGTCCCGGTGCGAACCGCAACACGTGGCGCGACGGCTTTCCGGTGAACTTTGACATCGCTCGCCGGTTGCGGAAACGCCCAAGAAAGCGGCGACAAGTCGCCGTACTCCAAGAAAACCTCGCTTGTTTTAGGTTGAGTCGGAGTGGGCCGGCCCCTGACGGCCCTGAGAACGCGGGCATGGCCGGTATAAGAGGGCTCGTGATACGGAGGAGAGAAACCGGGTGGGCGGTCGGATGTTGTGGCAGCACGGAGCCGTGCGCCGGCGGCCGCTTGCCGACGAACGGCTCTCCTCCCACAAGCTGTGCGGATGCGTCACCGGCAACCGGGAACCCCCCGGCGAGAGGGGCGGCCATCCGGCAGTTGAACCCTCTTGAGGAGGTGCAACCCGCGCCACGCGGCAACTTGGGGGCCGAAGTGCGGCCAGAGCGATTTCCCGACGCCCGACCCGACACGCGGCCACTTCCCCCGAATGCACGCCGCCGGTAGAATTACGACGCCGATATGATCGATTTGCAGCTCTCTAGAGATCGTAACCGTGTTCTGCGGTGACGCGAGAGCGGCCCCCGGCCAGGGCCTTCCTGTCATGTGCCTTTGGCTCGGCGGCGTATCGCTTGCTGGGCATAACCCAATTTGGGTAGCTGTCGTATCGCTGGCCCTTGACCGGCGCGGATACAAGTACCGTAGCGTTTTTCGCGCTACAACCAAGCCAGGGGCTCCTCATCTCGACTCGTTCGATCGGGGAGTCTCCTGGTTTTTTTCGTGGGTCGCCTGTGTCGACCGTCCCTATGGCTTGTGCCCATCTCTCGAAGGGAACGCAAGGAACGGGTGAAGTCGTCTTCGGTCGCGCCCCCGAGGAGCGATTCTCGAGAGCGACGGCACGCCCGTCCGATCGCTTCTTGACGGCCCTGCGGCGAGCATGCTAAATTGATCCGTTTGGGGAGACCTGGTGCCGGTACTTCGGGGTAGTTGACCGTAGTAATTGAGGGTTGAAGCGGTGGCTGCCACCTGTGTGATCGGTCTGCAATGGGGAGACGAGGCGAAGGGCAAGATCGTCGATCTGTTGACGGAAAAACATGATATCGTGGTCCGCTATCAAGGCGGGGCCAACGCCGGGCACACGGTCGTTGCAGGCACGGAAACGTACAAGCTGTCGCTCATCCCCAGCGGGATCTTCCGCAGCCACGTCCAATGCGTGGTGGCCGGCGGCGTGGTCATCAACCCCGCCACCATACTCGAGGAAATCGACTCGCTCGTGGCTCGCGGCGTCACCATCGGCAAGAACCTGATGCTCAGCGATCGGGCTCACGTAATCTTCCCGTGGCACATCCGAGAGGACTCGCTCTTCGACAAGCGATGCACCGGGGGCGAGGCGATCGGGACGACGCTGCGGGGCATCGGCCCCTGCTATCGCGATAAGGTGGGCCGCTCCTTCGCCGTTCGGCTCGGCGACATGTACCGCGATGACTTCCGCTCACGCATCGAGGAAATCACGCGGGCCAAGCGCGAGATGTTGACCTGTCTGGACGGCGAGACCGGCGCGTGTGGTCTCGACGCCGCCGAGATCTTCGAGCTCTACACCGGCTACGCGGAGCGGCTCAAGCCGTTTGTGGCCGACACCACCGCCTACCTGCTCGACGCCGTCGACGCCGGAAAGAGGATCCTCTTCGAAGGGGCTCAAGGGGCGCTTCTGGACGTCGATCACGGCACGTTCCCGTTCGTCACCAGCAGCAACAGTTCCGGCGTTGGCGTCTCGGCCGGCTCGGGTGTGCCGGGCCGACACGTGACCAAGGTCATCGGCATCCTCAAGGCCTACACGACTCGCGTCGGCGGCGGTCCGTTTCCTACCGAGCAGGACAACGAGATCGGGCAGCACATCCGCGCGGCGGGCAACGAATACGGCACGGTCACCCGCCGGCCACGGCGCTGCGGCTGGTTCGACGCGGTGGCCGCGCGATACACCGCTCGGCTCAGCGGCGTCGACGTATTGGCCGTGATGCTCTTGGACGTGCTGAGCCAGTTGTCGGAGTTGAAGGTCTGCGTCGCCTACGAGCTCGACGGCCGGCGGATCACCGACTTTCCCAGTCACGTGGACGACGTCCGCCGGGTGCAGCCGATCTACGAAACGCTGCCCGGGTGGCAGCAGGAAATCACGGAAGTCCGCCGCATGGACGACCTGCCGAAGAACGCCCGCCGCTACCTGGAGCGGATCAGCGAGCTTGTGGGGCGCCCCGTGGAAATCGCCTCCGTGGGCCCGGAGCGCGAACAGACGATCTTCGCCGGGAAGTAACCTCTCCTCGGGACTGTGATGTCCGAGCCGTCAGCCACGATTGCCGGTGATCTCGACGACGTGCCGCGGGAGAGGCGTCCCCGACACATCGCCGTGATCATGGACGGCAACGGACGCTGGGCCGAGCGCCAGGGACTGCCGCGGATCGAGGGGCATCGCCACGGCGTGGCCAGCGTCCGTCGCACGACCGAGGAATGCACCCGCCTCGGCATCGGACAGTTGACCCTCTACTGCCTTTCCAGCGAGAACTGGAAACGCCCCCAGCCGGAGCTCGATTTCCTCATGCACCTGCTGGAACAGTACATGATCGAGGAGCGCACCACGATCATGGAAAACGACGTCCGGGTCAGCATCATCGGCCGCCGGGAAGGCATCCCCGAAGCCGTGTTGCGGGAAATGGACAAGACGGTCGCCATGACCGCCGACAACCCCGGCCTGCACCTGTGTCTGGCGGTCAATTACGGCGCCCGGGGCGAATTGCTCGACGCGGTTCGCCGGATCGCCCGGCAGGTGAAAGCCGGCAAGCTCAGCCCCGACGACGTGTCCGAAGAAACGCTCAGCGCCCACTTGTACACGGCCGGCATGCCGGACCCCGACCTGCTGGTCCGCACGGCCGGCGAGATGCGCGTGAGCAACTTCCTGTTGTGGCAGATCAGCTATGCGGAGATCTGGGTGACCGAGGCTTGCTGGCCCGAATTCGACCAGCGGCAGCTCCACCTGGCAATCCGCGGGTTTGCCGCCCGCGACCGACGCTTCGGCGGACTGAACGGATAGTGATAGACGATGAAGGATGAAGGATGAATGACCGAAGCTTCCGCCCAACGAGGCGACGGCAGCACGTCAACACGATCGGGAGGAGCCGAAGTCGCGATCCGACGACGAGACAATCTGGCGACTTTATGCATGGTCTGCATCAATCCTCTCACGTGATTCGCCATTCACGATTCATCCTTCGTCGTTCATCCTTCATCATTCATCCTTAACCACGTGCCCGCACTTCCATGCTTCGCTGGCGGCTACCTCTCGGGATTCTGATCGTCGCGGCCTTGCTGGGCCTGTGTTGGGTGGATTCTTGGCTGGAGCGAGTGACGGGGATCCCCGGAGAGCCCGACTCCGGGGTCCCCGGGATTGCCCTGTTTCCCCTCCTGGTCGTGTTTGTGGTGCTGGCCGTTCGCGAGGTGCTCTATCTGGCGGGGGCCGGCGGGGTGCGCCCGGTGCAATGGGTCGTCTACTTCGGCAGTCTGCTGGTGGTCACCAGCAGTTGGATCTCGCCGCTCTGCTACCGCTTTGCGTACGACGTGGAGGAGAAATTCGACACGACGCCGAGCGACTGGACGCTGTTCGCGTTGGCGGCCGGACTGATGCTGGTCTTCCTCGTGGAAATGCTCCGCTACGAGAGGCCGGGCGGGGTGACCGTGAACGTGGCGGCTGCCGTGTTCGCCATGGTCTACGTCGGACTGCTGCTCAGCTTCCTGGTTCAACTCCGGCTGACCTGGGGCCTCGGCGCGCTGCTGTCGCCGATTGTGGTCGTCAAAATGGGCGATACGGGGGCGTATGCGGTCGGCCGACTGATTGGGCGGAGCAAGATGGCCCCCGGGCTGAGCCCGGGCAAAACAATCGAGGGGGCATTCGGGGCGCTGGTGTTCGCTTGCGTCGGCGCCTGGGCCACGTTCCGCTGGCTCCCGACCTTCGACAGTCTCCAGTGGATGTACCCAACCGGCTCGGCCGGTTGGGGAGAAGTCGCGGCGAGCCCCTATGGGGGCTGGATTCTGTTCGGGCTGCTGGTCGGGATCACCGGCGTGTTCGGCGATCTGGCCGAATCACTTATCAAGCGCGACGTGGAGCTCAAGGACTCCGGCGATCTGGTGCCCGGTTTCGGGGGGGTCTTGGATATGCTCGACTCGGCGCTTCTGGCCGCTCCCGTCGCGTATGCGTGCTGGGCCTTCGGCTTGGTCGCCTGACGGATGGCCCCAGACCGCCCCCCTTATCGGGTTATGGCGGTCTTCTCTCCATCAAGAAAATCGGCGAGCAGAGGTTTCCAGCAGGCATTGGGGGGACTATCATATCAGGGTGAAGTCGGCCGTCTGTCGTCGGGGGGTGATGCGCCGAAACGGTGTGCTGAGTATGCGCAGAGGTTGCTCTGCTGCGCGCGACGCGGCATCGTGTCGTTCCCGGATTGTCTTCAGGCTGTCGGATCGAGAGACGGTAGAGGGGAGGCGCGAACGGTACAGCAGGCAATGGAGTTGGCCACCCTCGTTGTCCGGGGACCGCCGGAGGGACTCTCCATGTCGATCCAGGTTGTTTGTCCGAACGGACACGTGCTGAAGGTATCCGATGAGTACGCCGGAAAAGCGGGGCTCTGTCCGGTGTGCAAGTCCCGGGTTCGGGTGCCCAAGCCTTCCGACGACCAGCTCTCTGAAGACGCGATCATGAGTATCCTCGGGGCCTACGATCCGAGCAAAGCCGGCCGCAAGTTGACCGACGTATCGGATCTGGCGGCCGCCGACACACCGCGTGCTCTGAAGGACCAAGTCTCTCCGGTTGGGGAAGCCGGGACATTCGGTGGCGGGCCCTCCCCTCCAAAAAAGAGCTGCCCTCACTGCAACCAGGAGATCGTGGCGGAGATCCACATCTGTCCACACTGTCACACGTACATCGCAGGGCTGGATGATTTCTGAGTATCCTACCCCCCGCTTACGGAGGGGTGCCTGGCTGATCTCGATGCCATGTTCCCTTGCGACGCTCATGAGACGAGAGTCGACCTCCTCTGGACCCGGTCGGGGCTCTGTAACTCTCGTTGCAACAACGGCTTAGGAAAATCGCCTTTGCGTATCTGGTGCTCCCTGCCGCAATTCAGCTATAGTAGAGTGTTTAGGGAGGGTCTTCCCGCGGGGTTGGGCCGGACGGCGTGCCGGCATGGATTTTGATGAGCGAAACAACCATTTCGGTGGTCAGTTCCAAGGCGCTTCTGGTCCTGTTCGGCGCCTGCGATCAGCATTTGCGGAAGATCCGCGACGCGTTGGGCGTGAGCATTTCGGCGCGCGACGGCCGGATCCACGTGGAAGGGGACGAGCAAGCCGTCGCCTCCGCCACGGAGGTCCTCGAACAACTCCAGGCGCAAGCCAACCGTCATGGGGTCATCGCGCCGGACGACGTGGTTCGCGCCCTGGCCGAAGTCCGCCTCGGCCGATCCTACTCGGCCACCCAGCCCCTGGAAGTGTATACCGGCCGGCAGATCCGGCCTCGCAGTCCCGGCCAGGCCAAGTACGTCGAGGCGATGCGCCACAGCGATCTGGTTTTCTGTACGGGCCCGGCGGGAACCGGCAAAACCTACCTGGCGGTCGCCATGGCCGTGACCTCCCTGAAGGCGGACCGGGTCCGCAAGATCGTCCTGGTTCGCCCGGCCGTCGAGGCGGGAGAAAGCCTGGGGTTTTTGCCGGGCGACATGCAGGCCAAGATCAATCCCTACTTGCGTCCCTTGTTGGACGCCTTGCGGGAAATGATGGAACACGAGATGATCCGCCGGTACACCGACGAGGATTTGATCGAGGTGATCCCTTTGGCCTACATGCGGGGCCGCACGCTCAACGAGGCGTTCGTTATCCTCGACGAAGGACAAAACACCACCGTCTCGCAAATGAAGATGTTCTTGACGCGGATGGGCCACGGCTCCAAGATCGTCGTTTGCGGCGATACCACCCAGGTCGACCTCCCTCCCCAAACCCGCAGCGGGATGATCGACGGAGTGGCACGATTGCGCGGGATTGAGGGCATTGGGGCCGTGGAGCTCGCCCGGGCCGATATCGTCCGGCATCCGTTGGTCCAGGCGATCGTCGACGCGTACGAGCGGCCTCGGAAGAAGAAGCGGCAGTAGAACACGCGAGTTGCACGATGACCACCGGCGGCCAGAAGAGGACACGATCGCAACGCGTTGCCGCGTTGGAGCTGCCACCCGGCGTCTGGAAGCGACTGGGGGCCAGTCTCCGCAGGAACGACGTCCTGTTGCGAATCGGCCTCTGCGTGGCGGCGGCCCTGGTGCTCTGCGTCGTGATTCGCGGTTGGCACCCGCCGTTCGTCTACCGCAAGGACTACACTCCCTCGCAGGACCTGGTCGCCCGTGTCCCGTTTGAAGTCTCCATCTCCGATGCCGAGGTGACCCGTGCAACCGTCGAGCCGGCGATCGTCGAGTACGAGGCCGGGCAAACGTTGGCCGAAGCGGGGCAACCGCTGCGAAAGGAGCAGGTCCGGGCATTGCGCGCGGAGCACGAAGCCTGGATCGCGCGGCGCTCCGCGGTCCAGATGCTCGCTCGCGCCCTGGCGGTGGTGACGATCATCCTCGGCCTGCTCGCCCTTTGCGGGCTCTACCTGTCCACGCGCGAGCGGCGTCTGATCGCGAACATCCGGCCGCTGGGCCTGGTGTTGGCGCTTGCCGTGGCCACGGTTGCCGTGGCGTACTGGATGGCCAGGGATTCATGGCGGGCGGAGATTCTCCCTCTCATCCTGTTCGGCCAGACCGTGGCCATTGCGTACCGCCGGCAGTTGGCCCTGTTGTTCGCCGGCGTGGCGACCGCGATCCTGGTGATGGGTCTCGGGCAGGGCCTGGGATCGGCGTTGGTCCTCATGGGCGTGACCACCACGGCCATCCTCCCGCTGGGGCGAATCCGCAACCGCAGCAAGTTGATCTACGTGGGCGCGTTCGCCGGCCTGGCCGCCTTCCTGCTCTCGATCGCCGTGGCGATCATCGACAACCAGTCGATCAATCCGGCGCTGCTGAAAGCCGCAGGGGTGACCGCCCTTTGCACGCTGGGGGCCGGGATCCTGATGACCAGCCTGTTGTTCTTCATCGAGCGGCTGTTCGGCGTGCTCACCGACATGAGCCTTCTGGAGCTTGGCGACGTCTCCCATCCCCTGTTACAGCAACTCGTCAACCGGGCCCCCGGCACGTACAACCATTCGATCATCGTCGGCTCGATCGCCGAGGCCGCCGCCGACGCCATCGGCGCGTGGGGGCTTCTGGTCCGCGTCGGCGCCTACTTCCACGACATCGGCAAGATGCTCAAGCCCGTCTACTTCATCGAAAACCAGCCGCCCGGCGACAACTGCCATGACGGGCTCGTCCCCGCCATGAGCACCCTGGTGATCGTGGCCCACGTCAAGGACGGCGCCGACCTCGCCCGACAGCACAAACTCCCCGACGCCATCGTCCAGTTGATCGAACAGCACCACGGCACCACGCTGGTCGAGTACTTCTTCGATCGGGCGAACGAGCAGAGCCGCTCCGACCCGAACGGGAACGGCGTCGAAGAGAGCACCTTCCGCTACCCCGGACCGAAACCGCAGACCCGGGAAGCCGGCGTGCTGATGCTCGCCGATGCCGCCGAAAGCGCCTGCCGCTCGCTCGTCGATCCCGCCCCGGCGCGGATCGAAAGCGTGGTCCGCGAAGTCACCGACCGAAAGCTCCAAGACGGCCAGTTCGACGAAAGCGGCCTCAGCCTCCCGCAACTCCGCACCGTCGAGCAAAGCATCGTCAAGTCCCTCGTGGCCAACTACCACGGCCGCATCAAATACCCCGACCAGAGAACGGCGTGAAGGGTTGACGGTTGAGAGTTTACGGTTGAGAGTTTATGGTTGAGAGTTTATTGTTGAGTGATAGGAGGATGAGGGATAAGGGGCCGAGGAGATGTGATGGACATTGCCCGATGCTTGCTCCTGCACAACGCCCGGAGACCGGTTGTGACGTCGCGGCGAACCATTCCCTCTCCCACTCTCCCGACAGCGATGCCTGCTCGTCCCCCATTCCACCCAACCCTCAACCCTCAACCCTCAACCCTCAACCCTCAACCCTCAACCCTCAACCCTCAACCCTCAACCCTCAACCCTCATCCCTCAACCCTCAACCCTCAACCCTCAACCCTCATCCCTCAACCCTCAACCCTCAACCTCCAGCATGAACCTTAAGTGATCACCATCCACGTCACCAACCGGCAAACGGCGCTTGCGGTCGACGAGTCTCGGCTCCGCGAGGCCGTGCGGATGATCCTCGACGAGGCGTCGTTCGGCGAGGCCGAGATTGGCGTCGCCGTGGTCGACGATCCCACGATCCACCAGTTGAATCGGCAGTATCTGAGCCACGACGATCCGACCGACGTCCTCAGTTTCGTCCTGGAGCGTTCCGCCGAGCGGCTGGAGGGCGAAGTCGTCGTCAGCGCCGACACGGCCTGCCGCACCGCCCCTCGCTTCGCCTGGCCGGCCGCCGACGAGCTGCTCCTCTACGTGATCCACGGCACGCTCCACCTGGTGGGCTACGACGACCGGACGCCCGACGACCGCGCCGCGATGCAGGCCCGGGAACGGGCGTGCCTGGGGCGCTTCGGGCTCGAGCCGCGATACGAGGAGCACGACGACGCCGACCACGAGCCGACCCCCGCCGCCCGGTCCGCCCGCCCAACTTCCGGAGGAAGCCAACTCCCGTGACTCCCGACTTCGTCTTCTGGCTCGCCGTCGGCGGCCTGGTGCTGACGTGCCTGGCCGCGATCGGAGCCAGGTCGCTGGCCGAGTTCTCCCGCCACGAGCTCGAGGAGATCTGCGCCCGCCGCGGTGCGCTGAACCGACTCGGTCAGATCCTCAAGCAACACGACCAGGCCGGCTTGGCCGCCGAAACCCTCCAGGTGATTGCCACCGCCGAGCTGATCACTTCCGCCGCGTTCTGGGTCTGCCTCGAGCTTCAGGCCGACGGGCGCATCAGTTGGACGCTGCTGGTCGCCACCATCGCCGTGGGCGCCCCGATGCTTCTGGCGACCGAGATCTGGATCCCCTGGGCGGTCGCACGCCTTTGGGCCGAGCCGCTGCTGTACTACACCTGGCCGTTTTGGCGGACGGTCAGCGTGCTGTTGGCCCCGCTGGTGTTGGGAGCCCGCTTCGTCGACACGGTCTTCCACCGCGTGGCCGGCCGGCTGCCCGAGGTCCCCGACGAAGAATCGTTCGAGGACGAGATCCGCACCATCGTCACCGAAGGACATCGCGAGGGCCTGCTCGAAGAAGACGCCCGAGAGATGATCGAAGGCGTGATCGAGCTGAGCGACGTGGTCGTCTCCGAGATCATGACCCCCCGGACCGACATGGTCTCCATGGCCGTCTCGCTCTCTTGGCAGGAGATGCTCCAGTTCGTGGTCAAGGTCCCGCACACGCGAATCCCCGCGCACGACAAGAACCGCGACGACGTCGTCGGCGTCCTCCATACCAAGGACCTCCTGCCCGAGCTGGCCAAGGGCCCGGCCGAGCCCCGCACGCCGTGGACGTCGCTTCTGCGAGAGCCCGTCTTCGTGCCGGAAACCAAGCCCGTCGACGTGCTCCTCCAGGAGTTCCAGCAGACCCGGAACCACATGGTCGTGGTGCTTGACGAGTACGGTGGGGTTTCCGGGCTAGTGACCATGGAGGACGTGCTCGAGGAGATCGTCGGCGAGATCATCGACGAGTCGGACAAAGACCTCGTCGACGGCATCCGCGAGATCGACGACCGAACCGCCGAGGCCCTGGGCAAAGTCCACATCGACGAGATCAACGAGCGTCTCGCCCTCCAGCTCCCCGACGACGGCGACTTCGACACCATCGGCGGCTTCGTCTTCACCGAGCTCGGCCACGTCCCCATCGTCAAGGAACAGCTCCTCTGGCAAAACGTCCGCATCACCATCCTCGAAGCCACCCGCCGCCGCATCGAACGCGTCCGCATCGAAATCCTCGATCGGCCCAAGCGCGAAACGGCGTAGATTTCGCCCCCCTCAGAAGCTTGGCAAAACAGTTCTGCCAAGATGTTCGCCCGAACACGCTGAATTCTGGTCCCTGCTACGCGCTCGGGGGAAACCTGCGCCCCCCGATGGCAGGGATTCTCTGATTTCCAGACTCTGGACTGCTCGACTTGACATGTTGCGTCGCGGCAAACATAGTAGCTGAAAGTGGCCCACAAAATCAGGGGTACGGACATACGAATCGGAGGGGGTCTTGGGATGAACATCTTTCGCTCTCGGGGCGATCGTCGCCGATCCTCGTCGAAATCAAGCTTGAGGCACCGCAGCGAGCATTTGTGCACAAAGCCGCGAAGCCTCGCGCTCGAAGCCCTGGAGAACCGGCTGGTGCTTTCCACGTTTACGGTGACGAACACTCTCGATAGTGGAGAGGGATCGCTCCGGTGGGCGATAGAGCTCGCCAATGCGGATGCCGTGGCGGACACTATTGCGTTCAACATGGGCGAAGGCGATCTTGGTTACAACGCCGCCAACGGGCCCGCCGGTGCGTTTACCATCCGACCGGTCTCCCAACTCCCCACAATCACAAACCCCGTGGTCATCGACGGCTACACCCAGCCCGATGCGCAGCCGAACACCAATCCGACCGGCAGCGGCCTGAACACTGTGCTGAAGATCGAGTTGGACGGCAGCTACGCGCGTGTCGCAAGCGGGCTAGTAATCACGGGCGGTGGCAGTACCGTGCGAGGACTCGCGATCAACCGCTTCCAGAGTAACGGCGTCAAGCTTGCAACCAGCGGAGGCAATGCCATCGAGGGTTGCTTCCTCGGCACGGATGTGTGGGGCACGACTGCGCTTGGAAACGGCGGCCAGGGCGTAGAGGTCGCTCACGTCGGCTCAAACTGGATTGGAGTCGCCGGCGGCGGGACGCTTGACGCGGCCCAACGGAACCTCATCTCGGGCAACGGCGAGTTTGGGGTCAATATCCTCGGCGAAGGAAGTGACGGAAACGTCGTGGCGGGCAATCTCATCGGCACCGACGTGGCCGGTGCCTCGCCGTTGGGCAACGGCGGCGGCGTGCGGCTCATCAACTGGTACGACGATGCCGGCCCCAGCCAGAACCTTATCGGCACCGATGGCAATGGCATAGCCGACGACATGGAAGGCAACGTGATTTCTGGAAACAACGGAACCGGGGTTCGCGTTGACGGCCAGAACTGCAACGAAAACGTCGTCGCCGGAAATCTTGTCGGTGTGGATGTCACCGGCCAGAAGGCCCTCGGAAAACAAGGACACGGCGTGTCGGTCACCAACGGTGCTCGGCTCAACGTCGTCGGCACGAATGGAGACGGCCAAGGGGACCAGGCGGAACGCAACGTCATCTCCGGAAATGGGGGATTCGGCGTTCGTATCGCCGTGGCGGGTACTGATAACAACATTGTCGCCGGAAACTTCATCGGCATAGACGCAACCGGGACACTCGCAATCGGCAACGGTGATGACGGCATCAGAATCCACTACGGCGACAGGAATCGTATCGGAACGGACGGAAACGGGGTTGCGGACGAGGCCGAGCGAAACGTCATCTCCGGCAATGCTGGCAGCGGGATCCGAATGCTTTACGGAGCAACGCACAATATCGTGGCCGGCAACTACATCGGCACGGATGCCAGTGGTGCCTTCGCACTTGCAAACACCGGCTCAGGAGTGTCCATTGGCAACGCTTCCCGAGAGAACCTCATCGGCACCGATGGTGACGGCGAGGCCGACCAGGCCGAACGCAACGTCATCTCCGGCAACGGAGTGGATGGAATCAGCATCGCCGGCGTAGGGAACGATGCCAACATCATTGCCGGAAACTTCATCGGCACGGACGCAACCGGGACACTGGCAATCGGCAACGGTGATGACGGCATCGGAATCCACTACGGCGCCAGGAATCGTATCGGAACGGACGGAAGCGGTGTTGCGGACGAGGCCGAGCGCAACGTTATCTCCGGCAACGGAGGCAGCGGGATCCTAATGCTTTACGAAGCAACGCAGAATATTGTGGCCGGGAACTACATCGGGACGGATGCCAGTGGGGCCTTCTTACTCGGTAACACCGCCTCAGGAGTGTCCATTGGCAACGCTTCCCGAGAGAACCTCATCGGCACCGATGGTGACACCAAGGCCGACCAGGCCGAACGCAACGTCATCTCCGGCAATGGATCGTATGGAATTGACATTGCCGGCGCAGGGAGCGATGCGAACATCATTGCCGGGAACTTCATCGGCACGAATAGAGATGGAACGAGTGCTCTGGGTAACGGCGCCGCAGGCGTAGGGATAGGCAGCGCGGCCGAGAACCTGGTCGGAACGGATGGAGACGGCGTTGCCGATGCGGCTGAGCGAAACGTCATTTCAGGGAACGCCGAAAGCGGGATCTATTTCCAATACCCCGAAGCAACGCGCAACAAAGTGGCCGGCAACTACATTGGCACGGATGCAACGGGAACGGTGGCCCTTGGAAACGGCAGGGAGGGGGTAGTGCTGAGCTACAGCGCCCAGGCCAACTGGATCGGCACGGACGGCGACGGACAGGGAGATGCCGTCGAAGGCAATCTGATCTCCGGAAACGGCTATTGTGGCGTGCGAATCGGCGGCCCTGAAGCCCATTCCAACATCGTCGCCGGCAACTTCATCGGCACGAACGCGGTGGGAAGTGCCGCTATCCCCAACAACGGCGGAGTCGATCTCATCAACCGGGCAAACCACAACATCGTCGGGACGGACGGAAACGGCATCTCGGATCACCTGGAGAGTAACCTTATCTCCGGAAACACCGGGGACGGTTACGGCGTTCGCATCGCCAAGTCCGGCACCAATAGCAACGTCATCGCCGGCAACCTGATCGGAACCGACGCAACCGGCACGCAACCGCTGGGTAACTTGATGGACGGCGTGATCATCGACATCCGGTCTTGGGGCCCCGGGCCGCAATCGAACCGCGTAGGAACCGACGGTAACGGCGTAAGCGATGAGGCGGAACGCAACGTCATTTCCGGGAACGGCGGCTCGGGCGTCGGCATCAAAGCCGCCGGAAGCGACTACAACACCATCGCCGGCAACTACATCGGCACCGACGTCAGCGCAACCGTGGCGATTGGCAACGGGTTCGGGCCTGACGGTTCCTATCACCGCGGCGGCGTGTACATTTCCGGAGGCGCGGGCTCCAACCGCGTCGAGCAGAATGTGATCGGCGGCAACAATGGCAAAGGCGTCAACATCCACGACACGGGCACCAACGCGAACGTCCTCGTGCAGAACTGCATCGGAACGGACGTGACGGGCACGATCGACTTGGGCAACAGCGGACCGGGCGTACGCATTGGCGGCGGAGCCCAAGGGAACACGGTGGGTGGCTCCGCCGCGGAGGCCAACACGATTGCTTTCAACGGGCAAGACGGCGTAGCCGTCGGCGAAGACGGGACTACCGGGAACGCCGTTCGTGCAAACGCCATCTATTCCAACGGCGACTTGGCAATCGACTTGGGCGAAGACGGCGCTACGCCCAATGACCCCGGCGATGCCGATACTGGGCCAAACTGCCTGCAGAACGCTCCGGTGATCTCGCTCGCGCAGCCCGGCGCTACGACCCGCGTGGTCGGAAGCCTCAACACCACGCCGGGGCTTGTCTTCACGCTGGACTTCTACGTCAGCAGCGAGGCCGACCCGTCTGGATTTGGCGAAGGCGAGCGATGGCTTGGCTCGGCCGTCGTGACCACCGACGCAGCCGGGAACGTCAGTTTTGACGTCGTCTTGGCAGCGGTCACGGTTTCCGAGAAAGTGATTACCGCCACCGCTACCGACCCGACCGGCAACACGTCCGAGTTCTCAAATGCCGAAGTGCTGCCCCGCGTGCCCGTCCAGATCGACGTCAAGCCCGGCAGCGATTCCAACCCCATCAATCTGGCCAGCCAGGGCGTGATCACGGTGGCCATCCTCACCACGGACGTGTTCGACGCCTCTCTGGTGGATGCTAGCACCGTGCTGTTTGCTGAGGCCGAGGCGGTTCACAGCGCGCTGGAAGACATCGATGATGACGGGGACCTCGACTTGGTGCTGCACTTCCGGACCCAGGAAACGAATCTCGCAGACGTCTACGCGCAGTTACTGGCCGAGGACCTCGACGACGACGTCCTGGACTCCAATCACCAGCAATTCACCGCCTCGCTGACGGGGAAGACCACCAACGACGAGTACTTCGAGGGCTTCGACGAGTTGGACCTCTTCCTCTCCGGCAGGAAGCTGCGGGACCTCCTGGATGATCTCACGGCTTAGGACCACGGGAAGTCTCCGCTCGCGCTTGGGACGCGGCAGTTTCTCCACACAATCGGGGCGACGAAGCGTGTCGGTGAAGAGGTGTCGCAAGGCGTTGCGAACCACGACACAGCGGCTTCGAGCCAAGCCCTGCTCGATCAGATGAACGAGGTAAGCCCGGATGTCTTCCCGGCCCAACTCGTGTGGCGAACGCCCGAAGTGCCTGGCGAACTTCTCCACCGCATGAACGTAAACCTTGATCGTTCCGGGAGAGAAGTTCTTCAGGCGAAGAGCTTCGATATAGCGTTGTCGCAACGGAGTCATCAAACCACCTTTCCAGACGCATCCACGCGTCACGGAAACATGGCTCGTGAATCCACAGAGCGCAAATCGGAATGTTCGTTACATTCGGCCTGATCGGACCCCAACGCTTGACGACGTTCCCTGCCCACCGCGCAGCGGTTTAGTTCAAGGCTCGTATTGCGGGGCGCGACGGGCAGCAAGCCCAAAGGACGGCCGCTGCCGGGATGCTGGCCTCAGAGACCCATCTCGAGAAACAAAGTGCCGAATACCCGTCGCCGACGAAGAAAATGAGACACGGTTCGGGCCCAGCCTCGAAGAAGCGCAGTGCCCCATCAGGGGGGATCAAGTAACGAGACCTCCGGCCTTGGACGCCCGACAATACCCTCCCGCGAAGGGCCTAGGGCGGAGATTTTGGAGCTTTGCTCAGGCCTTCCGCTGACCAGTTTGGGCGGCGTGGCAGACCTGCGCCATGCGCCGCACCCCAAAACCCCTGCCCCCAAATTCCTCGCACTGAACCCCGACCCCTGGACCCTCATCTGCCCCGCTTGTCCCGCTTCTCTTCGGCGGCGCTCGGGCGGCTGTAGCGGGGCACGAGGCTCCACACGTCGTCTCGGCGCCCTCTCGCGTAGTCTCGGACGGCGACCCGCGCTACGGCCGCGGCCGACGGGGCCCAATACCGGGGATCGAGCACCGTGAGCCCGTCGGGCACCCGATCGGCTATCTTGCGGAGGATCGGGCCCGTGATGCACACCCCGGCGCGGGCGCTCCGAAGCCACGCGTCGACATCGACCAGCCCCGCCGATCCGGCCGGCTCAAACCACCCGTCCGGCCCCCGCTCGAACGTCTGGGCGACGACCTGCCCCCGCTGGGCATCGAGGGCCGCCGACAGGCTCTGAACTTGGGCGGGCGCCCTCGCGGCAATGACCGCCAGGGTGTCGATACCCAAAATGTCGGCCCCGACGGCGTAGGCAAAGGCCTTGGCCGTCGCCACCCCGACCCGCAGCCCGGTGAACGAGCCGGGACCGACCGGCGTGGCCACCAGCTCCACGTCCCCCGGCCGCCACCCGACCCGTGCCAGCAGGGCCTTGATCCCGGGCGCAAGCGACTGGGCGCTCCGCATGTTCGGATCTAAGGTCAATTCACATAAAAGTTTATCGTCAGCCGCGGCGGCCACGCTGCCGACTCGCTCGGTCGTTTCCAGGGCCAATACGTTCATGATGTACCACCCGAAAGAGTGTAATCCGCGGAGCCGGTCCCCGTCGAGCCGGGCTACCCGGCGTCGGGCTGAGGTCCCGTCGGGTCTCCACACAGCTTGGCGCTCCGGGCGGTATGGGGCAAGGGGAGCCTCGACTTGACCCTTGCTTTCTGGGAGAATACACTGTCCGGCAAGCTAGCGGTGCGTCAACCGTCCGCTTGTGGGTGGCACGGGCATCTTGCCCGTGCATTCGTGAATGGACTGGGCTTTTGTGAACGCATTGGGCTTTCGTCAATGCACTGGCGAGACGCCAGTGGCACCCGGCACCCGGCACCCGGCGCAGTAGTAGGCACACGGCGCAGTAGTAGGCACACGGCGTGTGCCGTAACCGGCGGACGGCACACGGCGTGTGGGCTGCTAGTGAAATTTTCAGGCCGATCCTTCGGGGGCGTCGGCGGTTTCGGCGGGTGTTTTGGGAGGGTGTCTGGGAGTAGACGGCAACCACGTTGATGCGGTCGTGGACCCCGACGCGGCGGGGGGTTGCCCTCAGGGAAGACTGATGAATCGGGTTGCGGCGGGCGATTCTCAGACACGCTCTTGAGTCGGCTTTCGATCTCGTCGTCCTGCGGCATAAGGGTCGCATGCAGCCCGCAGGCCTTATGAAAGTGTCGATGTGAAACGAGCGCTCATCAGCGACATCCACAGCAATATCGAGGCCCTGACCGCGGTCTTGGCCGACGTCCGGGAACAGGGGATCGAGGCCGTCTTCTGCCTGGGGGACGTCGTTGGCTACGGTCCCAATCCGCGCGAGTGCATCGACGAGATCATGAAATGCGAAATGTGCCTGCTGGGCAACCACGACCAGGGCGCACTGTTCGATCCCGAGGGCTTCAACACCGGCGCGGAGCGGGCGATCTTCTGGACCCGCGCCCAATTGGAGAATGACGGGGGTGGCGCGACGGCGAGTCACCGCCGCTGGGACTTCCTCGGCGAGCTGCCCCGCAATCGGCAGGAAGGGCAGTTCCTCTTCGTTCACGGTTCGGCCCGCAATCCGTTGAACGAATACGTCTTCCCTGAGGACATCTACAACCGGCGAAAGATGGAAAAGATCTTCGCCATCATTCAAGGCCACTCCTTTCAGGGGCATACGCACGTGCCCGGCGTGTTCACCGAAGACCTCCGATTCTACAGCCCGGAGGACGTCGGCTACGAGTACCGGCTGACCGAGAGCAAGACGATGGTCAACGTGGGCTCGGTGGGGCAGCCCCGTGACGGCGACTCCCGCGCATGCTACGTGGTCCTGGACGACAACGACCTGATGGTCCGCTTCCGCCGCGTCGAGTATCCCTTCGAGGAGACGATCAAGAAGATTTACGATATCCCGGATCTGGACAATTTCTTGGGTGATCGTCTCCGTGACGGACGATAGCCCGGGCGAGCCTTGGGCGATCGCCTCCGTGACCCACACTGGCGCGGGCTGTACGTCCCCCCTCGTCGAAGGCGGATCGCACCGTCGCCCCCTATCGCCCGCGTCGCCCCCCCCGGTAGACCCCTCTCTCGGAATCCTTCACTCCTGACCGGTCAGCATTGCCAAGATCTCGGCCGACCGGGACAATACATAATTGGATACTACCGTTATAGCAGGGCAGCTTCGTTTCCCCCCAAGTGGCTGGTAAGGGTGGGGCGGCCGCGTCTGATGCTCCCAGCACTCAAGGTTTCTCACATATGCAACAGCGTGAAATGAAAGGGTGGTGGGGCCGTTACGCCCTGTTCCTGGTGTTCTCCTTCGGGATTCTCGGGCTCCACCTCTATCTGAGCCCCCCTCCCCCCAAGCCCCGGAAGCCTCAGCCCGGGCAGCAGCAGGTGGCCGAACAGGGGATGGACCAGGAGTTGGCCTCGGCCGAGGGGGTGATGGGAACCGCCGCTGAGGACGGACAGGACGAGCCGACGCCCGAAGTGTCCGAAGAGCCCACGGAGGCCGAGACGGCGCCGGAGCAGCCGGATCCGCCCGAGCCGGAAGGTCCGGCCGAGCCAACCAAAGTCGATGTCTCGCTCCGCGTTGCCCCGGATCCCACGCTGGTCACCCTCGGCTCGCTCGACCCGGCCAGTCCGTTCCGCGAGATGGTCACGCTGACCAACCTGGGCGCCGCGGTCGTCCGTATCGAGCTGAACAGCCCTCGCTTCGATGACTTGGAGGATCGCAGCGGCTACCTGGGCCACCCTGCCCTGGACGAGATCCTCAACGAGAACAACCAGCTCGCCCCCGATGAGAGGGAGCGGCGAGTCAAGCTCCTGGGCTGCCGGGTCGACGTGGTCGGCCCCGGGACGCCCGCGGCACGAGCCGGCCTGGAACCGGGCGACCTGATCACCGCCGTCGATGGCCGGGAAGTCTCCGGCTTCCGAACGCTGCGTCAAGCCCTGGAAAAGACCAAGCCCAACCAGACGGTCGAGCTGACGGTTCTGCGAGACGGCAAGCCGCTTGAGCTTTCGGCCACCCTCACGCGGCGCCCGCTCGAGGTGGTGCGGCCCGAAAACGGCGATCCCCTCTCCTTCCTGCTCACTCTGCGGCAGATCGACGACAAGTTGCTCGACGATCTGGTGAAGGCCGACGGCGAGGGCGAAGAGCAGGACGAGAAGGAGAAGAACGGGCGACGCGGCGACAAGGAGCGGGACGAGAAGATCGGCCTGGAGCTGGCCGACCTCGATCTGAGGACCGGGGCCTGGGATATCGAGGACGAAGAGGAGTCCGCCGGGCCCGGGCCCCACACGAGCGTCACCTTCTTCCGGGAGCTGCCGAAGTACGGGCTGAAGGTCAGCAAGACGTTCCGTCTGGCTCAGGTGCCGGAGAGCGAGCAGGACGACGCCAACCCGAAGGCCTATCACCTTGAGCTAGAGGTGAAGATCGAGAACGTCGGCCAAGAGGCCCGTGAGGTCGCCTACCAGTTGGACGGCCCGACCGGGCTGCCCGTCGAGGGCAAGTGGTACGCCTACAAGGTTGGCCGCGGCGGGGGGTTGCGCGACGTGGTGGTCTCTTGGGAGCAAGAAGCCCCCGCCACGGTCGGCTGCCGAAAGATTGCCGACGACAACTTGGACCCGCCGTGGGGCGAGCAGTCGATGACCTACATCGGCGTCGACGCGCAGTACTTCTCCGCCGTGATGATTCCGCAGAAGGCGGACCCCTACGAGATCTGGTTTACCCAATCGCAGCCGCTGCGGGTCGGGGCCGTGGACAAGGACTGGAAGAAGATCGTCAACACCTCGTACCGGGTCACCAGCAAGGTCCACGCGCTCGAGCCCGGCCAAGCGTCGTCCGGACAGGGATCCTTTGAGCACACCTACACGATCTTCGCCGGCCCCAAGAAGCCGCCCTTGTTGGCCAAGTACGGGCTGAAGGACATCATCTACTACGGCTGGTTCGGGTGGGTCGCCGTCGCGATGCTTTGGGTTCTGCACTTTTTCTACGCGATCGTCGGCAACTACGGGATCGCGATCATCATGCTCACGGTGCTGGTCCGGGGCTGCATGTTCCCGTTGAGCATCAAGCAGCAGCGCGGCGCCCAGAAAATGCAGGAGCTCCAGCCGAAGATCAAGGAGCTTCACGAAAAGTACAAGAACAACGCGGAAGCCAAGGTCCGCGCCCAGCAGGAGCTGTTCCGAAAGCACAAATACAACCCCTTGAGCGGCTGCCTGATCATTTTCCTTCAGTTCCCGATTTTCATCGGGCTTTATCGCGGGCTGGCCGTCGACGTCGAGCTCCGCCAGGCCCCGCTGCTCCCGTGGGAAGCGATCCGCTGGTGCTCCAACCTGGCCGCCCCCGACATGCTCTTCGACTGGAGCGGGCTGTGGAACGGGATCGGGTGGACGTCGCTGCCTCAGGGCCTCGGGATGCTCCCTCTGGGGCCGTACTTCAACCTGCTGCCGCTATTGACGATCGGCCTGTTCCTCATGCAGCAGAAGATGTTCATGCCGCCCCCGGCCGACGAGCAGCAGGCCATGCAGCAGAACGTGATGAAGTTCATGATGATCTTCATGGGCGTCATTTTCTTCAAGGTGGCCAGCGGGCTGTGCCTCTACTTCATCGCTTCGAGCCTTTGGGGCTTGGCCGAGCGCAAGCTTCTGCCGAAGACCGTGCCGGCGGGTTCCGGGGGCCAGACCAAGGCGTCGAAACCGCCGCCGGCCAAGCCGAAACCGCGTGCGCCCGAGCCAACCGGGCCCGCGCAACCCGCCCCCGCACGGCCCAAGCCAGCCCAGCCCAAGTCCGCGCTTTCCAAGCCGCCGCGCCCCGGTTCCAATAACGACGGGGCCGCCGCACGGAAGAAGAGGAAGAAGAAGCGAAGCCGCGGCAAGCAGTAAGGAATCCCGGCGAGGAGAATCAAGCGGCCGGCGGCCCGAAGAAGGGCCTTCGTTTCGTAGCAGGCACACGCCGCGTGCCGGCGGCCGACTACGGCACACGGCTTCGGAACAGACCGCCGCATGTCTTGGCGCCCCCTGGGCCGGAACGCAGGGCTTTGCCGCCGGGTTGGACGCGAGCTGGTCAGTCGGTCAACTCAAACGGGAAGTTGTTGTCCGCGCCTTCCTTGACGTCGGCCGTGAGGCCGGACGTGCTCTCGTCCTTGTACTTCACGGGCAGCTCGTCTTTCTCCTCGAAGGTCGGCGGGCCCGTGGCGCTTTCCATGAGGGCCATGGCCTCCTCTTCCGTCTTCGGGCCGCCCCCGACCGTCTTGGCGATCTTCACCTTGTACGACCCGGGGATCGCGCCGTCGCCGGCCTCGAACGTCGTCAGTTGGAACTTGCCCGAGGCGTCCGTCGTTCCCACGGCACCTCGCCCGCCGGAAGCCCCGGCCATAAACGTGACCGTCGCGCCCTCCACCGGCTGGCCGCTGTAAGTTACCGAACCGGTGACCGGCGCGGTCTCCGGCCGGTCCGCGTCACGTGTTTCGCCACAACCGACGAAGAGCAGCACCAAAACCAAGCAGCCAATTGACCTACTCATTAGCACGTCTCCCATGGATTCGCGAAAAAGCGGCCGGATACCCGAAACCCAATCCGATCGCCACACCGGCCCCGCCGGTTCGCGGCGAGCCGGCGATCATCGATTCTAGGCCGTGCGGTAGGGAGTCGCAATGCCCCCCCTAACTAGTCACCTTAAATCCCCCCGGGTTAGTTATGCGTGGCGGTTGTACGCGATGGAATTTGCGGCCTTTTCTGCACGGCGACAACAAATCGCTTGCGGAAAAGTCGTGATTCTGCAAGACTATTGTCGCGTGAAGGCTTTTGTAAACTGCTCCAGGCGGAAGGCTCTCGGCCGTCTCCGGTGCCGGACCGACAATCGTCGTTTTCTTCGTATGTCATTCCCTGGGGAGGTGCATGATGTGGAAGTCTGTTAGACGCCTAGGTTTCACCCTTGTGGAGTTGCTGGTGGTCATTGCGATCATCGGCATCTTTGATCGCGCTTTTGCTTCCCGCCGTGCAGGCGGCCCGCGAGGCGGCACGGCGCAGCCAGTGCACCAACAACATCAAGCAACTGGCGCTGGCCGTCCACAACTACAACGATTCTCACAAGGTATTCCCCTCGCGAATGGGAGGCACGGGCTGCGGGTGGAACACGAGTGGTGGGAACCGTGGCAGGCTGGCCGGGTGGATCGCGTTGTTTCCGTATATCGAGCAAAGCGCACTGTATGACCAAATCAGCGGTCCGTTGACGGTGGGCGCCACGACGTTTCCCCCGTTTGGCCCGGAGCCGTGGGCCGGCGGATATCCGCCCTGGACGGAACAGTTGGCTGCGCTGAAGTGCCCTTCCGACGGCGCCGTCTTCAAGGCGGGCTCGGGTTCGAGGGCTCGTCTCAACTACCGATTCAGTGTTGGAGACAGTATTTATTGGGCGGGAGTTCCCGCTTGGCAGACGGGGTCGAATTGGGGCGGCAATCCTCGCGGTCTTTTTGGGTCCGGCGGGTGCGGTCAGAATACCTCGGGAACGGAGAGCGCCGCCCAAATCACGTTTCGTGACATCCGGGACGGTTCCAGCAATACGGCGATGCTCTCCGAACGCATTTTTTGCGAGAACGCGCGGATGGTTTTGCAGGGCACGGCCGTAGGCGGCCTTGCAGGAGGCGCGTACGTCGTCCCCGCGGGTTGTTATGCCCAGGTCGACCCGGCCAACGCCAGGCAGTACCTCCCATCGGCAACACTCGCGGAGAGAGACATGGGGTTTACCGGTAATGTCCTTTTCTCCGGATTCAACACCGTCCTGCCGCCCAACGCCCCGTCCTGCCTCAGTACCACCTGGTGGGAAGACAGTACGGTTGTAACACCAACCAGCTACCACCCGGGCGGCGTCGTGCTTGCGCTGGGAGACGCCTCGGTTCGTTTCATCAGCGAGACGATCAGTACGGGTGACCCGACCCTGCCGGAGGTGTATGCCGGGCCGAGCCCCTACGGCGTTTGGGGGGCCCTGGGCAGCAAGGACGGCGGGGAGACGTTGGGCGAGTTCTAGCTCGCGATCGCGTCTTCGCGCTGGGCGGCACGGAAGTGCTGCGGTCCGGTGTGTCGGGTGATGGCGGCCGTACGTGTTAGGACGGCCGCTTTCCTGCCAGACTGCAACAAATTACTTGCGGAGAAATCGCGGTTCTGCCAGACTACAATTGTATGAGTGGTTGCGTGAAGTATTGGGGAAGGGCTTTGGATTGGGCATCCCTGCCTCTCCGGGGCCAGCCCGACGCGTGACGTTTCTCCTGATTCCTTACCTCGGAGGTGCACAATGGGGAGATTTCCGAGACGCCTGGCTTTCACGCTCGTTGAGCTGCTGGTGGTGATTGCGATTATCGGCATCCTGATTGCGCTGTTGCTTCCCGCCGTGCAGGCGGCCCGGGAGGCCGCACGACGCAGCCAGTGTACGAACAACCTCAAGCAACTGGCGCTGGCCGTTCACAATTACAACGATTCCCACAAGGTATTCCCTCCGCGCATGATTGGCACGGGCGATCTGTGGACGTCCAGTGGCGCCAACACCAACCGTGATCGGATGTCCGGTTTCGTATCGCTGTTGCCGTACGTCGAACAGGTAGCTCTTTATGACCAGATTAGCGGTCCGTTGACGGTGGGCGGCACGACGTATCCCGCTTTCGGCACCGAACCGTGGACCACAGCTCATGGATATCCGCCCTGGACGCAACAGGTTGGCGGGTTCCTCTGCCCTTCCGACGGCAACGCCGCCAGAAAGGCTTCGAGTCAGTTGTGCAGGAACAACTACCGATTCAGTATTGGAGACGCAATCTGTAGAGACTGGGCGGGGTTCAGCACCAACCCTCGCGGCCTTTTCGGGAGAGACTCGCAGATCGGGTTTCGAGACATCCAGGACGGTTCGAGCAATACGGCGATGCTCTCCGAACGCCTTTATTGTCAAAACGCGAGCGTGGTTGTCGAGGGCATAGCCGACGGCGCCCTTCCCGACGGCACGCTTGCCATCGCACCCGCCGGCTGCTATGGCCTCGTCAACCCGAACAACCCAAAGCTGTACACCGGAACGGCATACGGCTGGGGGGGAACCGGGGCGTTCTGCGGCATTGTGCCGTGGGTGGGATTCAATACGTGCCTGCCGCCGAACGGCCCTTCCTGCATCGCAACCTCTTGGTTCGAAAACAGCACGGTTATCCCCCCGACCAGCAACCACCCGGGCGGCGTCGTTCTTGCTCTCGGGGACGCCTCGGTTCGTTTCATCAGCGAGACGATCAATTCCGGTGATCCGACCCTAAACGAAGTGACGGCTGGGGTGAGCCCTTACGGGGTTTGGGGAGCCCTGGGTAGCAAGGACGGCGGGGAGGCGCTGGGCGAGTTCTGACTCGTTGCCCCGTGCGTAGTCTAAGAGGGATGCTCGTGAGTTGGCCCAGTGCTTGGTTGTCACTCGGCCGGGTATCGGACCACCGTGACCGAACAAGATCGAGATCGCTCCTCGACGGACGATCGTGGTGGTCGACTGGCACCACGGTCACGCCGACTCTTCCTCCGGCTTTCGGCCCTTGCGATCATCTGCGCCGGCGCGATGGTCTCCTGGGTCCTACTGCCGTCCCACCTTGCCGAGGTCCCGGCGGAGCCGGAGCCCGCAAAGCAGGACCAGACGGCGAAGCCCTCCGCCAGAGTGCCACCGGAAGAAGCCCCGCCGGCGCAAGACGCACCGGCGGACGCCGACGCGGCCTCCGCGGTGGATTCCGCGGAGATCCCGGAGACCGTGCCGGAGCTCTTTGACGAAGCCGAGCGGAACGCCCGGCAGCTTCTGGAGCGCTTTCCACGCCACCCCGATGCCCTGGAAATCATGGCTCGTCTACAGTCTCTGATTGGCAAATCGAGCGAGGCGGAGCGGTACTGGGCGGAAGCGTTGGAGTCGGCACCCGATTACGCCTACGCGTACGACGGTCTGGGTACGGTGGCCGTGGAACGGGGGGAATTCGAGACGGCGGTGACGTTGTTTCGCAAATCGCTCGCGCTCCGACCGGCATCGGCCAAGACGAATCTCGATCTGGCCAAGGCTCTGGTAACGCTGGGGCGTCTGGACGAGGCCGTGGAGGCGCTCGAAAGGCACCTGAAACTCGATCCGCGGTCGGCAGAAGGCCACGTTACGCTGGGCCGAGTGCGGCTGCAACGGCAAGAGTACGAGGAGGCCAAGCAGTCCTATCTGGCGGCGCTGGCCCTGGCGCCGGATGTTCCCGCCATGTATTACGGTCTTGGCACGGCATGCCGCCAGTTGAATGAGATGGATGAGGCCGTGCAGCACATGGAAACCTGCAAGCGTCTGCGCGCCGAGCAACGGTTTTCCAGGCGGGACCAGCGGGACCCCTTTCGCACCCCGGCCGTGATACGGCCAAGGGTGGCCGAGATCTACACGAGCATCGGCCGGATGTACGCCGCGTCCGGACGGGTCGCCGAAGCGGAGGGATTCTGGCGGCGAGCGGGCCGCATGGACGAGAAGGACCTCGACTCCCGCGTTCAGTTGGCGTTTCTCTACCTTCAAACCTCGCGAGAGGACGAGGCCCTCGAAATCGCAGGCCAATTGGCGAAAGTTGAGGGCGAAGCGCCGATCTTCTACCTGAGCGTCGCGGTCCTCCATGCCCAGCTCAGTCGCCTCGACGAAGCGGCGGCAATGCTCGACAAGTGCCGAGAGCTGGCGCCGAACGAGGGCTGGCCGTACCGGGAAACGGCGAGGTGTTACTTGGAGAAGAACTGGAGGGTATCCGAGGCGCTGGAGTTCGCCCGGCGGGCCGTGGAGCTGGAGCCGATCGCCGGCAACTACGCCGTCCTCGGGGATGCGTGCCGGAAGAACGGGGATCGCGAGGCAGCGCTGGCCGCTTTCTCGCGAGCCGCTGAGCTGGCCCCCCAAAACGCCGAGTACCTCAAGTCGGTCGAACTCCTCAGGGGGCCGGAATGAACCCTCGCGGTACGAAGGTGCTCGGCAAGCAATGGCCCTCGACGGCGCTCTGGCTGGTGGTATGCCTCGCGTCGTCCTCGATCGTCCGTGCAGGCGACGAGCGTCGGGCGATCGTGCTCCGCGACGTCACGCGGGAGACGGGAATCGACTTCCGGCACACCGACGGCGGCAGCGGCCGACACTACATCGTCGAATACGTCGCGTCGGGAATCGCGCTTTTCGACTACAACGGCGACGGACGGATCGACGTCTATTTCCTCAACGGGGCACCGCTCCCGGGTACCAACAGCGACACCGTGCCGCGCAATGCGCTCTATCGGAACGAGGGAGACTGGAAGTTCACCGACGTGACGACGGAGGCAGGCGTGGGCGATACGGGACACGGGCTGGGCGTCGCCGTGGGAGATTATGATAACGACGGCCACCCCGACCTCTACCTCAACAACTTCGGGCCCAACGTCCTCTACCGGAACAACGGAGACGGCACCTTCACCGACGTGACCCAACGGGCAGGCGTCGCCAACGGGGACCGCGTGGGGGCCGGCGTCTCCTTCCTCGACGTGGACGCCGACGGGGACCTCGATCTCTATGTGTCCAACTACATCGAGTTCTCCTACGACCGCCAAGTCGACCATACCGACAAAGGGGTCGACGTCTACCCGGGACCCGACGCCTATACACCGGACCCGGACACGCTCTACCGGAACAACGGGGACGGCACGTTCACCGACGTCAGCGCCGAATCGGGAGTCAGTGCGTTTGCGGGCAACAGCATGGGAATGGTCTGCGCCGACTACGACAATGACGGCGACACCGACGTCGTGGTGGGCAACGACGAGATGGAGAACTTTCTCTATGAGAACGATGGATCCGGCCGTTTCGCGGAGATTGGTTTGCTGGCCGGCTTGGCCTTCGATGCAAACGGCATCCCGCAAGGCACCATGGCGGTGGAGTGCGGGGATTACAACAACGACGGCTACCTCGACTTCTTCATGACCTCCTACGCTCGACAGTTGCCGGCGCTCTATCGGAATTCGGGCAACGGATTCTTCGAGGACATAACCGTCCTGGCCGGCGCGGGCACCGCTGCCGTGCCCATGGTCACTTGGGGAACCGGCCTGGTTGATTTCGACAACGACGGTGATCGCGATCTCTTCATCGCGTGCGGACACATTCAGGACACCATCGAAGCGATCCAGGATACCACGTCCTACGAAATGGCGAACATTCTCCTGGAAAACCGAGAAGAAAAATACGTTGACGTGTCGCGGGAAAGCGGCGATGGCATGGCCGTCAAGCTCGTCAGTCGAGGAGCCGGCTTCGACGACCTGGACAACGACGGCGACCTGGATGCCGTTATTCTGAACGCCCGCCGCGAGGCAACCATACTGCGCAACGACACGGACAACGGCAACCACTGGCTCGAGGTCTCGCTTCGGGGCGTCCGGTCGAACCGGGACGGCGTCGGGGCCCACGTGAAAGTGGTTGCCGGCGACCTGACGCAAATCGCCGAAGTCCACAGCGGAAGATCGTACCAGAGCCACTACGGCACGCGGCTCCACTTCGGGCTGGGCCGGCGCGACCGGATCGACCGGATCGACGTAACCTGGATCGGCGGCACCGCGCAACGTGTGAAGCACGTCCGCGCCGACCAGATCATCACGATCACCGAAGACCCGGGCACCACGCCGTAGGATTCCGCGAGCGAACCTCGATGGAACGGCCGGGCGAACGCGGCGAGAAATCCGGGAGTTGCTTTCCGGTCGGTTCCTGGTATTGTGGGCCCTTGGGGGCTCGATCTCGATTTGCCGCGCGTGAAGGCGTGCTCCGCCAGCGCGAAGTCAACCAGCGCACGTCACGGAATCACTTGGAGATTGTGAGCCGGTCTTCCATGTCACCCTATCCCTTGGACGACACGATCGCCGCCATCGCCTCGCCGCCCGGCGGCGCGGCGCGGGCCGTCGTGCGGGCAAGCGGCCCGGACGTGGCGAGGTGCGTGGAGCGGGTCTTCCGGGCGGACGAGCCGGTCGAGCTGTCGGCGATCGCGCGTGCCCGGGTGATCCGCGGCTCGCTCGTTTGGGCCGAGGGCGCGGCGCTGCTGCCCTGCGATCTCTACTTCTGGCCGAGCCGGCGAAGCTACACGGGGCAGCCGATAGCCGAGTTCCACACGTTCGGCAGCCCACCGCTGGTGGAAGCCGTGCTCCGCCGGCTGTGCGAGGCCGGGGGACGACTGGCCGAGCCGGGCGAGTTCACCCTCAGGGCGTTCCTGTCCGGACGGATCGACCTGACCCAGGCCGAGGCGGTCCTGGGCGTGGTCGACGCGGCCGATTCCAAGCAGTTCGACGTCGCCCTGGCCCAACTGGCCGGTGGGCTGGCCGGCCCTTTGCACCGGCTGCGGGAACGACTGCTCGATCTTCTGGCCCACCTGGAAGCCGGCTTCGACTTCGCCGACGAGGACCTCCCCTTCATCACCCGGGACGAGCTGCTCCGCGGACTCGCCGAGGCCGCCGAGACGGTCGCCGCGCTGGCCGGGCAGATGGCCTCCCGGCGCGAGGCCGCCGAGCGGGCCCGCGTGGTGATCGTCGGATGGCCGAACACGGGCAAGAGCAGCCTGTTCAACGCCCTGGCCGGCCGAACCGGGGCCCTGGTCTCCGAGCATCCCGGAACCACCCGCGACTACCTGACCGCCGAACTGGACCTCGACGGGGCAAAATGCCTGCTGGTCGACACGGCCGGCATCGGGCCGTCGCCCGGGGGGGCGGACGTCGATCTGCGGCGCGCCGCCCAGACGGCCGCCCACGAGCAGAGCCGAGCCGCCGACCTCCGCGTCTTCTGCCTCGATTCGACCCGGCCGGTCAACCCGTGGGAGCGAGAGCAACTGGCGGCCGACGACGCGGGCCGGCTCGTGGTGCTCACGAAGACCGACCTGAGCCGGCGGACAGACTTCGCCGGGCGGGCGATCGCCACCAGCAGTCTCACCGGCGAGGGGATCGGCGCGTTGCGCGGCCGGCTCCGCGAGGCCGTGCTCGCGCTCGGGGCGTCGGGCGGCGACGTGGTCGCCAGCACGGCGGTCCGCTGCGGCGAGTCGCTGCGGCTGGCGTCTGAGAGCCTCCAGCGCGCCCGGGCCACCCTGCACGACGACCTCGGCGAAGAGTTGGTGGCCGCCGAAGTCCGCATCGCCCTGGAAAAGCTGGGCAAGGTCGTCGGCGCGGTCTATACTGAGGACGTCCTGGATCGGGTCTTCAGCCGGTTTTGCATCGGGAAGTAGGGAACGCTCGAAATACCCACTCAAGAGTGAAGGGAGATTCTGATGAAGTCGCTATGCACCATGGGACTAACGATCCTGAGTCTGGCCGCCATCTTCAGTTCGGTTGCCGCGACCGCGGCCGAGCCGAAGCAGGCCCCGCAGAAGAAACGCCCGCCCAGCCCGGCCCTTGCCGCGATTACCGACGACCCGAAGCTGCCCCGCGTTCTCTTGATCGGCGATTCGATCTCCATCGGCTACACGTTGGCCACGCGCGAGGCCCTGGCCGGCAAGGCCAACGTGCACCGGGCCCCGACCAACTGCGGCCCCACGATCCGCGGCCTGGAGGAGATCGACAAGTGGCTCGGCGACGGGCGGTGGGACGTGATCCATTTCAACTGGGGGCTGCACGATCTGAGGAAGAGCGAAGGAAAACACCAGGTCCCGATCGACGAATACGAGAAGAACCTGCGGGAGCTGGTCGGGCGGATGAAGAAGACCGGGGCCACGCTCGTCTGGTGCAGCACCACGCCGGTGCCGGAAGGCTGCTCGCCCCCGCGCACGAACGAAGACGTCGTCGCCTATAACGCCGTGGCCAAGAAGATCATGGACGCCGAGGGGATCGCGATCGACGACCTGTACCCCTTCGCGCTCGCGCAGCTCGACAAGATCCAGCGCCCGGCCAACGTCCACTTCACGCCCGAGGGCTCCGCCGTCCTGGCCAAGCAGGTGGCCGCGGCGATTCTGAAGGCGCTCGAGAAGCGGCAGCCGGCCAAGAAGTGACACGCGAGCGGCCGGGTTAGGTGACCGGCCGCGACGGGCATGGCTTTCGCCTCAAGCTGGCGGAGTTGCCGCCTCCCGCTTCTCCACACGCACGGCGCACACCTTGGTCTCCGGAATTTTGGCCACCGGGTCGATCGCGCAGTGGGTGACCACGTTGATCGGGCTTTCCGCGAAATGGAACGTGGCCGAGACGACGCCCGGCGGGCAGACGTCGCTGACGTTCACCCGGACCGTGATCCGGCCGCGCCGGGAGGTGACCTCGACGACGTCGCCCTCGGCGATCCCGAGCCGTGAGGCGTCGTCGGGGTGGATCCGCATGAGCTCCTCGGGATGGAGCGCGCTGAGGCCGTCCACCTTGCGGGTCATGGTCGACGTGTGGAAGTGGTACAGGCTGCGGTCGGTGGTGAGGATCAACGGGTACTCGTCGTCCTCGGTCTCCGCCGACGGCTTGTACTCCAGGGGCATGAGCTTGCCCTTGCCGCTCGCGGTGGCGAACTTCTGAGAGTGCAGCAGCGGCGTGCCGGGGTGGTCCCGGTCGAGGCAGGGCCACTGGAGGCCGCCGTTCTCCAACCGCTCGTACGAGATGCCGTGGTAGCTGGGCGTCAGGGCGGCGATCTCCTCCATCACCGCGGAGGCGTCGGCGAAGTCGAAGCCCGAGGCGCCCATCCGCTTGGCGATCTCGCAGGTGATCCAACTGTCGGGCTTGGCCTCGCCGGGCGGGTCGACGGCCTTGCGCACCCGCTGGACGCGACGCTCGGTGTTGGTGAACGTGCCGTCCTTCTCGGCGAACGTGGCGGCGGGAAGCACCACGTGGGCCAGCCGGGCGGTCTCGGTGAGGAAGATGTCCTGCACGACGAAGAAATCGATCCCTTCGAGGGCCTTCTCGACGTGCGTGGAGTCGGCCTCGCTGAGGATCGGGTTTTCGCCGACCTGGTAGAGGGCCTTGACGCGGCCGTCGTCGATCGCGTCGAAAATCTCGGTGTGCGTCAGTCCCGGCGTGTCGCTCAAGGAGCAGCCCCAGGCCGCCTCGAACTTGGCCCGGGCCTTGGGGTCGACGACCTTCTGGTAGCCGGGGAAGACGTTGGGTAGCGCGGCCAGGTCGCACGCCCCCTGCACGTTGTTCTGCCCCCGGAGCGGGTTGACGCCCGTCGAGGGTTTGCCCACGTTGCCCGTCAGAAGGGCCAAGTTGCTGGTGGCCAGGACGTTATCCGTGCCGTGCGTGTGCTGGGTGATACCCATGGCGTAAAGGATGCTGGCCGGGCGGTGCGTGGCGTAGCATCGGGCGGCATCGATGGTCTTCTGTCGCGGCACGCGCGTGGTCCGCTCGACGAAGTCGAGATCGAACGCCGCGAGCGACTCGCGGAAGGCGTCGAAGTTCTCGCAGCGCGTGTCGACGAACTCCTGATCGACAAGGTCCTGCTCAACGATCACCCGCATCATGCCCATCATCAAGGCGACGTCGGTGCCGGGGCGATGCTGGAGGAAGATCTCGGCGTGGCGGCAGAGGTCGATTCGCTTGGGGTTGGCGACGATCAGCTTCGCCCCGCGGCGGACCGCCTCCTTGATCCTGAGGCCGATCACCGGGTGGGCGGCCGTGGTGTTGGTGCCGATGGCGAAGATGCAGGCCGACTGGCTGATCTCGCCGATGGAGTTCGTCATCGCGCCGCTGCCGAAGCTTTGAGCCAGTCCGGCCACCGAGGGCGCGTGACAGAGCCGGGCACAGTGGTCGATGTTGTTGGTGCCCATCACCGCCCGGGTGAACTTCTGCACCAGGTAGTTCTCCTCGTTGGTGATCTTGGCCGAAGACAGGGCGGCGAACCGGTCGCCCTGATACTGGGCGAACCGCTTGGCCACCAGGTCGAGCGCTTCGTCCCAGGTGGCCTCCTCGAACCGGCCGTTGCGTTTCACCAGCGGCGTGGTCAGCCGTTCGGGATGGCCCACGAAGTCGTGGCCGAATCGGCCTTTGACGCACAGGCTCCCGCGGCTGGCCGGGTTCTCCCGGTCGCCCCGGGCGCTGGTGATGCGGTTGCCGCGCACGCCGAGGTAGATACCGCAGCCGACGCCGCAGTAGGGGCACGTGGTCAGCACCTCGCGCGAGGGCTGCTCGAAACGCTTGGGACGCAACGCCCCCACCGGGCAACGCACCACGCATTCCCCGCACGACTCGCATCGCGACTCGGCGATCGGCCGGCCGGCAAACGTGCTGATGGTCGTATCGTAGCCGCGGAACGCGTAGTCGATCGCCCCGACGCCCTGAAGCTCGTCGCACGTGCGCACGCAGATGCCGCAGAGCACGCACTTGTTGGGATCGTGGTCGAAGAACGGGTTCGAGGTATCAATGGGCACGGACCTCTCCGGGCGCCGCAAGCGTTCCAGGCGCTCCTCGTCGATCCCCACGTACGAGGCGATCCGCTGAAGCTGACACTGGTCGTTTTTGGAGCAGGCCAGGCAGTCGGCGTGATGGTTCACGATCAATAGCTCGGCGGCGATCCGGCGGACCATGTCGACCTCGGGGCTTTCGGTCTTCACGACCAACCCCGGCTCCGCGAGCGCGCGGCAGGAGAGCGTCAATCCCCTGCCCTCAATCTCGACCATGCACAGCCGGCACACGCCCACCGGCTCCAGGTCGGGATGGTGGCAGAGGTGGGGGATGTAGATGCCGGCGTCCAGCGCCGCGTCGAGCACGGTGGCGCCGGAAGCGGCCGTCACGCGCAGGCCGTCGATGGTCAGCCTCACTTCATCCGCCATGGCTTTCTCCCTCGGATTGGATCCGCTCCAGCGCACATTTCGCGTGTACGGTTTCCAGGTCACACCGCAGGCACCGCCGGGCTTCGGCAACCGCCATTTCCGCCGTGTAGGGCAGGTCGACCTCGGCGAGGCCCTTGAGCCGCTCCTCCACCGGCAGGGTCGGCGTGGCCGGCCGCGTTGCTCCCTCGATCTCCTCTTCGGTCAGCTCGACCGGCGGCTCGTATCTCGTCGGCCGCAGCAGGCCGTACTCACGCTTGACCGGCTCGCCGCGCACGTACCGGTCGATCATCTCGGCGGCCAGCTTCCCGGCGGCCATGGCTTCGATGACCGTGTTGGGGCCGGTCACGATGTCGCCGCCGGCGAACACGCCCTCCACGTTGGTGACCAGCGTCTCCGGCGACACTTTGGCCGTGCCCCACCGGGTCACGCTCAACCCGTGCGCCTCGCCGAGGAAGTCGTCCGCCGGATGCTCGCCGATGGCCACGATCAGCGTGTCCAGCTCGATCGCAAACTCGGAGCCCTCGATGGGCACGGGCCGTCGCCGGCCGCTCTCGTCAGGCTCGCCCAGCTCCATGCGCAGGCACTCGACCCCGGCAACCTTGCCGTCTCGGACGATGACCCGGCTCGGCGCCGCCAGGAAATGGAACCGGATGCCCTCTTCGTCGGCCGCCTCGACTTCCTCCTCGAACGCGGGCATTTCCTCCCGCGTCCTGCGGTAGATGACCAGGACCTCCTCGCACGGCTCGACGCGCAATGCCACCCGGGCCGCGTCGACTGCGGAATTACCCCCGCCGATCACCCCCACGCGACGGCCCAGCTCGACCTGGTTGTTGAGGTTGACGTTCTTGAGGAACTCCATGGCGTCGAGCACGCCCTCGGCGTCTTCGCCCGCGATGCCCAGCTTGCGCGACGCATGCGCCCCGGTGGCGACGAACACCGCGTCGAAGTCCTCGCGCAGCTTGGCGAACGGAACGTCCTTGCCGATCCGCGTGCTCGTTCGGATCTTCACGCCGGCCTGCTCGATGCGCTCGACGTCGCGGCGGAGCACGCTGTTGGGCAGACGATACTCGGGGATGCACGCGGCCAGGGCCCCGCCCGCGATCTCCATCGCCTCGAAGATCGTCACGTCGTATCCCCGGACGGCCAGCCGGTAGCCGGCCATCAGGCCCGCCGGCCCGGACCCGACGATGGCCACCTTGTGCCCGTTGGCCTCGGCCCGCGGGGGAGTCGGCCCGATTCCCTCCTTGGCCGCGTAGTCGGCGGCGAACCGCTTGAGCGCCCGCACGGCGACCGGCGCTCCCCACTT
>DATKZH010000206.1:0-2335 GCA_035528065.1 Thermoguttaceae bacterium | reverse complement strand
ATTCTGAAAGCCAAGCAAGGGGAACAAAGATGACGACTGCCATTTATGCTCGGTACTCCTCCCATGCCCAGGACGGGGGCACGTCCATCGACGTCCAAATCGATGCCTGTTCGCGGGGGCTGGACGGGCAGGACGTAAGGCCGTATATCGACCGAGCCAAGACGGGCAGGTCGCTGGCGGGCCGCGAGGCGCTCTTACAGCTTCTAGCCGACGCAGAGGCACGGAAGTTCGACCGCGTTCTCATCTACAAATACGACAGGCTCGGCCGCAATCTCGCCGAGAGCAGCACCATCATCGCCGAGTTGGAGGACTGCGGCGTCGAGGTCATCAGTGTCACGGAAGGGCGGGACGCCCTCGCGAGGGGGATGCACTTGGTCATCGGCGAACACTATTCACGTGCGCTGGCCGAGCGGACAAAGGACGGCCTGGTCAAGCGGTTCGAGGAGCACGCTTGGACTGGCGGCCCGCCGCCTTACGGCTACACGATAGAAGTCGACGAGAACAAGCGCCACCGATTGGCAGTCAAGGAAGATGAGGCCTCGGTAGTGCGGTGGGTGTTTCAGGTCTACACGACCGAAGCCGTCGGTGTGAAAGAGGTTGCCCATCGGATGCGTGCCCGCGGCGTCCCGACCAGGCGAGCCCCGTACTGGTCGCACGTCAGCGTCCGAGACATCCTCACCAAAAGCATCTACACTGGGCGGATTGCGTACAACCGTCGGCGGTTCAAACTCGATAAGCGGACGGGGCGGCGAGTGCCTGTATGGCGCGGCGAGGCCGAGCACCTAGCTCACCAAGACGAGAGCCTGCGCATTGTCGATGACGCATTGTTTCAGGCAGCTCAAGAGCGTCTGACCTCTCGCGCTT
The DNA here is from genome assembly GCA_035528065.1 of Thermoguttaceae bacterium. Taxonomy (GTDB): domain Bacteria; phylum Planctomycetota; class Planctomycetia; order Pirellulales; family Thermoguttaceae; genus DATKZH01. The sequence goes on along the minus strand of DATKZH010000206.1, from coordinate 1,471 downwards.
CCCGCCGCGGGCCACAGCTTCGGTCTGAGGCTCGGCCCTTCACGGGGCTGATCTTCTGTGGAGTGTGCGGCAGCGTGTGCTACAGGCGCACCAGCAAGAACCAGAAGGGCCGATATGATTATTACGCCTGCGGGCGACGCCAGCGAAGCGGCCTCGATGTCTGCCAGAATGCGGCGAGTGTTCGGGAAGACCAGCTCATGGGGAAGATCGCCGAGACGCTGGTTGAGGTTTTCGACGACGCCGACGCGATCATTGAAGAGGCGGTCGAAGAGGCACGCAGGATACTGGGGAAGACTCGCGAGGACGCCCAGCAGATCCGCGTCCAACTGGCCGAGCTTGACCGAAAGGCCTCAGCCATGACACGGCTCCTGATCGACCCGGATATCGACACGCTCGCCAAGAAGGCGGTGTCTCGCCAATTGGGGGAGTTGGAGACGGAGCGCGAGCGATTGCAGAAGATACTGGTTCAAACCAGCGAACGCGCGGGGGATGACGCCGAGCACTTGGCTGATGCCATCAGGCAGGCAATGAAAGAGGCTCGCGAATGCTTGAGTTCGGCGGCGACAAGCACCGAACTCCGCGAGTTCGTCGATCGGTGGGTTGGACCGGTGGTTTTGCGGGCAGATGGGAGCGTCGTACAAAGAACACTGGCCACGGAGGAAGACTCCGAGACCAGTGTGAAGGGGTTGGTAGCGGGGGTGGGATTCGAACCCACGACCTCCGGGTTATGAGCCCGACGAGCTACCGGACTGCTCTACCCCGCGATTCTACCTCTATTATAGCAGAAAACCGGGAAATGTCAAGATGCTTTTGCCGCAAAATCGCCGCGAACGGATATGCGCTGCGGGAAGACCCCGTAGCCGGGCCGACTGGCCGGGGGCCGGGCTTCCGGGGTTCCGCCGCGGGGATATCGCCGGGGGGAATCAGCCCGTCCGTGCGGCATGCATTCCGGGGGCAGAGGAGCGGGCCACGCCGCCCGCTTTTGCCGGCGGCAAGCTCTACCTTGGCACCGCGGACGGTAGGGTGCTCTGCGTGGACGCGAAGAACGGCAAGACGCTCTGGGAAAGCAAGGTCGGCGGCCGGATCGTGTTCCAGCCTGCCGTTGCCGACGGGCGCATCTACGTGGCTACCGACGACGGCTCGCTCATCTGCCTTGAGACCGAGCGGCGATAGGGAGGCTACCGGCTGGACGATATGGGGCGGATCCGCCAATCACAACGGGGCCATGCCGAGGTAGTCTTGCCACTGATGCCACGCCTTCGTGTCGCGGGTTGAGGCCCCGGGGCGGGGCGTCAGAACCGAATCGGGCCCCACTGTGCCGGCCTGATGCGGATTTCCGACGGCAGGTCCGACACCTCGCGGCTCCCGGTATCGAAGTAGTACTCGCGTTCGACGGCGCGTTGCCCGGAGGGGTCGGAGAAGATCACGCCCACGTCCCCGCGCAGCGTCCCCTGCGGCCGGCCGTCGAGGT
>DATKZH010000205.1:0-2113 GCA_035528065.1 Thermoguttaceae bacterium | reverse complement strand
TCTACCTCGACCAGAAGCGAAAGGGCAAGGAGCTCCAGTCGTATTCCTGCTCCGGCCCTGCGCGCTTGTTGGACCCTTACAGCTACTACCGCCTCCAGGCATGGCACTGCTGGCACTTCGGCGCCACGGGCAGCTTCTTCTGGGCCTTCGGCGACAACAGCGGCAGCTCCTCGTGGAACGAGTACCTCACTCAAGCCGGGCCCTACACACCCCTTTTCCTCGACGACGAGACCGTCACCCCCGGCAAGCAGATGGAAGCGATCCGCGAGAGCGTGGAGGATTACGAGTGCTTCGTCATGCTCCGCGAGGCCGTCCGGCGGTCGAAAGCTGCGGGCCGCGCCGAGGCGGCGATCGCGAAGGCCGAGCGGCTGCTCGCGAGCGGGGCCGAGCAGGTCCTTACCGCCGAAGGGGTAGATCAACTCCGCTGGCACGAGCCCAAGGACCGCACCAAGGCCGACGCGGTTCGGGTGGAGATCCTCAAGACGCTGGCACAGCTCAACGAGTAGGGCCGGCGCTGGAGGCGAAGCCTTGCGGGCCGAGCGTCGGGGCGGCAAAATGTGCGACACGGCGCTCGGACTGCGTGCGGACAAAGGTCAAACGATAGAACCCCGGCGGGAAACGAAAGGGCGACGGCGATGAAGCGGACCAGGCAAGGCGATCGAGGGCGGGGCGGGCTTTCCCGGCGACAGATGCTCGGGATCGGCTCGGCGGCGGGTGTGGCGCTGTGCATCAGGCCGGTGATGGCCGGTTCGTCGCCCCCGCCCCCGGCGTTGGCCGAGGCGATCGCCAAGCTCCGCTACCTCACGCCGGTCGAGGCGTTCCGCGAGTTCGGCCGGGAGAAGCCCCGCATCGACGAGTTGCCGGCGGAGAAGCTCCGCGAAATCGGCCTCGACCGCGAGACATGGCAGTTGGAGGTCGTCCCCGATCCGGAGAGCGACTCGAAAGTGGATAATCCGCTCTCCAAGGAACGGGGCACGGCCCTGGACTTCAGCGCGCTGATGAAGCTGGCCGAGAAGCACGCCGTCCGTTTCCTCAAGGTGCACACCTGCACGAACGGCCCCCAGCCTCTGGGAACGGGCCTCTGGGAGGGCGTGCCGCTGAGGGAGGTCGTTTGGCTGGCCCGCCCGACGGGCAACGTCCGCCGCGTCTACTACTACGGATACGACAACGACGAGCCGGAACAGCGATTCATCAGCTCGCTCTCCGTCGGCCGCGTGCTGGAGGACCCGCCCGGCGAGCTGCCCATCATCCTCTGCTACAAGCTCAACGGCCAGTGGCTTCCGGTCAGAAACGGGGGGCCGGTTCGGCTGGTCGTGCCCGAGGCCTATGGAAACAAGGCGGTCAAGTGGCTCCAGCGGATCGTGCTGACCAACAGCTACCAGGCCAACGACAAGTACGCCGAGTGGAACAACGACGTCGACACCTGGATGAAGACGCAAGCGCGGTTCGTCGACCCGCCCAAGAATGCGAAAGCCGGCCAGGCGCTGCCGCTGGTCGGGTTTGCCCAAGTGGGCATTTCAGGGCTGAGGAGCGTGCAGTATTCGATCCTGCCGGAGGGGGCGCCGCCGGCCGACGACCCCTATCTCACCAAGGCCGATTGGAAGGACGCCGAGATCCTGCCGCCGCCGGAGGATTGGGGCGGAGGGCTCGAGGGCGGCAAGCTCCCGCCCGTCCCCCTCCAGTTCGACCCGGAGAGCGGCCGGCCCCGGTCGTGGCCGCTTCGCTACACGATCGCGCACTGGGCCGCGTTGGCGCCGGGCTTGGAGCCGGGCCGCCACCACCTCCGCTGCCGGACGATCGACGACCGGGGCTCCGCCCAGCCCATGCCGCGCCCGTTCCCCAAGTCGGGCAACAACGCCATCCACGAGGTGCCGCTGGTCGTCGAGGCGTAATCAGGAGGAATCGGCGACGCCTTATCGGTAGGGTGGGTCGAGGCACGAGACCCACGCCCACACGCGTGGGTCTCCTACGAGACGCGTGGGTCTCGTGCCTCGACCCATCTATGGGAACGCTTTTGTCAACCAGGTAGTTTGTTGTTATTTGCTTGTTGCGAACTGGTGAGCGTGCGGGGCTGTCCACGAGGCCTCAAGGGCGAGGGCTCAACCATCTATTC
>DATKZH010000204.1:0-2998 GCA_035528065.1 Thermoguttaceae bacterium | reverse complement strand
AGCTTGTCCGTCAGGCTTGGCTTGCGCTGCCGCTTGGGCGGGTCGAAGCACAAGGGCTGCTGCGTCATGGCCGGAGCACCTCGCATAGCTTCTCAGTCAACTCTCGCCGGACCCGTTCGCGGATCATCCAATCGTCGGCCGTCCTGATTGACGGCTGAATCGACAGCACGCCGCGCAGTTGGGCAATCGCCGCCATCAAAGGCTCGGCGTCGTCCTCTCGAATGTCCTCATCGAACACCACCACGCAACCCTTCAGTCGGTCAGTCACGGCCTCCTCCTCGCCTGCGTCAGCGCCGACAGGACGGCGGTCATGATCCCGTCTCCTCGTCTGGATTGGCAAACAGGCTGTCGTCTATGCCTTCTGACGTGGCGGAACCAGAATATGTCTCTACGTGATAACCGTTTGCGACATTCTTGGAGCCGTTTCCATTGCCATTCCCGCGATTGCCGGGAACCATAGAAACCACCTTTCGTGACTCTTGTACTGTACGTACAGTACCTAAGTAGCCAGAGGACTCTTTGTGGTTCCCTGGTTCCTTGCACGGGGAGTTTTGCCCGTTTCGGCCTGAAATGGACCCGTTTTCAGCCTCAGTTTCGCTCCTAACTCTCATGTCCGCAGGCAGATATTCTGGTTCCCGCGTTCTGAGGCCATCGGAAACGATTCCGTAGGTGTAGGGATTGCCCCGCTTGCCCTCCCCGATCCTGTAGACCCAGTTCCTTCGAAGGGCCATTCGAAGGGCTTGCGCTTGCGTCTTTGGCCGCGCCTCAACCTGTTCCCGCAGCCACCGCTCAGTCTGCGGTTCCGCCTCGCTTCGCAGCGCCTCCAAGATGAGGTCGGCCGTTCGCGCGATGTCCGCATCCCGCTTCGTGCTCGCCAGCGCCATGTGCCCGGTTTCGTGGTCGTGCGTCACCACGGTCTGTTCGAGGTCGTCTCCGATGCGCTGGATGCTCTGGAGCGTCCGCTCGTGTTCCCCCCGACCCATGATGAAGATGTTATCCACCGACCCGCTCAGGGCCGTCGAGCCCAGGATGCAGTCAAGCCCCTCGCCGTACTTGTTCGCGTGGTGGACGACGACGCACGCCGCGCCCGTCTCCCGGCAGAGCTTCAGCAGGGGCGAAAACTTCGTCGTGACCTCCGCGTAGTCGCTCATGTCCTTGACCTGGATGAGCCGTTGCAGAGTGTCCACAATGATGAGGACCGGCTTTTCGTCCTTCGCTCGCGCCTGGAGTAAGTCAAGACACTGTTGCGGCGCTTCCCCGACCAGTACGAGCAGCGGCTCGGTGCCAGTCGCGCCCATTCTCCGGAAGTGGCTGCGGACTTCGCTCCGCTTGTCTTCGAGCGCCAAATACCAGACGGGCCCGCAGACGACGTGATAGCCCAGCCACGGCTCCCCGGCGGCCACACAGAAGGCGAGCGTTCGAGCCAGCGTGCTTTTCCCCGCCTTCGGCTTGCCTGCCAGTAGAACCAGCCCCCCGCCAGGAATCCGGTCATCCACCAGCCATTCGATCGCGTCATCCGGTTCGAGCAGGAGGTCGGCTAAGGATGTCAGTTCGAGTTTAGGCTTGATGACGACGGACGCCTGCGCTTTGAACGGAGGTGCGTTCTTCAGGACGGCGAGCAGTTCCGCCTTGGTATGGCCGGCGTCCAACCAGTCGGACACGTCGCCCTTGTCGGGCAGTCCGGGCAGGAGAATCCGGCGCACAAACAGACCGGCATCGTCACAGGCCCGGGCCACCTGAAGCCCATGCGCTTCGCCTGGCGGGTCGTTGTCTGGCAGCACGACCACGCGCTTCACGCCAGCCGCAGTGAGTTGCGCCGTCAGTTCGTCGCGCCACTTGCCCGCCCCGCCGCTGTTCGTGGTCGCCGGCAGTCCGAGTGACCAGAGCCGGTCGGCGTCCTTTTCTCCTTCGACGATGAGCGCGGCTTCCTTGCCCTGGAGCTTGTCTAGGTGATAGACGGTGCGCCGAACGCCTTCCATCTTCCAGATCCACCCGCCGCCGGGATTCGGGCGCCGCTGGCGGAATGTCTTCTTCCCATCCTGCCCCGCCGGGAAGCGCAATGACTGGTAGACCAGCTCGCCACGCTCGTCTCGGTAGTCGTAGATCGCTGTCGGCTCACCCATCCCGCCGCGGTCCCGCTCGGGAAACAGGTCGCTCATGTCGAGCGCCATCGCGGCCACAATGCTTCGCGTCTCACAATTCGCGTGACAGTGGAGCAGGATACGTCCGTCCTTGCCTTCCGTCACCGATAACGACGCGGTATCGTCTTGATGGGCAGGACACCGAGCGATGTGGCCACCCGAAATGGGTTTGACTTTCTCCAACCGCGCGAGGAAGTCCACCGCGGTCATTCGCCACGCTCGAATCGGGCCGACTGGAACGCCACAAGACGCGAAATCCACGCCTCGAACTCATGCGAGGCGAGTGCTCCCTTCGCCCTATTGCAGACCCAGCAGCACGATACACAGTTGTCGATAGCGTAGCCCGACCGACCGTCAATTCTGTCGATGCCGTTGTACACGAATGGGCCGTTCACCTGTGCGTTCGGCTTTCTGACTTGGGCTGGGGCCGTCCCGCAGTAGTAGCAGTTCCCAGCAACAAGCTCAACGAACTCGTCGCCAGAAAGCATCCAGTAATGCCCCCGCTTTGTCGCAGATTTTTTGTACGATGCCAGCAACTCGTTGCGCGATGCCACGCCAGATTCCAGCTTGTTGTGTGCGCCACGCGCCCGGATCTGTTCACGATGAAGACAACCGCAGCTGTTGGTATCCTTCTGATTTAGTTCGCGCGAGTTGATCGCAAATCTGGTTCCGCAATCGCACGCACAGCCTAACCATTGCCATCCTAGTGGGGCGCGGCCGAGATACTCAACCACGACGAGTCGGCCTTGGCGCTTGCCTACATGGTCAGCGGTTGACCTATGCTTGCCAGGCGTCGGAAGATGCTTGGATCGGAATCGGTAACCTCGATAGGTTGTGGGGATAGGCTGGAGCGGATT
>DATKZH010000203.1:0-4368 GCA_035528065.1 Thermoguttaceae bacterium | reverse complement strand
AACGACGGCGGCGAGTTGTTCTATCACTATGTGAGCGGGTTGGCAAAGGAGATCATCCCGGCCGAGCGAATGTGGCACATCCCCGGGTTGTCGCTCAATGGAATCACGGGCCTGTCGGTGGTCGGCTATAACCGCGAGGCGTTGGGGCTGAGCCAAACGGCCACGGAGTTCGGGGCCGCGTTTTTTGGCAATGGAGCGTGGGCCGGCGGATTTGTGAGTCGCCCCGCAGAAGCGGGGGACCTGTCGGAAGCGGCGGGAGATCGTCTGATTGCAAGCATTAACGAGAAGTTTCGCGGGGCAAAAAATGCCTTTGGTCTCGGCCTTCTTCGCGAGGGCATGGAGTTCAAGCAGCTCGACATGCCATTTGAGGATGCCATGTTTTTGAACACCCGTGAGTTTCAGCGGGTGGACATTTGCGGAATGTTCGATGTTCCGCCGAGCATGATTCAGGACCTTTCGCGCAGCACCTACTCCAACACCGAGCAGGGAGACATTGCGTTTTCCAAACACTCGATGTTGCCGCGGTGCGGGCGGATCGAAGCGTCGGCCCGGCGTCGGTTTTTCAAGGGCACGAAACTGCGGCTCAAGCACAACCTGGCCGGACTGGAACGTGGCGACTTTACGACGCGGACCAAGGGCTACGCCAGCGGTCGCCAGTGGGGGATCTACAGCGGCAACGATTGCCGAGCGATGGAAGACCTCCCCCCGATTCCCGGCAACGATGAATACCTCTCGCCATTGAATATGATTCCCGTGGGCCAGCCGCGAGTGCTCCCGGCCGCTGCTGTTATCGCCCCGCCGCAGAAAGACGACGACAACACCGAAGCCTTCCGAGCCGCCCGGATCGCCGTCCTTTTGCCAGCGATCGAGCACGCGGCCGAGGTCCTGGTCAAGCGGCAGGTCAAGGCCGTGACGGGCGCGATTACCAAGCACGGCAAGAATGGCAACGTCGCGGGCTTCTGCGAATGGGCGGAGAAGTTCTTCGCCGGGCACGCTGCCGTCATACGCGACGAACTGCAACCGATCTGGCATGGATGTGCCGCGACGAACGACGAGCCCCGCGAGGGGGCAACGGCAAAGGAAGTCGCGGACGAACTGTGCCAGCAATATCTCAGCGAGGTGGTGAGCCAGTCCGAAGACCCGCAGCGGCTGGCGGTAACGATCAGCGAGGGATGGACAGAGAACGGAGCCTCGGCGATTGTCGCCCGGGTCCGTGAAGAGCTTGGGCTACAAAAAGGAGCCAACCAATGAAGAGATCAAACGAACTCAAAAGCGTAATATGGGCGATGAACCGCTCGGCGATGGGCATCGTACTCCAGCGTGCCGAGGACGTCGAAAACCACGAGCCGACCCCGGTGGTGCCTCGGCTCATTGAACCTACCGACGGCCCCACCGAGGGAGTGCTGGCCGGGCTCGACGTGCAGCGGGCCAAGAAGACGGTAGCCGTCGTGCCCCTGCGAGGCGTAATCGGGCTGCACGACTTCTGGGCTGACGTGGACGTAGCCCAGTTTGCGGCCGTTGTCGGCAGCCTGGTTGCCAACGATTCGATTGGGGCTATCGTCCTCGACGTGGACAGCCCTGGCGGTAGCGTCTACGGGTTGAATGAGGCGGCGGATGTGCTTTATGCGGCCCGCAAGGAGAAGCCGATTTATGCTGTGTCGACGGGCATGATGGCCAGCGCTGCCTACTTTCTCGGCACGGCGGCGAGCAAGACGTTTGTGAGCCCCTCGGCCGAGGTGGGGTCGATCGGTACTTGGACGATGCACGCAGACATGAGCAAGGCCCTGGAGGAGATGGGGGTTGCCGTTACGCTAATCTCGGCCGGAAAATTCAAGGTCGAGGGCAACCCATTCTCAGCGTTGAGCGACGAAGCCCGCGAGGCGATCCAGGCCGAGGTGAACGAATACTACGGTATGTTTGTGGCTGCCGTGGCCAAACACCGGGGCCGCCGTGAATCCACTGTCCGCTCAGGCTTCGGGGAGGGCCGACTGCTCACTGCACAGCGTGCCCTAGACGAGGGCATGGTGGACGGCATTGCCACGCTCAGCGACGTTCTAGGGGCCGTGGTGCCCAGCAAACGACAACGGGGCAGACAGGCCAACGCGCTCGGGGCGCTGGCCATTGAGGGAGCCCATGGCGGCCCGGGGGCATGAATGGCCCTAACGGATCGGCAACGCGACGTGAGGGACTACGTCCGTGAGTACGTGGACGTCTGGGGCTACGGGCCCTCGTTGCGAGAAATCGCCGCGGTCTTCGGGATTTCCCCTGAGGGCGTGCGGAAGCACTTAGATCACCTGGTAGAGAACGGCGGGGCAACACGCCGTAGAGGAGTGGCCCGATCCATTCGGGTGGTTGACAAAATTCAACCTAGAAAGGACCCCGCTGGTTGACGTACAATACCGACTGATACGACATAAGGCGTCGGCCGAGCCCGGTGGCGGAGTTTCACCGATCACTCGATACGACGTGACGGCATAAAGCGATCTGCGAAGTCAGGCGCGGCGTGTCAAGGCGAGACCTGTGAAAACCCAATTCCCAGGCCGCCCTGGCTCGGCGCGCCTATTTTCATGCGCCGCTTCGGTCAGGGGGCCGAAACGGAGACTAGGCATGAAAGTCGATATTGAAAAGCTCCGCAAGGAGCGGGCCGCCGAGCTGGACGCCGCCAAGGCGATCGCGGCCAAGGCCAAGGAAGAAGATCGGGATCTGACCGACGAAGAGCTGGCCACCGTCGAGGCCCACACGGCCAAGTCGGAGCAACTGCGGGCCGAGGGCGAGGCCCTGGAAGCGAAGCAGCGCAAACAGCAGGCTGCTCTTGCCGCGCTCGAAACCGAGGACGGCCAGGCCCAGAAGCCGCTCGTCCGCGTCGATCCGTCGACCGGCAAGTCGGCACCGAAGATCATCAACGGAGAGGACGGCAAGACCTGGAGCGGGTTCGGCGAGTACCTGTTCAAGGTCCGCGAGTCCGCGATGAACCCCGCCACAACCGACCGCCGCTTGGCACCAGAGGCTGCGGCCCCCGGAATGCGAGGGGACATCGACAGCGAGGGCGGGTTCCTTGTGCCGGGGGAATACCGCTCGACGATTGTTGAGCGGATCTATTCTATGGGCGAGATCCTGTCCAGGGTAAAGGCCGCCGGCATGGCGTTCAGCCTTACCGGAAACTCGCTGAAAATCCCCACGGTTGCCGAGTCGAGCCGGGCCAATGGGTCGCGGTGGGGTGCCGTGAGGCACTACTGGGTCGCCGAGACCGGCAGCATCACCGACAGCGAGATGCGGTTCGGTGAACTGGATCTGACGCTCAAGAAGGTCGCCTGCCTCGGGTACGTCACCGAGGAAATGATCGAGGACTTCTCGGCCAGCGGTTCGTTGCTGATGAATGCATTTGTCAACGAACTCACGTTCGGCGTCGAGGATGCGATCGTCAACGGCAACGGCAGCGGCAAGCCCCTGGGGCTGCTCAACGCCAACTGTCGGGTAGACGTCACCAAGGAGACGAACCAGACGGCCAATACACTGTGGGGCCCGAACGTCGTCAAAATGTGGGCCCGCATGTACGCCCCGTGCCGCAAGACCTCGGTGTGGCTCATCAACCAGGACGTCGAGCCGCAACTGTGGGGCCTCACGCTTGAAGGCCGTTACGGTTCTGCCTCGACGTCAGCCGACGGCATTCCCCTCTACCATCCGGCTGGCAGCCAGCTCAACAGCGGCAGCTACGGCATCTTGATGGGACGGCCCGTGATCCCGGTTGAGTATTGCCCGGTGGTCGGAGACTCGGGCGACATCATCCTGTTCGATCCGGCAAGCTACGTCCTGGTCGACAAGGTGGGCGGTGTCAAGTCGGCATCGTCAATCCATGTCCGCTTCACCACGGACGAGCGGACATTCCGTGTCACGTATCGCGTGGACGGACAGCCGACCTGGCCGAGCGCGCTAACGCCGTTTTCTGCTGGCGATACGCTCTCGCCGATTGTGACCGTTGCCGACCGCGCCTAAGTAGGGATCTCGCCCGACGTGGGTGAGTGAATCGAAACTGACAAGGAGATTTGATATGCGATTTTGCGAACAGAACAAGATCATCCCGATCTTGGAGCCACAGGACCACCAGGCCGGCGTCAGTGGTGACAGTTTCTCGATGGAGAACTACGGCCACTTCACGCTGATCCTTTCGTTCGGCGAGTTGACGGGTGACGCAATCTTGACCGTGGCCAGTGGTGCCGACGCAGGCACCGCGACGACGGCCGAGACGTTCAACTATCGCCTTACGGCGTCGGAGCTGAAAACGGCAACCGGCGACAACCTGGGGACCGAGAGCACCTCGGCCGCCCTGACGTTGACCGCCGCGAGCTACGAGGACTTCATGCTCGTAAT
>DATKZH010000202.1:0-35458 GCA_035528065.1 Thermoguttaceae bacterium | reverse complement strand
TCGCAGCACGTCCTCCAGGTAGTCGTCGATCACCAGATGATGGCGGTGCGCACTGCTGACGACGCTGAACATCTGCAAGCGACCGGCTGCCGCTCCGGGATGTCCAAGGAACAGCCAGTTGTTGCGACCCACGGTCACTGGTCCCAAAGAGCCTGATTCACTGGTCGAGCCATGACTGGGTAGCCTCCTGATACAGGGTGGGAGAAAACAGAACTACCCACCAGGCTACCCCAGTCGTCAACAGTGCTTATGTCGGGCGCTTACGAGCAGCGCGAGGCCGCACTTGCAGGGCCGCGACGACCGCCTTGTCAAAGTCGGTCCCTTGCTGGCATTGGCGGGCGACTGGAACGCCCTGCTGAACAGAGGCGTAGGGTGCGTGAAACGCACCATCATCTCCGGGCCGGACAAATATGGTGCGTTTCACGCACCCTACGCGGCTGAACCGTGGGCTTACCGAGGAGGAGCTTCGGGACTTGCGCCAGCACAGCCGCACCGGTCGGCCGCTTGGGAGCACCACGTTTGTCGAGCGTTTGGAGCGTATCGTGGGTCGCGTCCTATCACCCAAGAAACCCGGCCGAAAGCGCAAACTACCCAAACAGCCAAAATGGGTATTATGTGCCCGGAATTCATGGGAAGCGAGGTGGCTACCCCGTCACAGCGTCCTTCCTTCGACGGCCCCGTCGCCATAGTGCGACAAGTCCGCACACAGCTAAGCTGCCCCATAAGGTAAGTGAAGTCGGCTCGGGGACAACCCCGCCTTGGACCGCGATCGCGCCCCAACCGTCGCCGATGAGGTCGTCAAGCGGCGTGAAATCGCCCGTGTTGGTCTCGTCCAACCCAGGCGTTAAGTCGCTCACTCTTATCGCGGTGGTACCCACGCTCACGCCAGTGAATCGAAACGTTCCTAGGAGGATTCGGTTGTCAGGGTCGGGTGGGACTAAAGGGTTCAGGAAAGCCGCAACGTCCAATGCGGCCTCGTTCGTGGATGCCGACACGAAGTTGATCACGTCAAAGTCCGGCGCAGGAGTGATGTCCAACAGTTCGTCCTGAACCTTTGCGATCGTGCCGTCGAAGGTCAAGGCTACGGCGGAACTGAAGAGCAACTCTGTGGCGAGAATGTCGCCCGGGCTCCCGAATTCCCTCAGGTACACCTGCACGTCGACAGTGTCGCCCACCGCGGTGATCACGAAATCGCTGACCGGCGAGGAGCCCGCTTGGCCAAACTCAAAAACAAAGCCGGCCCGCGCAATGCCAGCGGCGGACAGCCACATCAAAACGCTAGCGAACCCTAATCCTGCAATCCTCATCGCGGCACCTCTGAGACCAAAAAAGGATTTCGTTGTTCCTCACGTCGAACGGGGCCTCCCAACCACTACTATCATAACCAGGGATTCAGTACGGTGCGAAGTCTTGTGCGGAATTGTTGGTAGTCGGCGACATCCACGTCGTGGTCGCCATCGTGGTCGAAATACCACAGAAAACCTAAATCTCCCAACGACTTACAGTATGTGCTCCGTAGCCAAAGGAAGTCAAGGTTGTCCACGTCGCGGTCGCCGTCGCTGTCTCCGAACAGCCGGAATAGGGCGTCGGTGGCCTGGTCGCCAAAGACGTAATCGCCGCCGGCTGAGCCGTCGCCGTCGCCGTCAAGGTCCTGCCCGAACACGGAGTCGTGGACCTTGTCGCCGTGGATGGTCAGCCGGTAGTTGGCGTCGGCCAGCGAGCCACCGATGATATCCGGCCCGGCGAAACTGAGCGTCACGACCGACTGCCCACTGGAATCATTCTGGGCGATGTTAAGTCCAACGCTTTTCCCACCTTGGCTCACCAGTGCGAAGGCGCCGGGATCGAGCGTCACGAGGTCGCTGAACGTGACCGTGAGGCTGGTCACCATCGAGCGCTGGGCAGAACCATCGTTGATGACCACGTCGTTCACAACCAGAGCATCCTGCACTTGGGTGAACACGGCAGCCTCAGAGTCTTCCGAAGAGTATTGGATCGCATAGGTCGTGACTAAGCCTGGGTGCGTCGTGCCACTGAACTCCGCGGTCGTTAGGCCAGCGTCCAAGGCAGAGACCAGCATTTTCAGGTCGTAAGTGCCGGAGTCGATGCCCACAACCTCAACGGTGTAGTTGCCGCCGTCCGGGAAAGGAATGGCCAGGGTCTGGGGATGCGTGCCAGGGCCGCTGAACCGCGTTCCGGGGATTTCAAGGAGCGTTGCGCCCGTGGCAGGGTCGACTCCGGACCTTCGGCCAGAAGGGTCCGTGATGAGAAGGTTGGCAGGGCTGTTCAGTTGAACCTGAATACAGCCGTTTAGTCGGCACATGAACTCCAGCCAATCCCAGATCGCGGGGTCATCTTTGTCTGCGCTGCGGTTAAGGACTTGCCCGTGCCCCAGGATCCCAGGTTCTTGCGGTCCGTATCCGTCGGTGTACACGTTGTTGTTCGGATCCAGAGACATGTCCGGGGAATAGTTGCCATAAACCTCGAACGGGCCCAAGTCAATATATGGCAAATAGAACTCTTCATTGGGCGGAGGCAGACGATTTCCATGCTGCGATTCGGGGTGCAAACTGAGCGGGAGCACAGCCGGATGGATCAAATCAATACCGTGTCTAGTGCAGATTGCGCGAACGAGCTTCACTAGTTCCGTCTTCATCGGTTCGGTTGCCCACGACGAGCTATCTCTGTGGCCCGTTGCGTCCTCCAATTCAATCCCAATGCTATATGAGTTCGAGGGAACGGCATGGTGTGCAACATCCTCCTCGCGCACCATTTGCCTGATGTTCCCGTTCCGACTTATAAGGTAGTGAGCACTCGGCTTGCCTTGGATATCAGGGCTCTGGAACCTGCTGGTCGTTCCCAGCGTCCACCCGTACATCGCGTGGAGCACCACTTGGGCGATCGAGTCCGTAGAGCGACTCTCGTCGTCATAGTTCGCCATGGTTGCCGGCGCAATCTCATCTACGAGCCCGGGATAGTCGGGCTCAAACCCTAAACGCGCCAAGTTGTCGTTGCGGTTACTGTCCGGGAGCATTTCGAACGGGTCCGCCACCACGAACAGGTAGGGCTGGTTGGCGGGCAGCAATAGGGGCTTGCCAAGATAGAAAGACAGGGGCGTAGCTATGCCGCCGGTCTGGATCACGTCGAATTGCTGTGGATAACCGTACTGCGTATCGACATTGACATCGAACGTGTCGTCGGACGACAGAAAGAGCCCAACCTCCACAGAGAGGTCCCCATCAGCCACGCCTTTCAACTCAGGTTGGAACACGATGCTGGTGGTGTTGGGCTGCCCGTTATGCGCGACGACGTTAACCCACAGGATCGCCGGTTCGGGAGTGGGCTCCGGCTCCGGAACGCCGGTGCCGCGAACGAGTGCCTTTGTGCCATCCAGCAGCTCGACATCGAAGACGAATTGCCCAGCGTTGTTAAGCCGCCGGGCGTAAAAGTATCTTCCAAAGAAATCGACGTCTGTCACCAAAGAACCAAAAAGCCCCTCTCCCGTCGAAATCAGGTTATCACTCTCCGGATCAGGGCCGAAGAAGATCCCTGCACCGCCGCTATCCAAAGACGCCCGAAAAACAACAGCACCCTTGTCGTTGATCGAGGGGGGCGAGAAACCTGCGTACGGACCGTCCGTGTCGGCCACCGTGATCTCGGCGCCGTCGCGATAGACCACCACTTCCTCCCCGCCTGAATCCAAGGTGGCGAGAAAAGCGACGCTGCCATCCTTGTTGATCGATATCCCCTTGAAAGAGTCGAACCGGCTACCACTCGTGTCGGCGATCTCCTTGGGCGTCCCGCCGCTCTGCGCGAGGTATATCTGCTCGTGACCAGCATCGTGATACACCTGGAAGGCTACCGTACCAAAGTCGTTGATAACCGCGTTCCAGTACCAGGGCTCGCCGGACGCGATGACATCAACGGCGGTCGTTGCGCTCCATTTGAAGACGCCTGCGGGCACTCCGTGTGCAGGACTTCCGCCCAGATTGGTGTAGACGATCGTCGAACTGTTGTTAAGGTCCGGGCTCGCGAAGTGAATCATTGATTCGGGGCCGACCACTGGCACGCCGACAGCGCCGGGGGACTTGAGGACAACGTAGCTGATTGGGTCGAAGAATCCTAGATCAGGGCAGAAGACGGTTTCACCCATGTCGTTGAAGGCATATCCCCATGTGAAACTGCCAGTGTGAAGCTCCCCATTATCCAGCCACGTCGTGTCGACATTATCATCCGCAAACAGCACGCCGTTGGGGTATCCTGACGGGTAATGGACAAATGAAACCGTGCCGTTGTTGTTAATGCTGTAATCCCCGAGGGTGGGGTGACCAAAACTCGTGATCTTGGTGAAAGTCGGACGCACGACAATCTCAATCTGGTACCCTCCCGTTTCGCCAAGTCCGGGCGAGAAACCGCTGTCCATTTGATCCGGCATGTAGGAGTCGTTTCCTCCGCCGCTGACACCGATGTAGTACGTGCCCGAGCCAATCGCCGTGAAGTCGATGTAAGAATCGGTGGTTCCTGTGGTTTCACCGGGTGCGGGGTCGTCGTAGCTTATCGCCATGAGTGATCCAAAGTCGTCGAAGACGCACAGGACCGGATCCAAGCCCGTGCCTTCTGCGTCGATATCGATCGTGACACGCTGCTCGCTGTCGAGATAGAGCCAGAGCATGTCGACGTCGGTAACAGCCCAGTCGTTGTCGCCGATCACTCCGTCGTCAACAAAGCGGCTGTTCCCGCCTGGACCTATGTCGGTGAACACGGCGTCGAACACAGTGTCGTTGGGTTCGGCGAGTAGGGAGGCCCCATCCAAGAGCGTTCGATCCTCTAAACGCTCGATGCGGGGCCTGAACCAAGCAAGGCCCTTGCGATTGACACTCGACCGCAGTCTCCTCGCACGAAATCGTCTGATACCCATGGCATTGCCCTTACATGCACAAGGACAGGATTCGTCACGAACACCCCGTGCCACGGAAAACCACAGTGGCTAGCCGCAGCGGAAACCGTCGTCACACAGAGCACCTCGCGATTGCCGTCTTCCTCCTAATGTCACGTGAGTCTAGTCGCCACACACCCGGGACACAATCCAATAGTGGCAAAATGGGAAACACTTGTTGAGGTTCCGGGGGGGGAAGATCGGCACGAGTATTCATCCCGGTCATACCTCAGCAGAGAGACCTGGTGTGAAGCATAAACTACCCAGGCCACCAAAACAGGGGGTGCAGACTCGTTTCTACGTACTCAAGTCAAGCTCGCAAGAAAGCCATAACATCTTGACAGATAATGACTTGCAAAGAGGTCGTCATGGCGGTTGTTCGGTAGTCGGAGCCGCAAGCAGACAAATCCTTCGGGGACTTGCGCAAATGCCGTCGTTTGTCCGCGGCGTCCTTGGATTTCCTCGA
The DNA here is from genome assembly GCA_035528065.1 of Thermoguttaceae bacterium. GTDB lineage: Bacteria > Planctomycetota > Planctomycetia > Pirellulales > Thermoguttaceae > DATKZH01. The sequence goes on along the minus strand of DATKZH010000202.1, from coordinate 30,056 downwards.
CTCTGATACGTAGAAACGAGTCTGCACCCACAGGTATTGTGTCCCCGAGTTTTACCCGGGGCAGAACTCGTCCAAGCCGCCCGTTGCGTCGTAGAGTAGCAGGGCTTGGCGGACCGGAGCCACGTCGTGTACGCGGAGGATTTGGACGCCTTGTCGGGCAAGGGAGAGGGCCACGCCGATCGTGCCGGCGGTTCGGTCGGCTTGGGGGTCGCTGAGGACTGCGCCGATGAAGCTTTTGCGGGAGTGGCCGATGAGAGTCGGGCAACCCAGCTCGTGAAATCGCCAGGCGTTCGATAGTAGCGAAAGGTTGTGCTCGGGCGTCTTGCCGAAGCCGATGCCCGGGTCCAGGGCGATCCGGTCCTGGTCGATGCCCGCGGCGAGGAGGGCATCGCGGCGCTGGCGGAGATAGCCGAGCACGTCTTCGACCACGTCGTCGTAGATCGGGTCCTTCTGCATGGTCCGCGGCGTGCCCTGCATGTGCATCACGCATACGCCCACGCCCGACTCGACGGCCAGCGGGAGCATCCCGGGGTCGCCACGGAGCCCGGTCACGTCGTTGATCACCTGGGCCCCGGCGGCGACGGCCTCCCGGGCGACGATCGCCTTGGACGTGTCGATGGAGACGGGCACCGACGAGCGGTCGACCAAGGCGACCACGACCGGAATCACACGGCGGAGCTCTTCGTCGGGGTCGACCGGCGGGGCGTACGGGCGCGTGCTTTCGCCGCCCACGTCGACCAGATCGGCCCCTTCTTCGGCCAGGCGCAGGCCGTGCTCGATCGCTGCCTGGGGGTCGAAGAAGCGGCCGCCGTCGGAGAAGCTGTCGGGCGTGACGTTGAGGATGCCCATCAGAAGCGGCAGCCGGCCGACGGCGAGCGTCTGGTGGCGGAGGCGCCACCGGTCCCGACGTTGAGACCGGAAGCCGGGTGTTCGCTCCGCTTCGTCTGGAGAGAGGACCATCGAGACAAGCTTCCCGTCGCGAGTCGTGGAGATGCCCGCTTCGCAAAGGCGTTGTAGTCGGTGCGAAGCAGTGCGGCAAGGGGGGAAGCGTCCCTCATCCCTCGCCCCTCGTCACCACGGACTCTCCATCATCCCCACGACCTGTTGGGCGATTCGCTGGATCGCCTGTTGATGGGCCGTGGCGACCGATTGGCCGATCTCGGGAAACAAGGGGGCGGTTCCGCTGACGGCCAGCAGCTCCGGAGCGAGGGGGATGGACTGGGCCGGACGGATCGGGCTGCCGTTGCGATCGACCCAATCGACCTGGACCTGGAGGTCGACGTCGACTTGCCGCGGATCGTCGTACCAGTTCTCGACGACCACGCGCTTGCTCTCGGCGGCGATCCGACCGCGGAGCGTGCTGTCGGCGTTCGGCGTGCTCACGACCTTGTAGGGGGTCGTGTCCTCGATCTCTTTCATCACCGCCTCCGTGAGTCGCTCGCCCAGGTTGCGACGGAAGCTCTCCGACTCGAACATCGGCACGTAGACGGTGCGGACGTGGGGGGCGTAGAGCGACGTGGTCCCCACCTGATAGCCGGCGCAGCCGGCAAGCACGCTCAGGCAGAGGATCGGAAGAAGCCGCGCAGGAGAACGACCGCCGCCGGTAGTGACTCGATTCATCGGGTCTACGTGCAGCTTCGACCGCATCGATGCGGTCACTACAAGCCCGTCAGACGAGACTTGGCGAGGCGCTAGTCGGGGGTGGACGGAACCAGGTCGGTCAGCCATCGGAAGTGATTGGCCGGTTTATCGGGGAAGTCGCGGATCTCGGCGAGCCGCGTCTTCGCCTCTTGGGCATACGCGGTTGCGGGATACTCGTCGAGGATGAGCTGGTAGTAGTATCGGGCGCCGCGGTAGTCTTTTTTCTTCTCATAGTATTCCGCCAGGACCCAGTCGCGCTCGGCCCGTTGCTCACGGATTTCGTTCTGCGTCTGGACGACCCGGTCCCGCTCGCTTCCCAGCTCCGGGCCGAACTGTCGGGCGGTCTGGTCGGCGATCTCTTCGGCGTCTTCCAGCGGGGAGCCACCATACTTCGGCCCCTGGTAGGTCTCCAGCTTGCTCTTCATGCCCAACAGGTGCGCGTTGAGTTGGTGTTCGCTCTTGGGGTACTCTTTGCGAACCAGGTCGTAGTGGTACGCGGCTTCTTCGTATCGCCCCTTGAGAAAATAGGCATTGGCGGTGGCCATGATGCTGTCGTCGGCCAGCGGGCCGGTGGGATCGTTCATCCGCACGCTCTGATACGCCTTGAGGGCATAGCCGAACGTGTCGAATTTCGGCCGCGTGGGGTCGCTGACCTGGAGGGACAAGAACCAAGTCGGCTTCGAGGCGTTGAGCTGCTCCCAGTAGCGTCCGATGGCGAATTGCCGGGCGACCACTTTGTCGAGATGCCGCGTGTACTGGTACTTCTTCAACAGCTCGGCGTACGCGTCGTTCGCTTTGGGATACCGGTCGCAGAAGAACAGGCTCTCGCCCTGCATGAACAGACAGTCTTCCTGGAGGGGCGATTCCGGGGCACGCTTGGCCGCCTTCTCGAACCTCTCGGCCGCTTCCTCGTACTGCCCCTCTCGGAGCAGCTCCTCGCCTTCCTGGTACAGGGCGCGGGCGACCGACTCGTTCGGCCCGTTGCCGGTGAGCTTTTTGACCGTCGTGCCGATGTTGGAGGGGGAGAAGTCGCTCAGCTCCAGGCCGTCGTCTTCGCTCGGTGGCTTCTCGAAGTCGGACGCCTCCGACGACGCGGGCGGGTCCGCGCCCGGCCCTTGGGCGTTGGTCTGCGAAGCGAAGTGGACCGACGGCGACGCCTCCCGCCCGGCGATGGAAGAGTCCGAATCCTTCGTCTCGCGCTTTCGGCCCATCAGCCGATCGAAGGCCCAGCCCTCGGGCACCTCGTCGTTTGTCCAGCCGCCGGCCTTGGCCGACTCGGGCAGCTCCAGCATACTCTGGCAGCCGGCGGCAAGGCCCAACAGGCAAGCGGCCGCAACGGCGAGTTTCGTTCCGTCCATTGACATTGGGGACGTCCCTGTCCGCATTGGCCGAGACCTCGGCGCTCAAGAGGAGAGCATGCCCAGGTATTGGTGCATTCGAGGCTTTCGCCCTAACAAGTTACACAGATAACGGTTCATCAAGCCGCGGAGCTCGCCGCGGCTCTTGGCGTCCAACTGCAAACGGCGCCACGCCTGACCGGCCGGATCGGCCAGTTGCCCCATCGCCCGCAACACGCCCGCGCCGACCGCGACCAATTGCCGCTTCCCCCCACGACACTGGGGGCACAACACCCCGCCGTCCAACTGCCCGAAGGTCACCCGGCCCGTCAGGGGCACCCGGACTCCGCAGTCGACACACGTCTCCAGCGAGGGCAAGTGTCCCAGTATCCGCAGGGCGACAAGCTCAAACCGGGCCACCCGGGTGGCCACCGGCTCCCCGGACGACAGGGCCAAGAGGCTCTCATCGGCCAGGTCAAACAGCTCCGGATGGGGGTCGTAGTCGTCGGTCAGTTCGTTCAATAGCTCCGCGACGTAGTAGCCGGCGTACAGACTGGACAAGCTACGGCCGGCCGGTCGAAACCGCCGCTGGAGCTTCGCTTCGGTCACCAGGTCGAGGGCGTCAGACGATTTGCGGAGGAAGACTATGCGACAGAGGGCCAAGAGGTCAATAGCAGACTCGAAAGGGCCCTTGAGCCGCCTCGCTCCTTTCGCTAAACCCTGTACTTTGCCAAACTCCCGCGTAAACAGCGTCACCACCAAGCTGGTTTCCATGAACTCGACGGTCCGCAGCACAATGGCGCTAGCTTTTTCGGCAGACATGGCTGGTTAGTTTAGCGAAACCGGAGCAGACGCCCGCAAAACACCGGCCGCTTGCGCGACGAGTCAATAGGTCTGGACGGCCAGCTCGGGGATGCTCTTGAAGTGTGCCGGATTCCGCGTCACCAGGCAATGCCCCGCGCCCATCGAGGTGGCGGCGATCAGCACGTCCATGTCGCCGGCGGGCTTGCCGACCCTTTGCAGGTGGGCCGCGATTTGCGCGAACAGACGAGCCGCCCGGTCATCGAAATCGAGAACGCCGAAATCGCCTGCGACGGCCTGAATCGCACGTTCTTCCCGCTCCGGATCATCGGACCGCTCCACGCCCACATAGAGCTCGGCGAGGTTGAATCGCGTTGTGACAAGCCCCTCCCCCCGTTCTACCAGTTCCCGCACCTTGTCCAACGCGCGCCGCTTCCATTTCCCACCGGGGCGCGCAAGGTCAACGAGCACGGTGGTGTCCAGACAAGCCACTACCGCTTCCTTTCCGAGGGCTTGTGCCGATTGCGGACCTGCTCCTCGACGGCGTCAATCGCGTCCCGGCTCATCGAGACCTCCCGCAACCTTCTGCCATAGGCCTCAACGTCGAGCGGCGCCTGGACCGTCCGCTTGATCGTCTGGCTGAACGACTCCCCGTCGCTCTGAACGGCTTTGAGGCGCTCGTACGCTTCCAGGTCGAGAGTAATCGTCTTGGTTGCCATCGCCGCTACTCCGGTGGTCGTGTACATGCATGTACACATAGTCTAGCGAGCCGCCTTTCCACGCTCAAGATTTCAATAGAGGGCGTAGGGGTCTGTCCAGATTGACTTTGCCGGTCGGGTGCCACTGGCGTCTCGCCAGTGCAGCTACGAGAGCACGGGCAAGATGCCCGTGGCACCCGTAAACTCGAATTGGACAGACCAGTAGGGCCTCGCCGTACGAACGACCGCCGGTTTCGGTCGGACCCAGCCGAACACGCTGGCTTCGGGTCAGGTCCTCAACGGTCAACGGCGAGTCCCGGGCAGATCGTGCCCCTCACCAAGAGCCGTCACCCGAAGCCCCCCTCCCGCGACGCAGCACTTCGTCCAAGAGGCTTTTCTCATCGGCTCCGCGATGAGAAAAGCCTTGTCTATTCGCCTTGTCTGTTTTTCGGCCTTCGTGGGCTTTAGGAGACCCCAAATGCAGGTTCCCAGCGTTCCCATTTGCTCCAAATTGACAACTGTAAGGCCGTGAAGTGCGGCCAGGCTAATCGGTGGCGCTTCCGGGGCGATTCGCCAGCATCGCCGGCTCAGGCCAGCTCTCGACAAGAAGGTATCGGAAATTGCCAGAGATCCTTCGTTACTTCGGACACGATCGGCTGCAAGCGAAAGGGACGGCGTCCGCAGGGACGCCGGTCCGAAGAGCTCATCTCGGAATTCAGAACCGCGTGAACTCGTCGCCGGCGATGAGAATGAGACGTGCTTGGCTGGGGAACTCCAGGGCCCTTCGGTCCCCTATTTCGGGGGGCGAGTCTCGTGCGTTCGGCCGATAGCCGGACTTCTACACACGGTCGTCAGAACCGAGAGAAACCCCGCTTCCCGAGCGGGGTTTCATGGAACAGGGGAAGCGATTGCCGACGGGCAACTGGTCGTGTCGCTCGGGTTCGCCTAGACTAGAGATGGAACGGACCTGACGCGCCGCAAGCGACGCGAAAAACGACCCCCTGAGAAACTCCGCCCGTGGTTAGCGAATCCTCCGCCCGAAGATACGCGCTTCGGGACCCCGACGTGCGCTTGATGCTCGAGGTCCGCGACGACAACGCCGCCGCCTTCGAGGAGTTGATGCTGCGCTATCAGGGGCGGCTGGTCACCGTGCTGGAACACCTGGTCCATAACCGCGATCTGGCAGAGGACCTGACCCAGGAGGTTTTTTTGCGGGTGTATCGGGCGCGGAAGACGTATGTGCCCGGGGCCAAATTCTCCACGTGGCTGTTTACGATCGCCAACAACGTGGCCTGCAACGCCCTGAGGAGCAAATCGCGTCGGCGCGAGGTGAGCTTGGAGGTACGGGAGAGCGGGCCGTTTGGCGCCCGGCCCTTGGAAGGGATGGTGCTGGCTTCGAGTGGACAGCTCCCGGCCCGCCAGTTGGACAAGACCGAAATGCGCGACATCGTGCGGCTGGCCCTGAAGGCGCTCAACGAGCGCCAGCGGATGGCCGTGCTGTTGAGCAAGTTTGAAGGGATGAGCTACGCGGATATTGCCGAGACCATGGATCTGACGCCCCAGGCGATCAAGTCGCTGTTGAGCCGCGCCCGGGTCAACCTCCGCGAAGTGTTGGAACCGTACATCGAGCACGGCGATCACCCCGTGCCAAAGAACGACGCGGGACATTGAACGCGGACCGATCGCAAGCCAACCGGGACACATTGCCCGTCGACCATTGACCGATGGCACACGAACCTGCCAATCCCGATCCGACCGCCAACCAGGGCTCGCTGGAAGAGCAACTGGTGGCCTACCTCGACGGCGAGCTGGACGACCGGTCCAACCGCCGCATCGAGGAGCTGTTGGCCACCGACTCCGAGGCACGCGATACCCTGGAGCGGCTCGAGGGGACGTGGGATCTACTGGACAACCTCGATCGGGCCCACGTCGACGAGGTGTTCACCAAGAGCACCCTGGAGATGGTGGCCGTGGCAGCGTCGGAGGACGTCGAGCAGGAGAAGTCGGAAGCCCCTCGACGGCGGCGGCGATGGTCGTTGGCCGTAAGCGCCGGGATGCTGGGCGCCTGCGCGGCCGGTTTCCTGGCCGTCTGGCTGTTCCGGGCGAAACCGAACGACCAGTTGCTCGAGGATCTGCCGGTGTTGGAACGGCTCGACCAGTACCGCCAGATCGACGACGTCGAGTTCCTGGAGTTGCTGCTTCGCAGTCAAGAGGAGCTGTTCCCGGAGGAGGTTGGGGATGAGTCGTAACGAGCGATCCCCGCGGGTGATTTGGGCAATCTGCCTGACGACCGTCTTGTGCGGCGTGCTGAAGGTCGAGCCTCTTCAGGCCGGAGAGACGCTTGCGGAGCAGCGTGCGCGAATCGAGCGGATGGACCCGGCCCGGAAAGCGGAGCTGCGCCGGGCCCAGGAGCAATTTGCGGCCCTCGGTTCGGCTGAGCGGCAGCGGCTCCACGACTTGCACGACCAGATCGAGGCCCACCCGCGCTCCGACGAGCTGCTCGCGGTGATGGAGCGGTATTGTGAATGGGTCAATACCCTGGCGCCGTCCGAGCGGGCCGACCTGCGCGAGCTTCCGCCTGACGGAAGGATCGAGAAGATCAAGGAGCTGCGCGAAGAGCAGTCCCGCCGAAGGCAGTCCGGGCCGGGAGGGGGCCGAGGTTTTGCCTGGGGCGAGCGGCTGAGGAAGCTGTCGCTGGAGGAACAGGAAGCACTGACGCGTTGGCTCGACGAGCACATGGAGCGTAACGCCCCCGAGCTGATCGAGGCCCTCCCCGAGGAACAGCAGAAAAAATTGCGTGAGGAATTGGAGCAAGCCAAGGACGATCCCCAAGGACGTCGCAACCTTTTCGTCGAGATGCTGGTCCTCTGGCAACTGGCCAACCCGGGGAAACGGATGCCGCTGAGCGATGAGGCGTTGCAGGCGCTTCAATCGCGGCTTTCGCCCGACGCGCGCCGATCGCTCGAAGAGACGAGCCCGGACATGCAACGCCGGTTCCTTCACGGCCTGATCGGCGCTTTCGTGTTCAACCAGAGCCACGAGCAGTTGAGCGAGTACCTCGAGAAGGAGATCACGGGCAGGGATCGGGAATACTTGACGGGTCTGCCGCCCGAGCAGATGCGTCAGCAATTGTGGTGGCGCTACTTCCGCTCGAAGTGGCCCGGCATCTCTCCTCCCGAGCATCGCCCCGGGAGGGGGTGGCCTCGTCGTCCGTTTTCGCCGGGCCCGGACGGCCCGCCGGGGCCTCGCCGACGGTATGACCGCGACGGACCAAGCCCCCCCCTTGGACCAGGCAAACGGCCCGAGAACGTCCCGGAAGGCCGGAAGCCGGGACCTGATTAGCGGAAAACGCGTGCCTTGCCGAGTCTCGTTGGGCGGGTCCGTCGTGACGGCATTCACGCGGCAGGAACTCGAGATGGACCCCATGAATTGGGTCACCACGAGCCGGGCAACCTGCCATTCATCGTCGGATAAGGCGCTAGCTGCCGCTGCGGACTAACGGCGGCACGCGGGACCACAGGTAATACGCCCGCGGCACGGTCAGGTCCAGGACCTCCGCCAGATCGAAGCCCCGCTGCGAGGCCTTGGCGCCCATCAGGACGTCGACCAGGGTCGGTTCCCGTTTGTACTTCACCACGCGCACGTCGTCCCTGTCGAGGTTCGCCAGCTCGATCGCCCGCTCGACGGCCTCTTCCAGGAATCCGATCTTGTCCACGAGCCCAAGCTCCAGGGCCTGTTCGGCGGTGTAGACTTGCCCGGTGGCCAGCTTGTTCAGGGCCTCGGGGTCTTTCTTGAACTGGGGGCGGCCGGACTTGACGATCTCCTTGAACCGGTCGAAGGTCTCGTCCACCAGCTCCTGGTAGATCTGGCGCTCTTCTTCCGTCATCTGCTTGGCGAAGCTGCCCATGTTTTTGAGCGGGTGACTGGCGATCGAGTCGTCTTGGACCCCCCACTTGCCCAGAAGCGTGGAGAGGTCGTAGTGAGGGATGATCACGCCGATGGAGCCTGTCCAGGTGGTGGGCTCGGCGAAGATGCAATCGGGCGTATCGCCGGCGGCCATCGAGACGTAGTACCCCCCGCTGGCCGCGAGGCTCCCCATGCTGACCACGACGGGAAACTTGCGCTCCTCCCTCATCTCGTTGAGGTGATGGTAGAGATAATCGCTCCCCGTAACCGTCCCACCGGGGGAGTTGACCCGCAGCACCACGGCCTTGACGTCGTCGTCCTCTTCGGCCTGGTCGATCTGGCGTTTGACGAAACCGTCATCCTCGTCGAGGATCACGCCGTCTACCGAAATGATGACGATCTTGTCGCTGCCGGAGCTCGCGTGCGAGAAGAACTTCTCGCGAACCTTCCTTTTCGAGTCCAGCGACACGCCGCCGAACAGGAAGGCGATGTTCAACATCGCCGACACGCCCAGGCCCAGAAGCAGAAGCACGATCAACAGCCCGCCCAGCACGCCGGTCCGCCTGCGGGGCCCTCTTGGCGGCCGCTCGTCAACGATTTCCACCGGCGCCAAGGGCTCGTGTGGCCCTTGCGGCTGCGAGTTGGGGTCCATGGCTGGTCCTTTACGGAACGAGTGAAAATGGGTTGCGTAATACCTCGGGGAGAAGGCCCGGTTCCGCGTGCCGGTGCTGCCCCGCCCGGTGTTCGGCGATCTGTCGGTCGACCCTCTTGGGCGGTCGCACAAGGCCCACTCCCTCGCTATTGTAGCCCAGGCTGCCATGGGGGCAACGCGAGCTGCGGAGCCTTGGTGTTGCCAGGACGTGCCCTCTCGCGGTAAGCTACCGGCAAGCGCCGTTCGATCGTCATAGACCGTTTCCCCGGTCTGGGACGACGTGGTGGTCTCGGCGGGCAAGCCAGGGAGCTCAGGAGGAGTCTGAGGAGTGATTGTTGCCGCATCGACCAGGTCCTTCTGCGATCTGCCGCTGGATGCCGCCCTGGAGCGGCTGGTGGATCTGGAATACACCAGCGTGGAAATCGTGATCCATGAAACGGGGGGCCATCTGAAGCCGTCGGAGGTGCTCGCCGACCCGGAACGGTCGCTGCAAACCTGCCGCCGGTCCCGTCGGCTCAGCATCATCGCCTACAGCGTGGACATCGAAGCGCCCGAAGCGGATTACTACCGACAGTTCGCCGCCTGCTGCAAGCTGGCCAAGGCCACCAAGGTAGTGACCATCACGATCCGGGCCGCCGAGCTGGGCACGCCCTTCAACGCCGAAATCGAGCGGCTGGCGAAGATGGTGGCTATCGCCACCCCGGAAGGTGTCCGAATCGGGCTGCTCACCGAAACGGGCCGGATGACCGAGGACCCGAACACCGCCAAGGTGCTTTGCGACAACGTCAAGGGGCTGGCCATCACGCTGGACCCCAGCCACTTCGTCTACGGACCCCACCGAGGGGTTGGTTTCGAGCAGCTCCTCAAGTACGTCTGCCACGTACGGCTCCGCGACACCAGCAAGGAGAAGCTCCAGGTCCGCATAGGGCAAGGAGAAGTCGAGTACGGCCGGCTGATCATCCAACTGAACCGGTACCACTACTCCCGCGCACTCTCGGTAGACATGCCCCCCATGCCGGGTGTCGATCAAAACGCCGAGATGCGGAAGATCCGCCTCCTGCTCGAGAGCCTGCTGTAAGGCGTAGGCCGGCTTCCCCCGCGACAGCTTCTCGGGCCAAATCCCAGCATCCGCTGACCAGCGAATCCCTCTTGTGGGTCGGTTTCGCGTAGCCTGATAGGGTCGGTCCGCGCCCCGCGGCGCTGGCTTCCTTTCGCCAATCGCCCTGGGTACACTACGAATATCCTGCCCGGGTGGGCTACGCCTTCTCACGAGAATGCCCCTTGGGACAGACATGCAATTCCCCCCTGACTGGCTCTGTGGAAGAACGTCATGGTCACGAGATTCACGGTTTGCGCTCTGTCGGTGGTCGCGGTGTCGCTCTGGCTGGCCCCCGCGGCTTGGGGGCAAGAAGGAGCAAGCACGATCTCCTTCCGAAAGGTCCAGATCGACCCGGTGTTTCGCGCGGAAGGGGTCGCCGTGGCCGACTTCAATGGCGATGGCCGCAACGACGTCGCCGCAGGCAGCGTCTACTACGCCGGCCCGGACTGGAAGATGCACTCCATCCTCCCCGAGCCCAAAGCCTTCTCGCCCGAAACCTATAGCGACGCCTTCTGCTGCTTCGCCGACGACGTCAACCGCGACGGCCGAGCGGATCTGGTCGTTGTCGACATCCCGGGCAAGCCCACCTGCTGGTTCGAGAACCCGGGCAGGGAGGGCGCGGCTTGGGAGCGGCACGTGGCCGTCCCGGTCACCAACAACGAGAGCCCGATCTGGGTCGACGTGACCGGCGACGGCCGTCCGGAGCTCGTCTGCGGCTACTCCCCCGACCCGGAGAAGCCGGACAGCCCCCGGCGACGCATGGCATTCGCCGGCCCCGGCCAAAAGCCGTCCGCGCCTTGGCCGGTGCGGACGTTCTCCGCCGAGAACACCCCGGGTAGCCGCAAATACGCGCACGGTTTGGGGGCGGGCGACGTGAACGGCGACGGCCGCGCCGACGTGGTGATCATCGAAGGATGGTGGGAACGTCCGGCCGACGCCGACCGGCCGGAGTGGACGTTCCACGAGGCCAACCTGGGCGAGCACGCCGCCCACATGCACGTCCATGATTTCGACGGCGACGGCGATGCCGACGTGCTCAGCTCCAGCGCCCACCGCTTCGGGATCTGGTGGCACGAGCAGACGCCCGAAGGCTGGAAGACCCACACGATCGACGAGACCATCTCCCAGACGCACGCCGTCTGCATGGCCGACGTCAACGGCGACGGGCTGGTCGATTTCGTGACCGGCAAGCGGTGGTGGGCCCACATGGGGCGCGACCCGGGCTCCGACCAGCCGGCCGTGGTCGTCTGGTACGAGCTTGCGCGCAAGGCCGGCCGCCCCCTCTGGATCCGCCACCCGATCGACGACGACAGCGGCGTGGGGACGCAGTTTGAAGTGACCGACGTCAACGGCGACGGGCTGTTGGACGTGGTGACGTCGAACAAGAAGGGCGTCTACTACTTCGAGCAGGAGCGGAAGTAGCGGCCCATTGTGCGTCGCTCGGCCTATCGGCCACCGAGTCTGAGTATTCTTGCGTTTGGCGGCCGACGGCACGTCGGCTCACCCCAAATAGAGTTGCACGATTCTGGGAGTCGTAAGCGGTGTGCCACTGCTTGCTTGCAAGCAGTGTTGCATCGAACTGCTGGCCAGAAGCACTCCTGGCACTGCTTCTGCGAAGCAGTGGCACACAGCAGAATTCCCAGAATCACGAAATGCCATTTAGAATATCATTATGTGCGGCATCACCGGCGCGGTCTGGACCGCTGCGGAGAGAGCGATCGATGAGCCCACGCTTCGGCGGATGGTCGAGGTGCTGCGCCATCGCGGCCCGGACGACGAGGGCCTCTACACGAGCGAGCTCCAGGTCCGCCCCGGCTCGGGGATGATGCCCGGCGTGGCCTTGGGCCATCGGCGCCTGTCGATCATCGACCTGGCCGGGGGCCACCAGCCGATGTCGAACGAGGACGGCTCGGTTTGGGTCGTGTTCAACGGCGAGATCTACAACTACCGCGATCTCAGGCGCCGGCTCGAAGGGAACGGCCACCGCTTCCGCACCGACAGCGACACGGAAACGATCGTCCACCTCTACGAGGACGAAGGGCCGGGAGCCCTTGCCCATCTGAACGGCATGTTCGCCCTGGCCGTCTGGGACGCGAACCACGCCCAACTGCTCTTGGCCCGGGACCGGCTGGGACAGAAGCCTCTGGTCTACCGGCTGGAGCCCGACCGGCTGCTGTTCGCCAGCGAGCTGAAGAGCCTGCTGGAGGTCGGCGACGTGCCTCGCGAGCTGAGCCCGCAAGCGCTCGACGCGTATCTCACCTACCAGTACGTCCCACACCCGCAGACGATCTTCCGGGGGATCGCCAAGCTGCCGCCGGGGCACTACGGCCTTTATCGCGACGGCCGGCTCGATGTCCGCCCCTACTGGCAGCCGGACTTCAACGTCGAAGAGGATCGGCCGGCGGGCGAGCATGCCGAGCAGCTTCGGGAGCTTCTGACGTCGGCGGTCGAGCTGCGGCTGCGAAGCGACGTGCCGCTGGGAGCATTCCTCTCCGGCGGGATCGATTCGACGATCGTGGTCGGGCTGATGTGTCGAGCGGCGGAGAGCCGCGTGCGGACGTTCTCGATCGGTTTTCCGGTCAAGGAGTACGACGAGACCCGCTACGCCCGGCTGGTGGCCGAGCGGTTCGGCACCGAGCACGAGGAGTTTCTCGTCGAGCCGGACGCGGTCGAGGTGCTTCCCAAGCTGGTGTGGCACTACGACGAGCCGTTTGCCGACAGCTCAGCTATCCCCACTTGGTACGTCTCGGAGCTCACGCGCAAGCACGTCACGGTGGCGCTGAGCGGCGACGGGGGCGATGAGCTGTTTGCCGGATACCCGCGCTATCGGGCCGTGTGGCTGGCAAGCTGGTTCGACCGTTTGCCGGCGTGGCTCCGCGGCGCGATTGCCGGGCGGTACTGGCAGCGTCTGCCGGCCAGTCCGAGGCAGAAGTCGTTTCGCCGCCGGCTGAAGCGGTTCACGGAAGTGTTGAGCGAGGCCCCCGGGCGGCGGTATTTGCAGTGGATCGCGATTTTCAACGAAGCCCGGCGCGCCGAGCTGTATACCGATGAGTTCCTGGCCACGCTGCCCGACGTCGATCCGCTCGGGTTTCTCGCACAGGCCAGGGCGCGAAGCGCCGACCGCGATCCGGTCACGACGGCCAGCCTGGCGGACCTCGTCACCTACCTGCCGTGCGACCTGATGACCAAGGTGGACATCGCCTCGATGGCCCACGGGCTGGAGTGTCGGCAGCCGTTTTTGGACTACCGGGTGGTGGAGCTGGCCGCGCGAATGCCGCTTGCCCACAAGTTTGTTCGGGGGCGGGGGAAGCGGATCCTGCTGGAAACGTTCTCGGATTTGATCCCCAAGCCGATTCGGCGACGGCCCAAGATGGGCTTTGGGGTCCCGCTGGATCATTGGTTCCGCGGGCCGCTGGCCGGTTTTGCGCGGGAAATCCTCCTGGATCGGCGGACTCACGAGCGCGGGCTGTTCCGCCCGGAGGTGACCACCAGGCTGCTGGAGGACCACACCTCGGGCAAGTTCGACCACAGCTACCGATTGTGGGCGCTTCTGGTGCTGGAGCTGTGGCAGCGAAGCTGGCTGGATTGACGCGAGATCCTCAGAGTCGCCAGTTCTTCCTGTTTGCCCCCGGCCGCCGATTCCATGCTCTTGCCGCACGTCGCCAGAATTGTGCATTCCACCCAACCTCCTCTTCTTCCACGAGTATCTGGGGGCGATATTGGCAACCGGGATTCTCCTGTGGGGGCTTTTCGCGCTTGGCGGCTCGAAGCGTTGCCGGCACGGAGGGCGTCGCATTTCCGCGAGGGATGCGTCCCGAATTCGGCGACGGCGGGTGGGAATATACACAATCTGCATGGGGACAATTCGTCTACACGGGCTGGAGAATGCCCGACCAGGTAAGATGTCCCCTTTGGTGAAAGTCGAAGATGCGATACAATGAGTGGCGATGGATCTCATCCGGGCGCGGAGCGCGAGCAGAAGGGGACAGGAAATGAAAGAGGACGTCATCGCCGTGGTCCTGGCGGGCGGGAAGGGGGAACGGCTGGAGCCGCTGACCCGGGATCGGGCCAAGCCGGCGGTGCCGTTCGGCGGGGCTTACCGCATCATCGACTTCACCCTGTCCAACTCGCTCAACAGCGGCCTGCGCAAGATCCTCGTGCTCACCCAGTACAAGGCGATGAGCCTCGACCGGCACATCAACATGGGGTGGGGGAAGTATTTCTGCCGGGAGCTGGGGGAATTCGTCGACGTCGTCCCTCCTCAGCAGCGGATCGACGCCAGTTGGTACCAGGGAACCGCCGACGCGGTCTACCAAAACATTTACACCATCGAGAAGGAGCAACCCAAGTACGTGCTCGTCCTGGCCGGCGACCACATCTACAAGATGAACTACGGGAAGATGGTCGACTTCCACGTCGCCAACCATGCCGATTTGACGATCGGCGTGCTCCCCGTCGGCCGCGACGAGGCCCGCAACCGCTTCGGCGTGATGGAGGTCGACGGCGACGGCCGCGTGATCGGATTCCAGGAGAAGCCTCCCGACCCGAAACCCGTCCCCGACGATAATGGATTCTGCCTGGCCTCGATGGGGATCTACATCTTCTCCGCCCGGTTTCTCTTCGACGAGCTCTGCCGCGACGCCACCCGGCGGCAAAGCCGCCACGACTTCGGCGGCGACGTGATCCCCTCGATCATCCACACCACCCGTGTGTTCGCCTACCCGTTCGTGGATGAGATCGACGAGAACCGAAAGCAGGTGGCCTACTGGCGCGACGTGGGGACGTTGGACGCCTACTATGACGCCAACATGGACCTGATCTCCGTCGACCCGCAACTGAACATGTACGACGAACAGTGGCCCATTCGCACCTACCAGCCCAACTACCCGCCGCCGAAGTTCGTTTTCGCCGACGCCCATCGGTGCGGCCACGCCATGGACAGCATCGTCTGCCTCGGCTCGATTATCTCCGGCGGCGAGGTCCGTCACTCGATTCTCGGGCCCAAGGCCCGGATCAACAGCTTCGGCGAGGTCGACGAGTCGATCCTGTTCGCCGGCGTGGACGTCGGCCGCCGGGCCAAGGTACGCCGGGCGATCATCGACAAGGGCGTGGCCATTCCCGCGGGAATGCAGGTCGGCTACGACCACGAGCTGGATGCCGCACGCGGCTTCACGGTCACCGAGCGCGGCGTGACCATCATCCCCCAGTCGTACGCGGAGGGCCAAGTCCTAAAGGACGCAAGGCGACCCAAAGTCGACCAGCCGCTCGGCGTGTGAGGCCGTGCGCACTGGCCGAAGCGGGCCGTGCGCATACGCCGAACCGGCCCAAAAAACCATCGTCCCCACGCTCCCGCCCGGAAACGCACCGCGGGGACGTTTCACGTCGGCGGAGCGGAATTCCCTGGAATACAACGGCTCACGCTCATTTCGGGACGTAAAACGTCCCCATCTGCGTTACGACGCAGAAGCGTCGTAACGAGGTCTCAAGTCTTCTTCCAAGTCTTTCCCCTTTTCCTTCTTCCCTTCCTACACATCTCCGTTTTCCCTTGTTCCACGTCGGCCCGGTCGAAGCCCCTTCGACGGCCGACCAGCGGCGCGCAAAAAAAAGCCCCCGGAAAGGCTGCGTCCCAGGGGGGCAAAGGACACTTGACTTTTCCGGGAGCGATTGGATGGTTCGCAACCGGGCCGTGGGCCATGGTTGCGCAGGGGGATGATACCGCCCTAGGTTTTACCTCGAAGCGCGCCCGGAGACCTCCGTGCCTCGGGCAGGGCGCTTCGCGGGTCGCAGGCACGTGCCACGGCACGCCCAAATGCAGACCCTCAGGTTCGAGAAACCTCCCGGCTCCTCGATGCCGCCCTTCCCTGGGCGGCCAATTGTTTCCTCAAGGGCGGCGAGAATATGGAATTTGCCGGATCGAGTCAAGGGCGGTTTTTTTGAGGGCCAGATTGGCGCTTTTTCGCCGACTTGGGCGGCAGGCAGGCGAGCCCTTTAGGTCCGTTCCGGGAGCCCGTCGAGCAAGCGCTGGGTCTGCTCCACTCGGTGCGCCGCGCCGATCTCACGAAAAATCGTGAGCGCCCGGGTCCAAAGCTCGCGCGCGGCGTCGAGGTCACCGCGGTCGGCCGCCATGCTTCCAAGGTTGCCGCTCTGGTTGGCCACGCCTTCCATCCGGCCGAGCTTGTCGTTGATCTCCAGCGCTTTGCGGAACATCTGTTCGGCCCGGTCCAGGTCGCCTCGGGTCCGGTAGATGAGCCCCAGGTTCCCGCTGTCCGCCGCCATGCCTTCCATGCGGCCGAGCTTCTCGTTGATCTCCAGCGCTTTGCGCAGGATCTGTTCGGCCCGGTCCAGGTCGCCTCGGATCTGGTAGATGACCCCCAGGTTCCCGCTCGCGATGGCCACGCCTTCCATCCGGCCGAGCTTGTCGTTGATCTCCAGCGCTTTGCGGAACATCTGTTCGGCCCGGTCCAGGTCGCCTCGGGTCTGGTAGATGACCCCCAGGTTCCCCAAGTCGTGCGCCACGCCTTCCAGGCAGCCGAGCTTCTCGTTGATCTCCAGCGCTTTACGGTGCATCTGCTCGGCCCGGTCCAGGTCGCCTCGGGTCTGGTAGATGAGCCCCAGGTTCCCGTAATCGCTGGCTACGCCCGCCATCCTCCCAAGATGCTCTTCGATTTCCAGCGCTTTGCGCAGGATCTGTTCGGCCCGGTCCAGGTCGCCTCGGATCTGGTAGATGACCCCCAGGTTTCCGCTCGCGATGGCCACGCCTTCCATCCGTCCGAGCTTCTCGTTGATCTCCATCGCTTTGCGGTGCATCTGTTCGGCTCGATCCAGGTCGCCTTGCTGCCGATAGATAATCCCCAGGTTCCCACAGTCGCTGGCCATTCCCTCCATCCAGCCGATCTTTTCGTCTATCTCCAGCGCTTTGCGGTGCATCTGTTCGGCCCGGTCCAGGTCGCCTCGGGTCTGGTAGATGAGCCCCAGGTTCCCGCTCTGGGTGGCCACGCCCTCCATGCGCCCGAGCTTCTCGTCGATTTCCATCGCTTTGCGGAACATCTGTTCGGCCCGGTCCAGGTCGCCGATGAAGCGATGTAGAAAACCCAGTTCGGTCAACCACGTGCTACAATGAGACGCAAGCGCACTACTCGGCGGGTCGCCGGCATCAGCGATTCGGTCCTCCAGTTCTGCAATGCGGAATCGTTTCTCCTCTCTGGTAAGGTTCCCTGCGGCGGTCAGGTCGCCCGACACCCGTGTTACCGCATCGGCCAGCGCGCGGACGTGCTCGGAGACGAACTCGAAGGAGTGGCTACGGTAGCGCCAGAAATCACGCGCCTGGGTGGATAGGAGCGCTGCGGCGTACTCGGGTAGCCAGAAGACGATCGGACAGGGGAACTTCCGCGGCCAGAGTTCGCGGGACGCATTGAGCGAGCGGAGCACGGGGTGGCGCTCCTGGTCCGACTGGATCGACGCCTCGAGATTCGTGAGGAAGAGCGCGGATGGCGCCGAATCGGCCCCTTTCGGGGCAACGAATCCGAAAACGTCGACGATACCTGCCGGCAGGGAGATCACCCGAATGTCGGGAAACCACTCACGTGCTCGCCCAATCAGGTCGTCTCGAAGCGCCGGGCTGTTGCACACCGCGACGCTGAGCGAAAAGCAGCCTCGGGCCACTTCGAGCATCCTCCGCAACGCGGCCAACTCCGCGGCCTGGCGCTCTGCCTCGCCGTAGGGCGCCGTAACCGCTGTGGGGGCAATGGATTCTGCCATTACGTGACGATCCCTTGACCGGGAGGTCGCAGGGCGGCGACCATCGGGTTCAGCCCATACCATTCCTCATCGTTGACGTACTGAAGCACCGCCCGGCTGTGGAGCAGCTCACGGAATGTGGGCTCGTTCTCGCTGGTTCGCGTGTAGTCGCCGGTCTTGCGGATCTCTTCGATGATCGGCCAATGCTCAGCCCGCAAGAACCGGGCGTAGCCGCGGCGGCCGTCGATTCTCGCCCTATCGAGTGACTTCTCGTCAATCGGAAGATCGTGTGTGATGATGGCGTCGCGAACGAGCGTCATCAGTTCGGTCGGCTGCCCGCCGCTGAGGGCGATCAGCTCGTCGCGAACATCGTCGCTGGCGAATACATCGGATTCTCTTGCGTCCGCGGCCTTGAGTCGCCGCTCGATGATCTCCCGAAACTTCCGGACGCCCGGCTCGTTGCGACCGGCCTTCGGCGGCCGGCCCGCGACCCGGGTCATGGGCACGACGGGCACTTGCTCTCCGCCGTAGGCCGCCGCGATCGTCGGGCTGTGGTGCGAGTAAGCCAACGAAAGCGGGATCGTGTAGATGACGTGGCACTGGAACGCGGTCAACTGGGCGGCGCGGTTCACGAACAGGTATTCGTCGGTCGTCGAACGCGTGCCCTCGCGCTCGCGGACGATCATCTTGTCCAGGTCGTCCATCACGACGACCAAGCCCGCCTTCCGTTGCTTGACCAACTCGGCCACGCCCTGGCCGATCACTTCGTTGGCCGCGTACAGCAGGTTGTCGGTGTCAGGTTCGAGGATCTTGCGGATTTCCCTGCGCGCATCGGGACTACCCTTCATCGCACCGCCCAGCTTCATCAAGCCAACATCGAGCTCGAAGGATTCGAAGTCGATCTCCGACGTGAGAATGGACTTCAGTCGCTCCAGGCGACTCTTGAAGAAGCCTGGTTTCAAGGTGATTCCAGCACGCTCCTTAAGTTGGGCGGCTATCTGTCGGACGATGGCGATGAGCACGTCCGGAAAATCGACGTCATTCCGGTCGATGTCGTCGTCCGCCTGCACGTATACCACAAAAAACGAGCTTCCGCGCGACTCGATTTGCTTCTGCAAGCGAAGCAGCTCGGTAGATTTCCCGCTTCCCTTGTGGCCGGCAAGGACCTGGCAGGTTGGCTTGCCTTCGGCGAGTCGAATGGTCTTTTCCAGGCGGGAGACCGTGTCCATATTGCCCCGGACTTCGTCGAGATCGACGTACAGATCCGCCTGTCGTTCCGGCCGCAAAGGCTCCGGACTGAACTCCCGATATACGCGTTGTGCAAGATCCGTGTCAGCCATCGCGGAATGCCTCCTGCGGAATCGAAGGTGGCAGCTTCTGAACTGCCGACTTTCTCAGTCTACCACGGAGAGTCGGATCCCTGCAATTGGGGGAGGAGGCATACTTCAGCCCGTCGCGTGCTGGCAGTCGCCGCAATTCAGCCCTTGGCCACGGCTTTCCCATACTCCGGAAACCGATCCTGCACCGCCTGCACGGTCATCTCCTCTTCGCGCATCGCTTCCATGGCCTGGACGGCGGCTTCGGCGGCTTGGATGGTGGTGAGGCAGGCGATGCCGTGGGCGACGGCCGCGGCGCGGATCTTGCCTTCGGCGGTTCGGGCGCCCTTGCCGCTGGGGGTGTTCATCACCAGTTGAAGCTGGCCGTTGAGCATGTAATCGAGCACGTTGGGGTGGCCTTCCTGGACCTTCTTGAGGCGCTCGACGGGGATGCCCTCCTCTTCGAGCCGCTTGGCGGTGCCCCGGGTGGCCAGCAGCTCGTAGCCCATTCGCTCTAACCGCTTCGCCAGATCGACGACGAGGTCCTTGCCGCGGTCGGCCACGCTGATGAACACGCGGCCGCTTCGGGGCAGCAGCGTGCCGGCGGCGAGCTGGCTCTTGGCGAAGGCGACGGGGAACCGCTCGCTAACGCCCATCACTTCGCCCGTCGATTTCATTTCCGGCCCGAGGACGATATCGACGCCGGCGAACTTGACGAACGGGAACACGGCCTCTTTGACGGAGACGTGGGCGGGGATCGGCGCTTGGTGGTAGCCCTGTTCGGCCAGTGTCACTCCGACCATCACTTTGGCGGCCGCTTTGGCCAGGGGCATCCCGGTCGCCTTGGAGACGAACGGGACGGTCCGGCTCGCCCGGGGATTCACCTCGATCACGTAGACGACCGGACGCCCGTTTTCCGTCTTGACCGCATACTGCACGTTCATCAGGCCCTTGACTCGGAGCCGCCGGGCCAAGGCGCAGGTGGCCTCGCGAATCTCGTCGACGACCGCTTCGGACAAGCTGAAGGGCGGGATAACGCAGGCCGAATCGCCGGAGTGGACGCCCGCCTCTTCGATGTGCTCCATCACCCCGGCGACGATCACTTGCTCGCCGTCGGCGATGGCGTCGACGTCGACCTCGGTGGCGTCTTCGAGGAAGCGGTCGATGAGGACGGGCTGGCCCTGGGCGGCGAGGAAGGCCGCGGCGATGAACCGCTCGAACTGGGCGTTGTCGTAGCAGATCTCCATCGCCCGACCGCCCAAAACGAAGCTCGGCCGCACCAGCGCGGGATAGCCGACCTTGGCCACCTCGACGCGTGCCTGGGCCATGTTCCTGGCGATTCCGTTGGCCGGCTGCTTCAGGTCGAGCCGTTCGAGGAGGTTCTTGAACTTCTCGCGGTCCTCGGCGTCTTCGATCGTGTCGACGCTGGTGCCGATGATGGGCACGCCCGCGTTGGCCAACGCCCGGGACAGATTCAAGGGCGTCTGGCCGCCGAACTGGACGATGACGCCGTCGGGCTGGACGCGGTCGCAGATGTTCAGGACGTCCTCGGTCGTCAAGGGCTCGAAAAACAACAGGTCGCTGGTGTCGTAGTCGGTGCTGACCGTCTCGGGGTTCGAGTTGACCATGATCGATTCGATGCCCAGCTCGCGCAGGGCGAAGCTGGCATGGCAGCAGCAATAGTCGAACTCGATCCCTTGGCCGATGCGGTTCGGCCCGCCGCCGAGGATCATCACCCGACGCCGGCCCGGGCGCTTGGGCGGGGTCTCGTCCTCATCCTCGTAAGTCGAGTAGAAATAGGGCGTGTACGCCTCGAACTCGGCGGCGCAGGTGTCCACGGCTTTGAACGTGGCCACGATGCCCCGGCGGTTCCGCTCGGCGCGGACGTCCAGC
This sequence comes from Thermoguttaceae bacterium, assembly GCA_035528065.1. Lineage (GTDB taxonomy): Bacteria > Planctomycetota > Planctomycetia > Pirellulales > Thermoguttaceae > DATKZH01. The sequence goes on along the minus strand of DATKZH010000202.1, from coordinate 8,976 downwards.
TCCGTCATGTTCCAGATCGTGGCCAACTGCCGGTCGGAGAAGCCGAACTGCTTGGCCTTGCGCAGGAGGGCGTCGCTCGTTTGCCGGGCGGTGCCTTGCTGGCGGAGCACGTCTTCCAGCTCGACGATCTCGTAGAGGTTGTCGAGGAACCAGGGGTCGATGCCGGTCAGCTCGTAGATCTCTTCGATCGATGTCCCGTACTTCATCGCGTAGCGGATGTACCACACGCGCTCGTCGCCCGGCCGGGCCAGCTTGGACAGGACGTCGTCGAGGCTGGGCTGCTCGGGCGTGCCCCAGAGATCCTTGCCGTCGCAGCCGAACCCGAAGCTGCCCACCTCCAGCCCCCGCAGCGCCTTCTGGAACGACTCCTTGAACGTGCGCCCAATGGCCATCGTCTCGCCCACGCTCTTCATCTGCGTGGTCAGCTCGGCGTTGGCCTCGGGGAACTTCTCGAACGCGAACCGGGGGATTTTGGTCACGACGTAGTCGATCGTCGGCTCGAAGCAGGCCATCGTCTCCCGGGTGATGTCGTTCGGCAGCTCGTGCAGCCGGTAGCCGACGGCCAGCTTGGCGGCGATCTTGGCGATGGGGAAGCCGGTCGCCTTCGACGCCAGCGCACTGGACCGGCTCACCCGGGGGTTCATCTCGATCACGACCATCCGCCCGGTCTTCGGGTGGATGGCGAACTGGATGTTCGAGCCGCCGGTCTCCACGCCGATCTCGCGGATGACGGCCAACGAGGCGTCGCGCATCCGCTGGTATTCCTTGTCGGTGAGCGTTTGGGCGGGGGCGACGGTGATCGAATCGCCGGTGTGCACGCCCATCGGGTCGAAGTTCTCGATCGAGCAGATGATCACGACGTTGTCGTCGGCGTCGCGCATCACCTCCATCTCGTACTCTTTCCAGCCGAGCACCGCCTCTTCGAGAAGGACCTGGTGGATCGGCGACTCGCTCAGCCCCCGGGCGACCAGCTCGTTGAACTCCTCCCGGTTGTAGGCCACGCTGGAGCCGGCGCCGCCGAGGGTGAAGCTGGGCCGGACCACGCAGGGCAGGCCGATTTCGGAGATGACCTTCTGCGCTTCCTCCAAGCTGCCGACGGTTTCGCCGCGACAGACGTCCAGCCCGATCCGCTCCATGGCCGCCTTGAACTGGTCGCGCTCCTCGGCTTTGGCGATCACGTCGGCCGTGGCCCCGATCATCTCCACGCCGTACTTGTCCAACACGCCGTGGTGGGCCAGGTCCATGGCCAGGTTGAGCCCGGTCTGGCCGCCCAGGGTGGGCAGCAGGGCGTCGGGCCGCTCGGCCTCGATCACCTTGGCGACCATCTCCCACACCAGCGGCTCGATGTAGGTCCGGTCGGCCATCTCCGGATCGGTCATGATCGTGGCCGGATTGGAGTTGACCAGCACGACCTGATACCCCTCCTCCCGGAGGGCTTTGCAGGCCTGAGTCCCCGAATAGTCAAACTCGCAGGCCTGGCCGATCACAATCGGCCCGGAGCCGATGAGCAGGATTTTGTGAAGATCGTCACGACGTGGCACGGTGCACGGTCCCAGCAGTCAGAACATGGTAACGGCAAAGCCTTCCGCGCGCCCTGCGGCGGCCGGCGGTAGGCCCAAAATCTCACGATGATACCACGCCGAGGGGGGTGCATTCAAGTGGCCGATTGCGCATTGCGCCCTTCGGCCCCGAGCAATTCACGACTAGGGAGTACGCGAGACCGTGGGCCGTGCAAGGGCATGCCAGCATCCATTGTGCAGCCAAGATCGACGAGAACGCTCCGACGGCCAGAGACCTGACAAGGCATCGTTGACGATGAGGGCGGGACGAGAGTGCTGGCCGGGGGAGTTGGTGCGCGGATCGCCAACCCCAACAGAGCGCGCCGCGGGTGCCCACTCCAACGGCTACCCCACCTGCTTACGCACTTGGCCCACGACGCGGACGACGATCGGCACGTCGTCGATTCGGTCGGGCAAGCTGTCCCGATCCGCCGGCTCGGACTCCAGGTTCACCTGCACCGCGTAGGAGTCGCCTTGGCGCGTGATGCCGACGCTGCCGACGGGTGCAAAGCGGGCGAACAGAGACCGGGCCTTCTGTTTCACGGCGCGGGCCGCATCGAGTTGACTGCCGTGGTCGCTCATTGCCCGTCACTTGGGATAAGAGCCCCTGGTCACCCCTCAATCAGTATATGAGTCGAACGTGCAGCGAGTCAAGCACGTCGGCGATCGGGTTGGCGTAGGTGGCGTCCACGTCGTTGCCGGCGAAAAGCAGAGCTACGGCTCGATGACGCCGATCGACGATCAGCGAACCGCTGTCCCCCCCTCTGCTGAACGGTCTATTATCCAGCGGCTCGATCTCGATCTGTCCGTTGAACTCAAGCGTCCCCATGTCGTACTCCACACGCAGTCCGTCGACTTCGATCGCGCTGACCCGGCCCGTGGTGAGGCCGGTGGTTCGGCCAATCTTGTAGACGCGTTCGCCGACGTCGAGGGGGTCCTGCCGGACTCCGCGAACCGTTCCCAAGCCGTGGAGATCGTTGTAGTAGTACTCCATGTCTTCGGCCAACTCGGCCACGGCGGCGTCTACCAGGTTTCGCTGTTTCCGCAAGCGGACGAAGCGGCCGAGCCTGGCCACCACGTCGTCGGGCGCCGCGCCGTCGTCAAAAGCTGCCGGTTGAAGGATCGGGTCGCGTCGGGTCGCGTCGTTTTCGTTGGCCAACACGTGGTTGTTGGACAGCACGAAGGGACACTCGTCGCTTTGGGCGACCGGGCTCACGAAGCATCCCAGCGTGCCGGCCGTGACGTCCGGGTGGCCGATCGACCCGCCGATGCGCAGGGGGCGATTGCGCTTTCGGTGCCATGCTCGTGCCTGCTTATGGATCGGGCCCACCATGCGGAGATCGACTTCGCGCCGCGCACGTCGGGAAATCACGCCAAGCACCGTCTCCAAGCCCGGCCCAATTTCCTGGACGCGGACGGCCAGGCCGTACTGCCCGCGGCGGCCGCGGATGCCGATGGCGAGGCGACCGCGGGGTTGCCGCGCCGCGCCAGCGAGACCCCCGGCGGCCCCACGCCCCCAGCCCCGCGACGCTCGCCTTCTTGCAGCAAGGGGAACGTCCGCGGCTGCTGCCTCCGCCACACGATACATGGCCGTTGGCGTGGCGATGTCTTTCCAGAGGTTCTCCGCGAGAAGCTCCGCCTTGAGTGCACGCGCGGAATCCAGCTCCATGATTTTCTCCCTCCGAGCACAAGGACCATGCCGTGGATCCACCTGCGATCACATCGCCCCATCCGCCCCCAGCCGCCCTCATTGTGCGGTATCGATCAACGCCTGACCAGTAGTCGCAGCGGAGGAGTTGGCAGATCATGGGTTCCCCTCCCTGACACTCCCTCTGGGCCTTGTTCATGTCCGAAAGGCCGTTGTCCCTCCAAGGCGGGGTTCTACTCAGGCCCCCCCAATAGGTGGACCGTCTCCTTCTGGGCCCCGGTTGCACTGACTGACCGGATCGCAAGGTCGGCTGTCTCCCCGCCGGTTGTTCGGGATCTGCTGGGTAGGCGATTCTGGTCGGCTCGGTGATCTCCACTCTCCGGCACGTGCCCCAGATCGCTCGTTGACATCTCGTCGTAAGCTGTTTAGAGTAAATATGTTGGCGATATTGTGGGCTCCCTTTGCGCGCGGGCTGAGGCGAATGTGACCGAGAAGGCTTGGGGTGGTGTTTTCGACGAGGCGACGGATCGCCGGGTGGAGGAGTTCACCGAGAGCGTGAGCTTCGACCGGAGGCTTTATGCGCACGACATTGCCGGCTCGATCGCCCATGCCCAGATGCTCGCCCGAGTGGGCCTGATCACCGCCGAAGAGTGCCGGCAGATTGAGCGGGCGCTGGAGGAGATTCGCCGAGAGATTGAGCAAGGACAGTTTCCGTTCCGCGTGGAGCTGGAAGACGTCCACATGCACATCGAGCGGGCGCTGATCGACCGGATCGGCGACACGGGGCGCAAGCTGCACACCGCACGCAGTCGCAACGACCAGGTCGCCACTGACCTGCGGCTCTGGGTCCGCGACGCGATCGACCAGATCGACGCACGGCTGGTCGAGCTCCAGCGGGCTTTCGTGGGCCGGTGCGAGGCCGATGCCGACGTGATCCTGCCCGGCTACACGCATCTCCAGCGGGCCCAGCCCGTGCTCGCACCCCATTACTGGCTGGCCTATTGCGAGAAGCTCGAGCGGGGCCGCGGGCGCCTGGCCGATTGCCGGCGGCGGACGAACGTGCTCAGCCTGGGCGCCGCGGCCCTGGCCGGGACCAGCCTGCCGATCGACCGGGAGGACGTGCGGGAGCGTCTGGGCTTCGAGGCCGTGGCGGCCAACAGCCTCGACGCCGCCAGCGACCGCGACTTCGTGCTGGAGTTCGCGTTTGCCTTGGCGATGATCGCCGAGCATTTGAGCACCTGGGCGGAGGAGTGGATCCTCTGGTCCACCGCCGAGTTCAACTTCATCAAGCTACCGCAGGCCTTCTGTACGGGCTCGTCGATCATGCCGCAGAAGGTCAACCCCGACGTGCTCGAGCTCGTGCGCGGCAAGACGGCTCGCGTGGTTGGGAACCTCCAGACGCTGATGGTTCTAGTGAAGGGGTTGCCCTTGGCCTACAATCGCGACTTGCAGGAGGACAAGCCGCCGATTTTCGACTCCTTCGACACGGTGACGGCCTGCCTGGCGTTGGCCGCGCCGCTCGTGGCCGGAGCCGAGTTGAATCGCACGGGAATCGCCGAGCGTCTGGATCGCGGGCACCTGGACGCCACCACGCTGATGGAGCACCTGATCGGGCAGGGCATACCCCAGCGGACCGCCCACGGGCTGGTCGGCAAGCTGGTGCGCAAGGCGCTCGACCGCGGCGTGCGGCTTTCGGACCTCTCGCTCGACGAGTTCCGGGAGGTGCACCCGGACCTGGACGAGAGCCTCTACGGCGTGCTCGGCGTCGAGCAAGCGGTCCGGGCAATGCGGAGCTATGGATCGACCGCGCCGGAAGAGGTGGCGAAGCAAGTCGAGCTTTGGAAGAAACGGTTATCGTAGTCAGCAGCAACCGAGACGAGATAAGCCATGGATAACCGCTACCGAATCAGCGCCGCGCTACTGATCGCCTTGATCGTGACGACCGGCTGGGAAGTCGTTTGGGCGCAGGAGCCTCCCGCGGCTGAGAAGCCCGAGCCTGAGGGCGCCGTCATGGAGAAGCGCGAGAGCCCGGCCGTGGAGGCCATCTTGGCCACCAGGCCGAGCACGCCGCGGGAGCTGGTCCGGTCGGCCAAGATCCTGGCCGACCTGGAGCGGCCGGACTTGGCCAAGGGTTTTCTGAACCAGGTGCTCTCGGCGAACCTCGACCAGCAGCAACTAGTCGCCTTGCAGGGACTTCTCGGGGCAGGGTTGTTCAGGGAGATGGCCTCTCGGGCGGATCTCGCGCCGGAAGCCCAACAGCTCAACGAGGCCGTGCTCACGGCGGTCAGCCGTCATCTTCAGGACCCCGCCCGACTGGCCGGGCTGATCAAGCAGCTCCAAGACCCGGCGGCCGAAGTGCGGCAGCAGGCCCTGGTGGAGTTGGAACGGTCGGGTGCTGCCGCGGTGGGCCCGTTGCTGGCCGTGTTGGCCGATCCCGCTCGGGCGGCGGAGCACGGCAACGTCCGGGCGGCGCTGGCCAGGCTCGGGGGCGACGCGGTCGACCCGCTGATCGCGATCCTCGAAAGCGGCAACCCGAAGCTCACCGTCGAGGCGATCGGACTTCTGGCGAAGTTGCAGGCCGAGAAAGCGGCGGTCTTCTTGCTTGCCCCGTTTGCCTCCGACGAGAGTGCCCCGGAGGTCCGCCGGGCGGCCGAATCGGCGCTATTGAGCCTCTCGGGCAAAACGCCGTCCAGGCATGAGGCGTTACAGCTTTTGGCCCAGCGGGCCCAAGAGTACTTCGATGGGCGGGCTCCGTTGAGGGAGGACCTCGACGGCCAAGTCCAACTGTGGACCTGGGACGCAGGTGCCAAGCAGGTCGCGGCGCGGAGTGCCCCGGCCGACGAGGCATCGCGGCTGCTTGCCTCCCGGCTTGCCCGCGAAGCGTACTCGGTTGCCCCCGACGATCACGGAGTCCGCGTGCTCTACCTGGCGACGATGCTCGAGCAGGCTGCGTACGAAAACGGCCTGGACAAGCCGCTTGGGGCAACCGAGGGAACCTTGGCCGGTCGAGTGGCTGAGTGCGGACCCGAGATCGTCGAGGACGTGCTCGTGTACGCCCTGCGAAGCGGGCATGCCCCCGCAGCCACCGTTGCCGCGCGAGTTCTCGGCGAAATAGGGCACTCCGAGACGCTCCTGTGTCAGGGCCCCAGGCCCTCGGCGCTTGCCCAGGCCGCGTGGAACGCCGACCGTCGGGTCCGCCTTGCGGCCGTCCACGCGATCCTCCGGCTGGAGCCGATCGAGCCGTTTCCGGGCTCAAGCCGAGTGACGGAGGCGCTGGTCTACTTTGCCGGCTCGGGGGGGACGCCTCGTGCGTTGGTCGCCGGCCCCAGCACCGAAGAGGACCAACGAGTCGGAGGATACCTGGTCGCCCTTGGGTACCAAGTGGACACTGCCGTGAACGGCCGCGAGGTAGTCCGCAAGCTGCTCGCCTCGCCCGACTATGAGCTGGCGCTGGTGGATGCCGCGCTTGAGCGCCCGACCGTCGACTTCTTGCTCCAGCAGCTTCGGCGCGATTGTCGCACGGCCAAGTTGCCGGTGGGCGTGACGGCTCGGGAAGGGCAACTGGAGCGGGCCAGGCTGCTAGTGCGCAACGACCCGTTGGGCGAGGCCTTTTCCCGTCCTCACACCCAAGAGGCGGTCCAGTGGCAGGTCGCCGAGCTGATGGATCTCGCCGGGCCGGAGCGGGTCCTCCCGGCCGAGCGCCAGCGTCAGGCCGCTTGGGCGATGAAATGGCTGGCCGAGCTGACCGGCCGAGAGAAAACGATTTACGACCTCCGTTGCGCGCAGGACGCGGCGATCGCCGCCCTGCTCGTACCGCACTTGGCGCCCGACGCCGTGCGCGTGTTGGCCAACCTCGGCACCCCCCGCTGTCAGCGGGCCCTGGTCGACCTGGCAAGCCGCTGGACCCAGCCGATGGAGCTTCGCCTGGCAGCCACCCAGGCCTTCCGCCAGAGCACCGAGCAGAACGGCATCCTCCTGACCACCGAACAGATCCTCCAGCAATACGATCGCTATAATCGGAGTGAGAACCTGGATACCGGGACCCGGCAGTTGCTGGGGCTGCTCCTCAACTGCATCGAAGCGCCCACGCAAATCGGGCAGCAGGAGGAGAGTGCCGCCGGAGACGAATAGGTGGATGTGCCCTAGTGGTGTGTCAGTCCTTACCTTGTGAGTTGGGTGCCACTGGCGTCTCGCCAGTGCGTCCACGAAAGCACAGCACGGGCAAGATGCCCCTGCCACCCACAAGCTGACGGTTGACACACCACTAGCCTACAGGCAATCCAGAATAGGGAAGCTCCTGGCGATCACCCATCCGTCGCCGCACGATCCGGCCATGTGACCTTTCGTTTCCGTCTCCGCCGGGGAACGAGGCCTCCAACGCTCCCCGTCGCGGACAAAGCTGCGCGAACTCCATGAGCCGAACTCCCGCAAACGCCGCCGTCGATGCCACCGGCCCGCCCATTCCCGGGCTGATCGGGTCCGGCCCGGCCATGCAGGAGGTCTATCGGCTCACCCGGCAAGTGGCCCGGTCCAACGCGTCCGTGCTGCTGTTGGGCGAGACGGGCACGGGCAAGGAGCTGATCGCCAAGGCGATCCATCGGCTCAGTCCTCGGGGGAGCGGCCCGTTTGTCCGCGTCAACTGCGGGGCGTTGGCCGAGAACCTGCTCGAAAGCGAGCTGTTCGGGCACGTGCGAGGGGCCTTCACCGGGGCGATCGACAACCGCACCGGTCGCTTCGAGGCCGCCCATACCGGGACCGTCTTCCTCGACGAAATCAACTCCACCACCGCCAAGCTCCAGGTCAAGCTGTTGAGAGTGCTTCAAGAGCACGAGTTTGAGCGGGTGGGCGACACGCAGACCATCCGCGTCGATACGCGGGTGGTCGCCGCCAGCAACCGCGACCTGTTGGTGGAGGTCGAAGGGGGTCGGTTCCGCGAAGACCTCTACTACCGGTTGAACGTGATCACGATCTATCTGCCGCCCTTGCGCGAACGCCGCGAGGACGTCCCCGAGCTGGTCGGCCACTTCCTCAAGATCTCCAACGAAGAGAACAACTGCCACGTGCCTCACGTCGAGCCCAAGGCGATGGAGGCCCTCCGGGCGTACGACTGGCCGGGGAACGTCCGCGAGCTCCAGAACTACGTGGAGCGGGCCGTCGTCCTGGCCCTCGGCGACGAGCTGACTTGCGACCTGTTGCCCGAGACGGTCCTGGGGCGCAAACGCCCCCGGATCGGCCGCCGCAATGCCGATCTGGAGACGCTTTCCTCGGAACTCGTCGAGACGGGGCTGGCCGCCGCCGGGCCGGACGAGGACAACCTCCACGCGAAGATCGTCAACCGGGTGGAGCGGGAGCTGATCGCCCAGGTGATGGCCGCCTGCGAGGGCGTCCAGGTCAAGGCCGCCGCCCGGCTGGGCATCAACCGCAACACCCTGCACAAGAAGCTCAGGGACTACGAGCTGGAGAAGTGAGACGGGACACGAGCAGCGCGTTTCCGGCCGTCTATCCGCTCCCCCGCCACGAAAGCGGGCGCCACGACTAGTGGTCTGTCCAATTCGAGTTTACGGGTGCCACGGGCATCTTGCCCGTGCTCTCGTAGCTGCACTGGCGAGACGCCAGTGGCACCCGACCGGCAAAGTCAATCTGGACAGACCACTAGGCCTGAAACAAGCGTGGTTCCTTTGGAGTGCGGCGACTTGTCGCCGCTTTCTTGGGCGTCCTGCGCAACCGGCGAGCGATGTCGAAGGTCACCTGAAAGTCGTCTGCCTACGT